>JAJPJI010000019.1 GCA_021324305.1 Gammaproteobacteria bacterium | reverse complement strand
GAAACTGATACAGCGACGTGCTTATGGATTTCGGAATTTTGAAAACTATAGACTGCGTGTTAGAGTGCTATGCTCTTAAACGACGCCCCCTTAATTGGGAAAGACCCGCTTTATTTTATGGGCCGCGTAGGGATCGAACCTACGACCCGCTGATTAAGAGTCAGCTGCTCTACCAACTGAGCTAGCGGCCCAACAATTGATTGATGCATGGGTCAAAATGCCATCTAACCCATAAACAACCTGAACACTTGGGGTGAACGACGGGGATCGAACCCGCGACAACCGGAATCACAATCCGGGGCTCTACCAGCTGAGCTACGTCCACCATATTTTGTACTAGGTCCCTGTTTTCGCAGGGATGACACAATAAAACCGGATGACCGGATAAACATTAAAACACAGCGAAACAAAAAATACTCTAATCGCGCCCGGCAGGACTCGAACCTGCCACCCTCGGCTTAGAAGGCCGATGCTCTATCCTACTGAGCTACGGGCGCATTTGGTAAGTAACACTGCCTCTTTTCTTTCGGGGTAGAGGGATTTGAACCCCCGACATCCTGCTCCCAAAGCAGGCGCGCTACCAGACTGCGCTATACCCCGTCTTTTCCTTTGGCTTGTGCCAAAAAAATTAGAGTTCGGATGATACTCAGTGGCACCCTAATCGTCAATGGTCTTGTCATAGGTATAGGAAATTTATGTACTTTCGAGCAAGATTTGGTAGCGGATTTCCCTGAGTGTCAGGTTTTCCCGTATTTTATCCACCCGGATTGCCGATGTAGCCAAAAAGCCCATGGCCTGAAAGAATTGCCGGGTCGCATCACTCCCATCCATGATCCACACTACTGCCTGCCGGATCTGCTCATTCCTGATTTTGGCCAAAGCCGCTTCGCACAGCAATTTACCCAGTCCATGCCTGCGCATCTCGGGCATTATATAAATACTGTCAATTTCAGCAATCTTGTCCGGCACAGCCGCATCACAAGCCGAGAAATTAATGAATCCAACCATACTGCCATTAGCAGACATAATCAGTGTGCACATTCCTTCATTCAGCTTTTTCTCCCAGCGTCTTTTGTACTCACGGAGAAATAATTCGTTCATCATGCGATCCATTGGATGCGAATATTCCCCGATATGCGGATTATCAATTTTAAGCTCGGCAATAAAATGAATATCATCCAGCGTGGCTTGACGTATGTTAAGCAAGGATTTATCGATTATTTGCATATTCTTGGTTATTTTTTTCTTATAAGGTTTTTTAGATTAATGTGCCAGACCCTTGTTTAACAGGGTATCAACTACCCTCCGGCCCGTTTTTTGTTATAAATTGATCGATCACTTTTTCTATCAGCTCAGATTTCGAGGATACGCCCAATTTAATCTTGATTTGCTCCAGCCTGTGCTCAACTGTCCGATGCGACACCCCTACTATTCTTGCTATGGTTTTTGCAGTTTTTCCACGCACCAGATGATACAGGATATCCGCTTCACGCTGATTGAAATAAACCGTATCGCATTGCCATCCCGGCAGTATTAAATGTGTTGCCTGATGCGGCGGCGCAAGCAGCCCGGTTTGCATCAGAAGCGTAATGGCGTCTGTCAGTAAAACAGCATCGTCATAACCCATCAGAATAGAACAGCCCAGGATACCAACAAGGTTTTCATTGGCATACCAGGGGAATTTGATGGATATCGCTGTCAGATCGACATCATCAAGACGTGTATATGTTTCTGTCGTCACCTTGAAGGATTGAGTGCAAACAATTTCACGATCATTTTTTATAATGTACTGCGCAGTCGCTCTCTTGGAGACATTACGTACGGATTTGCCTATCGCATCCTGTCTGGAAACATAACCGCATGTTTGCGCCGTTCTTTCATTGATCTTCATCAGAATACTGTCACCATTCATGAAATAAAAGTTGACTGGCAGCCGCAGCATAGCGGATACCGTGCAGGAATATTCATTGTGATGGCAATGCTGGTCAGGTCTAACCAGTCTGACGCCACGCTCCCAGCGCTCAACAATCAGTTCATCACTGATATCGACAGAGTTGCATCTGATCATATTTATCTCGTGCATTTTACCTGAATGCAGATTCTACGTGACAACTCTTAAGACATGATTAATACATAGACAAAAGTTCTGAGCTGGGGACGGCTTGCCATGACGATTTACGAAACCACGTCCGGGCCAACAGTCATTTGCTTGTCGGCTTTTCGAGCGCACCGGTAATCTTCGCCAGTAACCAGCCGGGCGTAAGCCACATCAAGAACACCGTCACCCTGTTCATGATGCCGGGTATAATGACACGCTTGTTTTTCAACAACCCCTTGAATGCGATTTTAGCCACTTTCTCCGCTTTCATGACAGGCAAAATACCACTCGCAAGAAGTGAATTTTCCATGCCGGCACGCGCCTGAAACGACGTTTTCGTCACCCCCGGACAGAGCGTGGAAATGACAACTCCCTGCCTGCTGTACTCCTCATTCAACGCCCGCGAAAATGATAAAACAAACGCTTTGCTCGCATAATAGACCGCCATGTTTGGTCCCGGCGCAAAGGCGGCCGTCGAGGCGACATTAAGAATTTTTCCGCGTTTTTTCTGCAGCATGTATGGCAAAACAAGGTAAGTCAGCCTGACGAGAGACGTGATATTCACTTCTATCATGGATGAATTTTCCGACAGAGGCATATCCAGAAACCTTCTGTTCATTCCAAATCCTGCATTGTTTACCAGCACCTCCACTTCAGGCATGTCATCCTTAAATGCATCAATTATATGATTGGCACTTTCAGGACTGGAAAGATCAACAGACATGATTTTTGCATCGCATGCGTATTTGTCTTTAACTTCCGTTTGCAGCTGTTGCAATTCGCCTAGGTTACGCGCGATCAAAATAAGCGAATAACCGTTTTTCGCAAACTCACCCGCGAGCTCTCTGCCAATTCCTTTCGATGCGCCGGTGATCAGAGCGGTTTTCTTCATGGAATCCTGCCTGTAAATGAAACCATTATGAATTTTCTTCCTTCAGTATATTGATTCTCCGAATTGAAAGATACTTCACCATGCCTGTACAGCCGATTCCTCGAGGAGACTAACGCCCTTCGGATGACAATCGAAATGAATATGTTATGCTACCGTGACTTTAACTGGCAGTGATCGGGAGTAATTCATCTTCATGACAGCAAATCTGATTGATGGTAAAGCAGTAGCCTCGCAACTGAAGTCTGAAATACAGGCAATCATCCAGGAAAAACTGGCTGCCGGCCACAGACGGCCCGGTTTGGCAGTCATCCTCGTCGGCGAAGATCCGGCTTCCAGCATTTATGTCAGAAACAAACGTGAATCATGTGAACAGGTAGGCATTCAATCCTTTTACCATCATCTTCCGGCAGACATTGATGAGCATAGCCTCCTCCAACTGATAAATGAACTGAACCATGATACAAATGTCGACGGCATCCTGCTGCAGCTGCCGCTGCCCAAACACATTCATGCGAACCGCATACTGGAGCGAATTGAACCTCATAAAGATGTGGATGGGTTTCATCCGTATAACTTTGGCCGGCTGGCACAGCGACGCCCCCTGTTAAGACCATGCACGCCCTTTGGCATCATGCTGCTTCTCGATCATATCCAGCAGCAGTATAAAGGCAAACACGCCGTCATTGTCGGTGCGTCGAATATCGTTGGCAGACCCATGGCGCTGGAATTGCTCATTGCTGGATCAACCGTGACAGTATGTCATCGCTTTACCCACGATCTGCCCTATTTTGTCAGCCAGGCCGATATTCTGATTTCAGCTGTTGGAAAACCAGGGATCATCAAAGGGAAATGGGTCAAGGAAGGAGCAACCGTCATCGATGTAGGCATTACCCGCCTGGATGATGGCACCTTGTCAGGCGATGTTGAATTTGCTGCCGCGAGGGAAAGAGCAGCCTGGATCACCCCCGTTCCGGGCGGTGTCGGTCCCATGACAGTTGCAGTCCTGCTGCGAAATACCCTGGTTGCGGCAGGTTTTTACAGTCATAAGTATTAAAGAATCACACTCCCGCCCTCAAACAGGATGTAACTATCTATAAATAAAAGGGTTATTCATTATTGCTCCCTGTGATGTCCCTAAGTATACTCAAACTAAGCCGATGCCAAGGAGGATGATCGTGCCGCAGAGTGCAAAACTCTTTTCTGAAAGATTGAATGCCTGCCTGGATGACACGGATGCGCCAGCGTCCATTCGTGAGCGTGCGGTCATACTCAGCAAAATGATAGATATTCCCAAACAGTCAGCCTGGACACTGTTAGAGGGGCACGTACTGCCTGATCAGGATACCCTGCAAAAAATCGCAAACGAGTTTGAAGTCGACCCTAAATGGCTTTCTGGTGAAAAATAACTTAAGGATGAGAACATGACTGACACTACTTACAAGTTACCGGTAATGGATACAATCAAACTGGCCTGGTCCAAAGTTTATGGGGCGAAAGGCAGCATCTGGGCCGGATTTGGCATTTTATTCGTTATCATGTTCTGCCTTGGCATAATCGATGGCATCTTTCAGTACGCCATGCCAAACATAGAACCAGGCATCGCGTTCATCGTGCAAGTCATCGGATTTCTTCTGCAAATGGGCATGGTGTACCTTGGTATCCGCCGCGCGCAGGATTTACCAATCAACTACCGCATGATGTTTCGCACATTTGAAAGCAGCATTACCATCCGGATTATTGGGCTATACCTGTTACAAGTCATCATCTTGATTATCCCGATGGTGCTTATTTTTGCCGGAATATTCATCAATGCAGCTGACACATCTACCGGCACGCTCGCTATTTCCATTCTTCTCTTCATTATTGGCATTCTTGCAGTCATCATTCTTGGTGTACGCATGATGCTATCCATGGGATATGTCCTGGACAAAGGAGCTGGACCGATAGAAGCACTGAAACTTTCCTTCGCTGCGAGCAAGGCAAACTTCTGGAGAATAGTGGGTATCACTCTCCTCGAAACGCTGATCATTATTATCAGCGCCATACCACTTGGAATTGGGCTCATCTGGACACTGCCCTTCGGCTTGCTGGTTTACGGCGTTATGTATAACACGCTATCCATCAACAACCTCCGCAGTCAGTAATTTCTGTTTTTTCTGAAACTGAAACTGAATCTCTTCCAGGGATTTGGTTTTAGTTTCAGGCAAAAGAAAATAGGCAACCAGCAAGTAGACAAAAGTAAATGCCGCAAACAGCCAATAGGTTTGACTCATACCCAGTGCCTGCGATATTGGCAGGAAAAAGGTCGCCAGCAGGGTTGATGCAAGCGAGTTGAAGAAGAGACATAGCGCAATCCCTTTTCCGCGCACACGTGTTGGAAAGAGTTCAGAGATGGCCAGCCAGACAACCACCCCTGGCCCAATCGCGAATGAGACGATAAAGGCAAACAAGCCTATCAGCGACAAAATACCGATGGCCGCTTGACTCAACCCTGCATACTGGATTGCACCTAAATAAATTTCAGAGATCATCACCCCTGTCACGCCGGCAATTAATAACGGACGCCGGCCCAGTGTATCGATGAACAAGATGGCAATGATGGTGCAGAGGAAATTGAGCACGCCAATTCCAGCTGAACCTATCATGGTGACAAGATCAGAGCCTATGCCTGCATTTTTCAAAATCAGCGGCGCATATTGCAGAAAGGAATTAATGCCGGTCAATTGATTGAAAATGGCAATCGCGACAGCCGCAAAAGTAGGCAGCCAGAATGGACGGGAAAGCAATTCACGCCAGGATCCTTCTGTCTGATGCAGACTTTCCTGTATCAATTGAATATCCGTTTCCGCTTCAGTGGCTGATTTGCGTATGCGTTGCAAGATTTGACGCGCGCGCTGTTCCTGCTTATTTGCCACGAGCCAGCGCGGTGTTTCAGGAAGGAAAAGCATACCCAGAAATAAAACCAGCGCCGGCACTATCACAACGGCAAACATTGCCCGCCAGTTTCCGGATGGCGTAAAAATCAGATCCACGAAATACGCGAGCACAATTCCGAATGTGAGCAGTAATTGAAAAAACGTCATATATTTACCGCGGTCATGCGCGGGCACCATTTCTGCCACATAAAGCGGGACTGCGACCGCGACGACGCCCACCCCCACACCAAGAAGTAATCGCGCACACAGGATGGTCACGAATGAATGGGCAAGCAATACAAGACAAACCCCAAGAATAAAAACCAGGCTGGATCCCATGATGAGAATGCGTCTGCCATAATAATCCCCGACCGGCCCTGCGAGCAACGTACCTAGCAGCCCCCCGCCTAGGACAGCACCAACAATAATCCCCATTTGTGTATCGGTCATGGGAATAGTATTTTTGATAAACAATAACGCGCCAGATATCACACCAACATCATAGCCATATAAAATTCCGCCGATACTGACCAGGCATGCAATGCAAAACATGAATGAATTGTTTTTAATGTGGTTTAGCATGAATACTCCAATTTCTGCGAGGTACACATAGATGGCGGACAGGCGCTCCTTGTCCGCCGTATTGATGAGTTATTGCTTCACTTTCATTTCCGCTTCGATATCCGCGAATACTTCCTGCAAGGATTTTACTGCAGCATCAATCTGTTCTTCAGAGATAATCAGCGGCGGTGCGAAGCGTATCACGGTATGATGCGTTTCCTTGGTTAAAATTCCATGTTTCAGCAGCTTGAGACAAATATCGTGAGCTGGATAACTCTCATCGATTTCAAGCCCGATCAGCAGCCCCTTCCCGCGTACATCTTTTATCAGTTTCGAAGGAATACCCTTCAACTGCTGCTGAAAATACGCACCCGTTTTTTCCGCCCGCTCGATCAGCTTTTCTTCTATCAATACATCCAGCGCTGCATTACCAACTGCCGCAGCCAGTGGATTGCCTCCAAATGTGCTTCCATGATCCCCCGGCGTGAACACACTCATGACTTCCTTGCTGCTTAAGAATAATGAAACTGGCAGCAAGCCTCCGCCTAATGCCTTGCCTAACACAACGGCGTCAGGTTTGATACCTTCATGCTGAAAAGCCAGCAGTTTGCCGGTTCTTCCCAGGCCTGTCTGGATTTCATCACAAATCATCAGGACATTATGTTTTTTACATATTTCAGCACACGCCTTGAGATAGCCGGCAGGCGGCACCACAATCCCGCCTTCGCCAATAATTGGCTCAACTAGAAATGCAGCCGTGTTGGATGTGATGGCATTTTCCAGCTGGGCTGCATCGCCGTATGGAATCACCTTGAATCCTTCAGGAAACGGACCAAATCCCGCTTTATACTGCGGAACCGTGGACATGCCGACAATCGTAATGGTCCTGCCATGAAAATTGCCCGCGCAAGCGATGATTTCTGCCTTGTCCTTTGGCACACCCTTGCATGTATATGCCCATTTGCGCGCTGCCTTGAGCGCGGTCTCGACTGCCTCTGCACCGGTATTCATAGGCAAGGCGCTCTGGAACCCGGTCAGATCGCAAACCTTTTTGAGAAACACACCCAGTTTATCGGTATAAAACGCCCTGGAAACAATATTCAGTTTACCGGCCTGTTCCTGGAGCACCCGAACCAGACGTGGATGACAGTGTCCATGACTGACAGCGGAATATGCGCTCATCATGTCAATATAGCGGTTTCCTGCATCATCCCAGACATGGACACCCTCACCGCGCACAAGCACAACGGGCAATGGTTCATAATTATGAGCACCATATGAAAGTTCACGCTCAATGATAGGGTTAGACATATATTTTATTATTCCGGAATTTTATAGGGATGAATTATTCTATTATCCACAAACTCTTATCCTGTCAAGAGCATGAGAGAAATTATCCAGAAATGAAAAATGAAGTGCCGGCATATAAAATATCAGGAAGCAATTCAGCGTCATGAATCAGCGCACATAGGCAGGCAAAAAAAAGCCTAAAAGGCTAAAAGATCGCAAATAACATCGGATAAGTATCGGATAAATAAAAGAGTGTTTTCGAAGGAATGTCACAAAAAACCCGCTGTACCATTTTTTGGAAACCTCAGAGCGCTTTAGGCTTTCCTCCAAACTGAGGACTTGCACACCACGCTACAATCGCGTTTCCTAATATCATCACTGAAAGGTTTTGGATCTATTCCCTGCGAAAACACTCGTTTATTTACCCTTTTTTATAGTATAGGTAACTTTTGAGACATTTCAAATTTTGAGCACGTTTGTATTTTTTTATCAATCATTATATAGTCTTAGCCCTTGAAAATACTACATTCGAACTTAAGCTTTCACTTATAGTTATATTGTCATCAATATGAATCAAAATGTAAAACTTGACAAAGAAAAAGAATCTGCTACTGCCACCATCCATGCATTGAGTCATGACGGTCGCGGCATAGCCACAGTTAACTGCAAAACAACTTTCGTGAGCGGTGCACTGCCCGGGGAAACAGTTACATTCAAGATCAAGCAAAAACGCAGCAGCTACCTTGACGCAGAAATGCTTGAAGTCATCGCAGGCACATCAGAGCGCGTCACTCCGCCATGTATCCATTTCGGGATATGCGGCGGTTGCAATCTCCAGCACATGAGCATCGCGTCACAACTGCAGCTCAAGCAGCAAACGCTGCTTGACCAGTTGAAACATTTTGGCAAGGTGGTACCTGAAACCATTATTCCACCCCTTCAGGCGCAATCAACAGGATATCGGCGCAAGGCGCGTCTTGGGGTCAAATATGTCATCAAGAAAGACAAACTGCTGGTAGGTTTCCGGGAAAAATCCAGCAACTATCTCGCCGAGCTGGAAAGTTGCACCGTACTTCATCCTCTTGTAGGGCAGCGCTTGTCAGAATTGAGCAGCGTCATTGCGTCACTGGAGCAATACCGCTCAATTCCCCAGGTTGAGGTCGCTATTGGCGATCATGATGCCGCCCTGGTTTTCCGCCATCTTGAACCACTTGCAGATTCCGACAAGGACAAACTCATCCAGTTTGGACACGAGTATCATTTTCACATTTATCTGCAACCCAACCCCCCTGCGCCCATATCCAAGCTTTGGCCGCATGATGAACTAGACAGACTGACCTACACACTGCCGGATTACGGACTGGAATTCCTGTTTCATCCTCTTGACTTTACTCAGATTAATCTGGAAATGAATCGATTAATGGTCAAGCAGGCCATACAGATGCTAGACTTGCAGACGGAAGATACTGTTCTCGATCTGTTCTGCGGTATCGGCAACTTTACCCTGCCCATAGCCCGGCATGCGAAGCTGGTCACTGGCATAGAAGGGGGAGCCGACATGGTTGAGCGGGCAGGACAAAATGCCCGGTTCAATGCAATCAACAATGCTGTCTTCCACGCTGCCAACCTCATGGAGCCAGCAAGTCACGCACCGTGGATGAATGGCACTTATAACAAGATTTTATTAGACCCCCCACGTGCGGGCGCAAAAGAGATCTTGCCGTACTTCAATCGATTTACTGCAAAAAAAATAGTTTATGTCTCATGCAATCCGGCGACTTTGGCGCGTGACGCAGGTGAATTAGTTCATCAATATGGATATCAGTTGCAGCAGGCAGGAATAATGAATATGTTCCCACATACTGCACACATAGAGGCAATGGCTGTATTCGAAAAAATGTAAAGAGGAAAATATGGAACTAGATCAACTTCCCGTCATTGATTGGGAACAGGCAGTCAAACTGGCTGGGGGCAATAGAGCGCTGGCTGAAGAAATGCTCAATCTCCTGACCAGAAGCCTGCCTTGCGACCTTATCTCCATAAAGCAGCACTTCGAAGATCAAAACTACCCTGAAATGTTGCGGCGAGTGCATAAACTGCACGGCGCGTTATGTTATTGCGGACTGCCGCGGTTAAAATCGGTGGTTGCACACCTTGAAACCGCGCTTAAAAGCAATATAATGGATAATTTACCGTCTCTATTAAAGCAATTTGATACTGAGGCTAACTCATTGCTAGAGCGCTACTCCTGCCAAAATACGTAGAGCCGCAACGGTTCTGATGCTCAGGCAATGAAAACGGTTGAACATTAATAAATCCGTATGTGGAGACAGAACTCATGAGTCAAACACGAGTCAAGAAAACTCTTTTGCAAAAATATCAGGATGTCATGCCAACTGGTGCCGGCGCTCTCTTTCTCATACAAATCTTTTCGACTCTGAGCTTTAGCGTCCTGTATTCGACACTGATCCTGTATGCAACCAAGGGCTTGCATATGAACGACACCCTGGCCACCAGCATTACAGGTTCATTCATCGCCTTGAATTACTTTCTTCACCTGCTGGGCGGATACGTTGGCGGGCGGTATCTCAGTTACCGCAGCCTGTTTGGTCTTGGCATGGTTTCACAGATTGCTGGATGTCTGCTGATTTCTGTTCCTGATACTTCTTATTTACTTTGGGGGCTCGCTGCATTTCTAGGTGGCAGCGGACTGAATGTCACCTGTATTAACTGCATGGTGACCCAATTGTTTGAACCAGATGATAAACGCCGCGAGTCAGCATTTCTCTGGAATTATAGCGGCATGAACATAGGGTTCTTTATTGGCTTTAGCATTGGCGGTTATTTCCATTTGAATCAGGCCTATCGTGAACTCTTTCTTCTCAGCGCATTTGGCAATCTGATTGCTCTAGCTCTGACATTCTACAACTGGAAACTCCTGAAAGACCGGGATACCACATTCATAGATCTCAAGCCTGCTGCACAGAAATCCGCCCGGCTGCTTGGCCTTGGTCTGGTAATTGCACTGGTATTTGCCTTAAGAGGCCTATTACAACATACCACCTTCTGTAATCAGCTCATTCTGGTCATTGGCGCGTCCATGCTGGCGCTGATAACCATTCTCGCTCTCAAACAGCCGGGACAAACTGAAAGAAACAAGATGTGGGGATATATTATTCTCGCCCTATCTTCCCTGATTTTCTGGGCGCTGTATCAACTTGCACCTATGGGTTTAAACCTGTTTATTGAGCGAAATGTCGATCGTCACTTCCTTGGCATACTCATCGCACCACAATGGATACAGAACATAAATACAGTCGTGATTATCCTGGGCGGACCCCTGTTAAGCGTCGTATTCACACACATGCGTGAACGCGGCATCAATGTCAGTATTCCATTCCAGTTTTCGCTTGCCCTGCTGCTGATAGGAATTGCATTTGCAATCCTGCCCGTGGGTATCAGCCTCGCTGACGCACAAGGGTACACCAATTTTAACTGGGTATTCGCAAGCTACGTTCTGCAAAGCGTGGGTGAACTTTTTATTTCTCCTATTGGTTACGCCATGGTGGGACAACTGGCACCGCTGCGCTTGCGCGGCCTGATGATGGGCATGTGGATGATGGTTACCGGAATCGCCGCCATCCTGTCCGATCAATTCTCAAAAATTGCTCTTGGCTCAACCGAATCTGTCGATCCCCTGCTGACGAATGCCAGCTACAGCCATACATTCGGCATTCTGGGTTGGAGTGCAATAGCCGCAGGTATTCTGTTGTTTGTTTTCATACCCGTGGTAGCCCGGCTGACTCAGGAAAGAAAAAACATTAATATGAAAGATATTGCTGATGAAGCTGCACGCTCTAACCAGGCAAAAAATGAAATAGCCGCAGAAACACAAGGTTTATAAATTTTCAGCCTTCAGGATTTTTCTTCGTTATCTCCATTGATCATGACAAGCCCGACAAGCGGGCTTGTCAGAACCAATTTCGCAACAACAGAAATTATATGTCTCAAGCCTGGCATTAAGAACGCGATGCCCGAGCATACACATCGCGATACTGCCTTGCTATTGGACGCCAGTCGAATTGGAATACCGCACGCAGATTTGCCATTCCTGACTGCCTGCGCAGGTCGTTATCCCTGAGTAATAATAATGCCTGACTAGCCCAGGCATTGACATTTTCAGGTTCAACCACAAGCGCTTGCAATCCCGAGGATTGGAGATAACGCGTTGCTGCCGTATCACTGGCAATCATGGCCTTACCCGCCGCCATTGCTTCCAACTGGGCAATACTAAATGCCTCTTCCCATAAGCTTGGCTGGGTGGGGAAAAGAATACACTTGCTCTGCGCTATTAAACGCTGCTTGGCTTCGCCTCTGACATACCCGGTGAAAATGACGCTCTTTTCCGGAATTTGTGAATAATCAGAAAAATCCGTTATCAGATTCAATCCCAATTTTCTTGCCTGATCGTGTAATTCTTTTTCCGCATTGCCTTTGCCTGCGATAACAAGAGACGTTGTCACCCCCCGGGCAAGCAATTCAGGATACATATCGAGCAGGATATGAAAACCTTTTCCGCGCTCGAGACGCCCAATGCCTAACAGATAATCCTGCTCTGGCAATCCGGCATAGGCTTGCCATGCCGAACAATCAATGCCATTGCCAATGGTCACACTTTTCTCTCGCGTATCCAGCAAACGGTGCGAAGCATCCTCCATAATGGAGGTAAGATGTGTCACGATGGATGCGTGTTTCAATACATTGCGGCAACGCTGCTTTACATTCCAGCGTTTCATCCGCCTTGAATTTGTTTCCAGGATATCGTTATGGCTGGTAACAACATAAGGTATATGCAATTGCTTGCGGATTTGCATGGCCAGAAATCCAGCCGTATAAGTACCCTGAGCATGCACGACATCAATTTTGGTCTGGCGGCATAATTCTAATACTGGCGCCAGCCGTCGTCTGGAAACAAACCAACCCGGCTTAAGGAAAGGACCGCTATAGACACTCACCTTTCCCGGGAGGGAAACTGGCCCTGTCAATTTACTAAGCGCCTTGTCTCCCGCATAAATGACTGGTTCCACATCCAGGTCATTTAACAAGGGTGTGAGCGAATACAAAAATTCAGCCACACCTCCTGAAGTCCTGGCATCGAGTGGCCGCGGAAATAAAAACAAGACTCGCATTATGATTATCCCCGCAAATAATGCCAATAAAGCTCTGGCTTAAGCAGTATGCATAAGTAATTGAATTGATTAATCATCCAAACATGGCTTCCATTTCATCAAGAGGCAGGCCTGTGAATTCAAGCCCCCGCTGTTTCTCAAGATTTTTAAAATCCCAGAATTTTTTATCCATTAACTGGCTAGGTTTGATACTGCTTAACGCATGCAAAATATTACTTGGAACCTTTGGATTCTCCTGAGCCAATTGGTCAATAAGATTCTTGACCTTCTTGCGCATCAGGTTTTCCTGGGAACCACAAAGATTACAGGGAATGATCGGAAACTCCATGGCTTTGGCATATTCAGCTATATCATTCTCCTGACAATAGGCGAGAGGACGGATAATAATATTTTTCTTGTTATCACTCAACAGCTTGGGAGGCATGGATCGGATTTCACCATTGTACAGAATAGACATTAGCAATGTTCGAATCAAATCATCACGATGGTGTCCAAGGGCAATTTTGGTAAACCCTTTTTCTTCGGCATAGCGATAGATAATTCCGCGGCGTAACCGGGAACAGAGAGAACAATAAGTCTGGCCTTCGGGAATCTTCTCTTTAACAATGGAATAAGTATCACGTGTCAATATTTCATATCTGACCTTATGATCTTCAAGCCAGGCGCGCAAACCTGCATCATTCCAGCCTGGTTGTGCCTGATCCAGGGTAAATGCAAACAATTCAAATTCCACATTGGCGCGTTGCTGTAAAAGCTGCAGGATACGCATCATGGTAAATGAATCCTTACCCCCGGAAATGCAGACCATCACACGATCACCATTTTGGATCATGTTATAATCAGCAATCGCCTTTCCAGTGTAATGCAATAGCTTTTTTTCAAGTTCAGCTAATTTTGGCAAGACATTCTTCTCTCATCTGATTTCATAGAGCGAGAATTATATACATATTCGCAAAAATGTCATGCCAGGATTTCCTTCCCGACCTGCATGGACAAACATTGTCTGCAATCCAGGATGAATCACACAACTTGATAATTCAGGGAAAAAATTAGATTTTACGAAAGAAAAAACACACAAAAAGAACCAGTGGCAGAAAATCCCTTAAAAAGCCTCTACCCTGAAAAGAAAATGCCGCCCAGACTCAAACAAGCTCGGACGGCATTGATCCTGAAGAATTATTCGTTGTTACTTTTCAACAGAAACATCTTCTGCTTGAAGACCTTTTTGGCCTTGCGTAACGAGGAATGATACTCGCATTCCTTCTTCAAGTGTGCGATAGCCGTCACCACGAATTGCTCTGTAGTGAACAAACACATCTCCACCTTGATCGCGCTGAATAAAGCCATAACCTTTGCTGTTGTTGAACCATTTTACGGTTCCGTTTTCACGAGCTGCTGACATACTTTTTACCTTTACTAATTAAACAAATAACCTACATCCGAGATATCTTACCGAGGGGATAAAACCTTAAGGCAGGACACACTGATGATATTCAAGTATAACAGATTATGAGGACAATTAAAGCCTTGAGATCAAGACTTGCTGTGATAGCCTGTTAATATAAAAGAAAATGTTTATTTTTTAAGCTAAATTAGTCGCCCGGTACGAATCATGCAAACAAGACATTCCCAGACATCCCGCTGACAGTTTTGTCACATGGTACTTAACCGCACCCCGGCGCGTTCACAATCCATGACAAACCGCTCGCCAGCCAGATATTGGTATTCAGCATATCGCGCATCAGCAATTAGATCATCGGTCTGTGGGGATTCAAGTCCCGGATGGCACATAATGATTCCACGGTCACCAATTTCAGCCAGAAAGCGTGGAAACAGCAACGGATACCGATTTGCGTGAGCAAATGAATATATTCCATTAAATGTTTGATTATATTTTATTTTATGCTTTTCAAGCAGCTCTCTGAATGCCTGTGTGCCAGCTACATGGATGATGATTTTTTTTACATTCCCTATCACATCCCCAAGCCGGAACCTGACCGTGACCAGACGTATGTAAGTATTCCGTGCTTCCAGACGCTGCCTGTAGACGTTGATAACCGCCTCCCGGATAACAGGAAATTGATGTATATGCTGATGTCCGTCGAGAAATACCGGCAAAAAACCGAGGGCATGTTCAAATCTGTCAATCTGGGCATGACATTCTGCCTCGATTATTTTCCTGTCCAGTTTACGCAGTGCTGCTTTCCATAACAGCCTGGACAGTGGCATGAACGCAGCACCATAGGCTTGCTGATATTCGCTGGAAAGCGCCATGCCTTCGGTCAAATTAAAATGCAGCCCGATGTTGATTTTCCCTTGATAGGGCGCTAGCCATACAGCATGCTCACTCCACCAGGATGTGTTGACCATGCAGCTTGCAGCAGACAGCCGGCTCTGCTTGATCAGGCTTATAATGCCCCGGGATATCGCTGGAACTTGCCCATAATCATCGGCACAAAGTACAATGCTTTTCTTCATGGCTCAGAAGCTTAAAATAATCAATGAGAATCAACAAGTGTTATCGAAAAATACTCCCATAGCGCGGCAGAGCTGGTTAACAGACATAGTAAGCCTGGCATTCATTATCCTGGCATTTTATTTACTCTGGCTAGGCAGCTACTCCTTGTTCACACCTGATGAAGGCCGGTATTCAGAAGTAGCGCGCGAAATGATTGCAACTGGAGATTATATCACTCCACGCGTCGATGGAGTGGCTTTTCTCGACAAGCCAATTTTGTATTACTGGCTGCAAGCCGCTTCCATTCATATATTCGGCATCAAGGAATGGGCATTACGTCTGTTTCCGGTGTTGCTGGGTGTGCTTGGCTGCATCGTTACCTATGTTTGCGGCAGACATTTGTTTGATCGCCGGACTGGCATTATTTCAGCCGTTATCCTGGCAACCACACCGCTTTATTTTGGCGGTGCCCATTATGCCAATCTTGACCTGGAAGTGGCGGTATTGATTACCTGCACACTGCTTTTTCTCATTACGGGGTTCCAAAGCAAAACCAACGCCCGTCATTATTTCTTCTTTACCGCGTATCTGTCCGCAGCCTTGGCTTTCCTGACCAAGGGTCTGATCGCTGTCGCCTTCCCCGCCATGATTTCTGGTATGTGGATTATCCTTCTCTGGCGTTGGGATGTATTAAAACGAATTCATCTCGTTCCCGGCCTTCTGCTTTTTATCGCCATTGTAACTCCCTGGTATATACTGGTACAAAAAGCCAACCCGGAATTCTTGCACTATTTTTTTGTCACCCAGCAGGTAACACGTTTTCTCTCCGCGGCCGAATTTAATAACCCCACTCCTTTCTGGTTTTATCTGCCAATCGTACTGACAGGTTTTTTTCCCTGGACCAGCTTCCTGGTGCAAGCGCTGCATCATTCCATTCGCCGCACCTGGCAAGCACGCGAGGAGCATCCGGTTGAGCTGTTTTTATTATTATGGCTGACAATTATTTTCCTGTTTTTCTCCATCCCGCGTTCCAAGACCATCAGCTATATTTTACCAGTGTTTCCAGCACTGGCCTTGCTGACAGGCCATTATCTCTCTCTCGTTTGGAAAAATGCGCGGCAACGGCCTATTCACTGGGCCATTATCAATTTCATTGTGATCGGAGTGTTCATCTCTACGGTTTTACTCACGATGCCGCAGCACCAATTACTTGAACTGCCGCCAGGCTTTACTCCCTATCGTGTTGCTATTGCCGTCGTTTACATCATTGGCTCGCTTGCTTCGCTGCTTTGCCTCAGACAAAAACAGCTTCTGCCATTATTTGCTGTGTGCGCAGCCTGCAGCTCCATCTTCTTGTTGACACTTACCATGGGCGCGGAACACCTGAACCAGACGTCAGCAAAACCCTTGGTAACTGAATTGAAAGCCATTATCAAACCCCAGGATGAAGTCATCACCTATTTCAAGTATTACCAGGATGTACCGCTTTACCTGGAAAGACGCGTCACCATCGTCGCCAACTGGAATTCGCCAAAAATCCAGTATCGGGACAACTGGATGCGGGAATTATGGTATGGCATGTCATTCCAAAAAACGGATGACTGGCTGATTGATGAAGATAAATTCTGGAAGCGCTGGAACAGCAGCAATCGGGTTTTTGTTTTCCTGAATGAGAATTATTTGGATCAATTCAAAAAGCATGCCACAAGTTACTACATACTGGGCGTCAACAATGATATCTTTCTGTTGAGCAACAAACCAACACTGCTATCCATGGCGGCCGTGCTTACCTGAATACCCACACCTTGCTAGAGATAAATGTAAACACAGGCAAGACGGTCAGCACAATAATCAGAGCAATTTGATACGGCAGGTTGAGTGACAGAAAGATATAGAACAATAATTCATTCGCGGCAAAATTCAATGCCTGCACAACCAGCAGCCTTGTAAATGCCACGCGATGCAGCGAGACAGTGTCGTTAAAAGTCCATAACCGATGTCCCCAGTAGCTCAGCTGAAATGAGACAGCAAAGCCGAAAATATTCGCCATCAAGGGCGCGCACGCCCAACCCTGAACCAGAAGAACAACCGTCGAAAAGTGAATGAACGCAGCCGCGATACCGACAATCCCAAACCGGAAAATCTGAAATAACAGAGGAAAACAGGAAGCTAGCTTTTCACCGAATTTATTCATTAAAGCCATCTTTAACCTGCAGCAGATATTTAGGCCGCTGCTTGACTTCAGTAAAAATCCGCGCGATGTATTCTCCCAATATGCCAATAGACAATAACTGGATACCGCCTAAAAACATGATGGCAACAACCAGCGTGGGGAAACCGGGAAGATCCGCACCAAAGAGCAGTGTTACTGTCACGATATATATTGCATAGATGAGCGATACCAATGAAATCAAAAAGCCGATAAAACCCCATACACGCAGCGGAACATCAGAGAATGAAGTAATCCCTGTGATCGCGAGCTCCGTCAGTTTCGAAAACCGCCATGATGTCTTGCCCGCAGCACGTTCCCGGACTTCAAATGGAATACCGACTGCCTTGTATCCTACCCAGGCATACAAGCCTTTCATAAAACGCGTACGTTCAGGAAAGGCTTTCAGTGCACCAATAATTTTTTTATCCATCAGGCGAAAATCACCCGCATTATTCGGAATATCGATTTTAGTGATTTTTTGCATGACCCAATAAAACAGATGGGCGAAACTACGCTTGATATATGACTCAGACTCACGGTCCTTACGCATGCCATAGACCATGTCATACCCTTGCGCCCATTTCTGCATAAATTCCGGAAGCATTTCCACAGGGTGCTGAAAATCAGCATCCAGCAAAATCACCACATCACCAGAACTGTGTTCAATACCAGCCGTTAACGCAATTTCCTTGCCGAAATTACGCGACAATCCAAGCAGTTTGACTTGATAGTCTTTGGGTAACTGCCTGATCTTGTCCACGGTGTGATCCCGGCTGCCATCATCCACGACAATGATTTCAAATTGATTGGTCAATTCACGCAGCGTGGCTTGCAGTTTTTCCACAAACAGACTGATCACTGCTTCTTCATTAAAAACAGGCACAACACAGGAAATATACACACTCTTATTTTGTAATGCGGAGACGCGTAGTTCAGGAAGCATAAGGTTGTTCGATTTAATGTTATAACAAAAATAGTGTAAAAAATTATAACAACTTCAGTGAGCGCCAACAATGATTATCCGTTGCATCGTATCCCTGATGATGAGAGGTTCACTGGTTATTGGGAACTTTGACTTTGCATGGACTTCAACATGATATCGTTATCAGCAACAAAGCCAGCCTCGCTCTTGATGTTCTTCATGACGGAGTGCAGCTGCTCCTCAGCTTCCATGATCCTGGATGCTGTGCGATAGATGCTGCTTTCATATTGAGGGAAAGAAATGCCCAGGAGACAGTATAATCCGTCTCGAATCGTATTTCTCAGCCTGCTGGTTACATCTTCGTTAAGAACAAAATCATAAACCGTTATCAGTGCTTCCACAGGTGTATACTGATTTTTCTCTATTGTTTCCAGCAGCTGCTGAAATCTGGCTCTACGATTTATACCTGCCGCGCCCGCTTCCGCCCAGAACTGTTTACACATCTCATCATATCTCTGGATGGCAAACCGGGATTCCATCACTATCTGTTTAGTCGTAATTTGCTGCCGCAGCATGTCTACCTCATTGAAATTTATAGATTTTTACCTAGAGGCCCACTGAATTTCTTGATTATACCGAATATATTTTGTTAACATAAGCCTTCCGTTCAACGAGGTATTTTCAGGCATGCGCAATTAAAGCTTTCTTTCGGTGACTTTTAACTTTGCTGTTAAAGGTTGTTTTTTTCTACCCGGAGAGCTTTTATATGACGCATTCACAGCCTCAAATTCTTATTCATCAAATTCATCATTCGGTAACCGCAGACAAGCCATTATTCAAATCATTGTCACTGAATCTGGGCAGTGGAAAGACTGGACTGGTTGGTCGTAACGGTATTGGCAAATCCACCCTGTTCCGGCTGATTACCGGAGAAAGCAAGCCCGATGCTGGTTCCATACAAGTCCGGGGGAGCCTGGCTTACAGCCCTCAGGAATTACTCTTGTCTGGTTTTGACACTGTCGCCGCAGTGCTTGGCATCCGGAATAAAACTGATGCCTTATCACGTATCATGCGCGGCAGTATCGCAGAAGAAGATTTTCAAATCATAGGCGATGACTGGACAGTCACAGAGCGCATCCACCATCAGTTATCTGCCTTCGGACTGGGACACATTCAGCTGGATAGGCCAGCCAGCGGTTTGAGCGGCGGTGAATTGACACGTCTGCTGCTGGCTAGGGTTTTTCTTTCCGAGGCAGACATCATTCTGCTGGATGAGCCAACCAACAATCTCGATGTATCAGCACGAAATATGCTTTATGAAGCAATTTTATCCTGGAACAAGGGGCTCCTGGTGATCAGCCATGACAGGAATCTCCTCAACCTGATGAACCAGATAGTAGAGCTGACTGCCCTGGGAGCGAATATCTATGGCGGTAATTATGATGACTATCTTGAACAAAAAAAATTACTGCAAGACGCCGCTGAGCGCGAATTATTTGATGCCAAAAAAGCACTGGATAACACCAGGCAGTCAGTACAAACCACGAGGGAACGCAGTGAACAAAAACGCTCCCGGGGCAGAAAATTATTTGTCTCCGGGAAGATTGATAAAATGTTTGCAAATTCCCAAAAAGGACGCAGTGAGAGAACACAAAACCGACTGGTAAAACAAAACGAAAACATGATAGACAGAGCTGAAAAAAACCTGGAAGAAGCAAAATCCAAAATTGAAATCATACAAGACATTCATGTCTCCCTTCCAGCAACGCATGTCCCGAATGGCAAAATGATTATAGATATTCAACATCTCACGTTTGCCTACCCTGGTCAGCGTCCTATTATTGAGGGCTTTGACTTGATACTGGCTGGTCCTGAACGAATAGCATTAACAGGCGATAACGGCAGCGGCAAGACAACACTAGTCAAACTCATATTAGGCAGCCTCACACCATCGTCCGGCATGGTTAGCCTTGGCACAACGCATGTGAGTTATCTCGACCAGCGCGCATCGACGCTTAAACCGGATTTATCAGTTCTGGATAATTTTTTACTACTCAATCCGGAGGTGAACATCAACGAGGCACACGCTGCATTGGCAAAATTCCTGTTCAGGAATACAGCAGCGCATCAAATAGTCAAGCACCTGAGCGGTGGAGAAAAACTACGCGCTGAGCTTGCCTGCGCTCTCATGTCCAAACATCCACCGCTATTGTTAATTCTTGACGAGCCCACTAATCATCTTGATCTGGAAAGCATCCATAGTATTGAAACTGCATTAAATAACTATCAGGGAGCGCTACTTGTCATTTCCCATGACAGATTCTTTCTTGATAAAATAAAAATAACGAGGTTTATTCATGCACCCTATAGAACTATCTGAAAATAAAAACAGACTGACACGCACCATTTTCATCGTCATTATCATGTTCACTTCGCTGGCACAGGTGACTGCTGACATGTATACGCCTTCACTGCCATACATTGCAAAATCACTGGGTACAGACAGCAACACCATGCAGCTTACCATGTCGATTTACATGCTGGGATTCAGCCTGTCACATTTATATTATGGTCCATTATCGGACCGCGTAGGCCGTAAACCACCTATCCTGAATGGCATTATCATGTGCATGCTGGGCAGCCTGCTTTGCCTGTTTTCAGGTACAGCAAGCCTTATCATAACTGGCCGCTTCATCCAAGGCATGGGCATGGGCGCATGCAGTTCGGTAGGAAGACCCTTGCTGCGTGATTATTTATCTGGTGGACAATTGGCAAAGCTTGGCTCACATCTTGGAATGATCAATGTGTTTGTGGTCGCGTCCGCTCCAGCCCTGGGCGGCTATATCCAGCATTATTCAGGCTGGCGCGCCAATTTTGTCTTTTTGTTCCTTTACTCAGGATTAACATTATTTCTTATCTTGAAAATGCTGCCTGAAACCAATCATCACCTTAATCCGCAGGCAACCAGACTGAATACCATGCTAGGAAATTATCGTACTGTGCTGGCAAGCAGAACGTTTGTTGGTTATACATTATGTTCATGTTTTGCTTATGCCGGATTGATTGCCTACATGACTGTTGCACCCTTTCTGATGCAAAATGTTGTGGGGCTTTCCCCTGTTGAATTTGGCTGGCTTTCATTTCTGGTAGCGTGCTCTTTTTTTGTTAGCACCTATATCAACGCAAGACTGGTATTAAAGCTGGGAATTGCTGCCATGGTGGCTGCAGGAAGCATTTTAATCCTGATCAGCGGACTACTCATGCTGGCTCTAGGCATTGCTGGATTCCTGAATACGTTTGTCATTATGCTGCCGGTTGCCATACTTTCTCTGGGAGTCGGTTTTACTTTTTCCAATGCATTCGCTGGGGCATTTCATCCATTTCCAACCATGTCAGGATCAGCGGGCGCACTATACGGATTTATACAAGTATTGGGAGCATCCCTGGCTAGTGCGTTTATGGCCTTGCTGCATGCCCGCACACAAATACCGCTCGCAATAGTATTGAGCATACTGGGAATGTGTTCCCTGATTGCCTGGTATACACTGGCAATACAGGAATCCCGGATCTGATGCAGCCAGGTGTCATCGGCCGGCAAATTGTTCAAGCACTGGATGCAGGCAATCGCATTCGCTTGACCCACAGTCGAACTTCACCAATACTTCTGCTTTGAATGTGTTCCTGATTTTATTGTTTTCAACAGCTACGCAACTACCTAACTAACACAATCATAGAGTCTTGATCATGGCAATAGCAATTTTAGCAGGACGAGATACAACAGAACAAAAGCAGCTGGAATGGTTTAGCACAGCATGGCGTGATGCGCTGCTAGCACAGAATGCTGATCTCGATATTCGTGTCTGGCCCAATATTGGCAATCCGGCTGATATCGACTTTTTGCTGGTCTGGCAGCATCCGTTAGGTATCCTTAAAACATTTTCTCAGGCTAAAGCCATTCAATCATTGGGCGCAGGCGTTGATCATATCTTTATCGATCCTGACATTCATCCAGCAATTCCTATTGTGCGCATCACTGATCCCTATATGGCAAATGATATCGTTCAGTATGTGATTGCCTATATCCTGCAGCATATCAAACTGGTTGAACACTGGACTGAAAAACAGCATCAAAAAATCTGGGCGAAAGAGCCGCCGTTTAATTTATCCAGCAAAACAACAGGCATTATGGGAATAGGCTATTTAGGCAGCAAGGCCGCACATTTACTGAGTGAACTTGGGCTGAGCGTCTGCGGATGGAGCCAATCCCCCAAAAATATACCTGGTATAAGTCATTTTACTGGCGAATCGGAATTTAATGATTTCCTCTCCCGGTCCGATATACTGGTCTGCATGCTGCCACTGACCGCGCAGACAGAAAATATCCTGAACAAGCGAACCTTTTCTCAGCTTCCCCGAGGAGCGTATCTGATTAATATCGGGCGAGGGAAACATCTCGTCGATGAGGATCTGATTCCGGCACTGGATTCAGGGCAATTATGCGGCGCGGTACTTGATGTGTTTCGTCAGGAACCTCTGCCTGCCGAACATCCGTTCTGGTTGCACCCCAAAATACATGTCACCCCGCACATTGCGTCAGTCACCAATCCCGGTACTGCCGCACCACAAGTCTATGAAAACTATTTGCGGGCTATCTCGGGCCAGGAATTATTAAACCAGATCAATATCAAAAAAGGATACTAAACATGAATACAGACCGATGGAATTTAAATGGCAAAAAAGCACTGGTTACTGGCGGCACCCGCGGCATCGGCAAAGCGATTGTTGCGGAATTTCTCCAGTTGGGAGCCGACATATTCATTGTTTCCCGCACTGAAAAGAACCTGGCGGCCGCCATTTCAGACTGGAAAACTGCCGGCTTCACTGTACAAGGCGCAATAGGTGACATGAGTCAGGGCAAAAATGAATTACAGCGTGTGATTGATATCATAACCAGACAATGGGGCATGATAGACATTCTGGTCAATAATGTCGGTTCCAATATCAGAAAACCGTTTATTGAATATACACCTGAAGATATTCAAACAGTGATGCAGACCAATGTGGATTCAGCACTTGAACTTTGTCAGCTCGCCTATCCTTTGCTATGCAAATCATCCCAGGGCAATATCGTTAACATTGCATCTGTCGCTGGATTAATTGATGTCGGATCCGGCGTGCCTTACGGAATGAGCAAGGCAGCAATGATTCAAATGGGAAAACATCTGGCGGTTGAATGGGCTAAAAACAACATACGCGTCAACACCATCGCCCCCTGGTATATCGATACAGATTTGATAAAAGCAGTGATCGCCAATCAGGATAAGTACCAATCCATTCTCGCCCATACGCCTTTCCGGCGCATAGGTAAACCGGAGGAAGTCGCTGGTCTGGCAGCATTTCTCTGTATGCCGGCGGCATCCTATATTACAGGGCAATGTATCGCAGTTGATGGCGGCTTCCTGGCAAACGGACTGGTACATCATTAATCATCAATGACTTTGTTGAATAATTCCACTTGCCTGTCATCCCGGCGCAGGCCGGGATCCATCCATCACTTCGCGATGATATAATTTGCAACATACGACAATTAGGCAGAAAAGAATGGAAGAAACAAAGCGGTTATCATAAGCGTAGTTTAGCAGAAACGGCAATGTATCGATTAAAAATGATATTTAATGATAGCTTACGAGCCAGAATTTTTGAAAATCTACCGACAGAAGCGTTTTTATGTTATCGAGTATTAAATAAAATGATTCCTCTTGGTATGCCTGACAGTTACCGTGGAAAATAAATTCGGGATGGATCCCAGCCTGCGCCGGGATGACAGGCAAGTGGAATTATTCAACAAAGCCATCATCAATATAAAGGCCATGGTCATGCATGGCCTTTTAATGGTTACAACTACTTGTACAGTCCTTTAAACTGTTTGCTGTTGCTGCAAAGTAACAAGGCATCCTGAATAGATGGCGTCTTGACGAGATTGAGGATAAATTCCAGCAAGTCCTTGATCTTTTTCGCCTTGTAATAATCATGCTGTCCTTTGCTTTCCCGCTCCTGAATCTCAAACTTGATAGCAGAAATACACTCTACCAACGAATCCATCCGCGCCTTGCCATCAAAAACCTTCATTGCCACATTGTAGAAATTCACAAGAAAAATGGCTTTTCTTGCATTATGATCATGCTTAATGCCCAAATTGAGTTTAACGTATCCAAGTTGTTCATTCTCATCCAGCCTTGACAGGGCAACACTAACCTCATGAAAGACAATTCGTTTATTTACTGATTTAAGTTCCATCTTGGAAACCACATATTCCGCCGCATGTGCAAACACTGCATGACTGACAAACTTGGCGTGAAAATCCGTCAACAAGGGTTGCAGCAGCGTATTTTTGTTCACATGGCTTCTGCTTGCGTGACCGCCTCCCAGCATATTGAACAGCATCAATGGCGTCAAATCATTCTGCGTTGAAAGCTGCGCCAATTTTGTAACTGTGCTCATTGCATCAATGAAGCAACCGGAAAAATCAGCAAATTGTCCGCATGGAATCATATTCATGACATTGTGAATTGTTTGAATCAGATGCCCGATGTAAGCAGATGACAAATGCGTCTGCATATCCACCTGAACCAGCCGCCGCACACACACAATCGCAAGCAAGCCCGGGTTATCATTTATCGCCTTGATTTGAGCTTCTTTTAACAGCCTGGCCTGGAATTCCTGATTAATATTGTGACGTGTGAGATTGATTTCACGTGCGAACGAGATGAGCTTGATCACAACTGATCTCAATTCAGGCGATTGATCCAGCCCTTCGAGGATATTCGCCTCACGTTCACTGATTTTATCGTTGTTATCCAAACAATTTACCAGGCTTAACAGCATTTTTGGCGCGGTATCATCGATCAGGCTCGAACTGGCAATCTTAAGCACAAGCTTTTTCAAGTGCTCAATCAACGTCAAATGATAATTGAATATTCCTGCAAGATGTTTGTCCTGCAAACTCGCAAGATTACTACAGGGAACACTTGCGTTTGCTTTTTCAATAAAATCCAGATACGCAGAAATATTAACAGATGAAACCATTTCGTTTCTTTCAACTTCTGCAAAGGATATTAACAATTGAGACAATAACTTATAAATGGATTCGATATTAAATGTGACAACACCTTCAGATTGCGTAAAAAATACTAGGGTCTTGCGGATTATCACGGCAAGCTTGATGCCCCGCTCAATATTGCCCACATCCGCAAGGAATTTTACGCCAACATTACTGCCTATCTGATGAAAAAACGCTTGCATCCGTTTGAGGTTGTTGAGCAGGTTCATGATAGATTCGCCCTGATCACCATCCACATTAAAATCGTGGCATGCGAACTCAACCTGATCCATTAAACGCATGACATAGGTTGAAATTTTTCCGACTTCCATGTCACCGAAGAAATCATCAGGATGCACATTCTTGAGCTGCTGCTCCATCCAGAGACCAAAACCAGGCGCCCTGTCATTCAGGAATTTATACAGGGAGCGCGTATGATATTGCTGCAGCAAATCCTGTCCCAATACTGAAATAAGCTTCTCCCGCACGACCGTCCATAATGAATTGTCTATGATATGCCAGAGGAAAATTTCAAACTGGACATTGTTATCCGTGACACGCAAATGCGGATCGACAACATGCTCGCCTGGGCGTAATAATGATTGAATAAAGACATCAGTCATTTCAATATCAGTGGCTTTGACATCATCAATCGTCATCAAACTGACAATAGCCCGTGCACGATATAAATTGATGCTCTTCGAATCGCCAAATAATTCAATGATACGGGCCGTCACAGGATTCCATGGCGCCTGATTATCGCTTATCGCTTCCTGAATCCGACCTCTGAATTCTTCACTGGTACTGACAAACAATTCCGCACATTCAGGAATAGCCGCATAGACATCAAAAAACATGACATCGCCAAGCTGAATGCCCTCGCCATTGACTGATTCCAGATATTCGAGCCGCTTCCTGGCATAAGGAATTATGTATTTTTTTGCAGCATCATTATTGGCGAGTGTTTCCATCGGGAACAATGACGCTATCAAACCACCGATCACCGGCCGGGAGCCGTCAAATTGCTCCAGATGCCTGATCAGCAATCGCGAAATATTCAGATTGGATGTAACCTTGTGAATAACGCTACTGCCAAATTCCCTGATGCCTGACATCTGGTTCAACAACTGGATGTATAGAGTGAAATTAATGGAATCGTGGTCAGATGTTAAAACTTGCATTCCAATCTCGACCAAAATCCTGGCGCAGACAATTTGCAGCTTGCCAGTCAACATTTGCCTGCAGCGATGATCAGTAAAAATATCCGCGATTTTATGTAGCAGTGCCTTCAGTTTTCTCAGATCAATATCATTGTCATTGCGCAAATACTCGACAAGATCATGTTCTGTCGTTGCCATGTCAATATTTTTTGCCAGATGCTTTTGCCATTCCTGATCAATTCTCTCAAATTGTTCATTATAGAATTGCCTGAGCCGAACAAGCATGTTTACCGTTTTCTTGGGCATTTTTGGTGTAGTAACCACTGTCTCAATATTTTTATTTAATTCCTGCAGCAATGTGCGCAAATGGTCCATTAGCCGCACATAGCGCACATTCCGATTGATATTGAACAGATTGATAAATGGCGACACGCTGACATATGGAATGATCACATTTGCCACAAACGTTCCCGCAGAACTGATTTCCCGAATCAGTTTCATATTCGCCAGAACAAATGCGCGCCGGTTAGATGTTTTCAGATTACGTACGGATTGATCCAGATCCTGAGCAACAATATCTGGCACAGGTACTGTGATACCTGTATCCAGTGCTTCTTCCTTATAAGGAAAATATTCACTCCAGGAATGCTTGTATTCCCTTCCCATCGCTTGATGCCTCACCAGAGGCAAGTCAGTGAGGGTAAGCGCCTCCTCTACAAATGAAATCATCCAGTTATAATGAATATACGGATGATGAAAAAACGAATGCTTGAAATGCTCATGCAAACTAGCCAGACGGTTTGATAACGCAAGCCGGCTTGACTCAAACTCATGCCTGTTATTATCAGTTATCGGCCAATAATGGTTTATCGCGATAAGCGTTGCAAGGCGATCGCGGTTGATAGAACTACTTAACTCATCACGATGATCATCTATGTAACGCAAGACATAAAAGACAAAATCAGCTTGCAAGGAAGGATCTCTGCCTTCAAGCATGAATCGATAATGCGTGTGAAACTCTCGCAGACGCTTGATTGATGCATGCAATTCAGCTATTCCACGAAATTCACCGGCCAGACAATCTCTTATTGCTTTCTGGGACTCAAATTTGACCTGCTCACTCAGGCTTTGATATGTTGAATTGACCAGGAATACAAAATCACGCTGGCTGAATTCCAATCGTTCCTCGAGAGTTATATTCCTGGATTTGCTGCTGGTTTTGAGCATCCGCTGGTAGCGTGATCTCGCCTCTGCCAGCATTTCACCCAGGTCATCCACCAGAATCAGCGCCGAATCGGGTTCCAGGAGCAGCTTCTCGGCAACCTTGCGCCTGACATCGTCGCTTCTGTTGATAACAAACAGAATCACTGGATCCAGTTGAAAAGCCATATGAATATGCACAAGCGGGCCGCTCTCCAGCGTCATCATGCTTAAACTATTAAGCTTTCCAAGAATAACCTTTTTGTCATGCGTATCCAGCTCGTTGTCGCGTGAATCAGGTTTGCAATATTCCTGAATGCAACCGATAAACATTCTTATATCATCGTAGGACATGCCGCGACGGCGTCGCACTCTTAATTGAGCAAATACTTCACGACGATTTTCCTGTTCCCGGATAATTCGCTTGCCAATCTCCCGTTCAACCTTTTCCACCGTATCATGCATTACATCGTCATAGTGAATATCGCAGCGTCTGTCAGCACTCTGTAATCTTAGCATCATTGAATAAATTGCCTGCGATTTGATTCGAGCAACTTGCGATGATAAGTTTTTAAAATATAACAGAAGTGCTGTTTTTACATTGGTTCTTGTTTTAATCCGGTCTGCCTGAATGATCCGCCTGAATTCATTGAGATTTGTATCGAATTCCTGGTATGACTTATATATTCTTGTCAAATCCACGCTATCGCACATTGCGAAATGCCTGTGCAGCAGCCATTCATTTTTGACTTCTGTCAACCGGTCATTCCATAAGGTTCCGTCATTCAAGGCCTTATAATATGCCGTATACAATGAGATGATATTTTTGTATTTGACGACATCCCTGGTGTTATCACGAATTTTTTTTATTTTAACCTTGGCTTGCGATAGAGAGTCATCCTGGGTAGGCCTGCTTTGTTCACTCGAATCCTGCAATTCATTGTAATGATTTTTTTCACTCTGCGACAACCCGGCACCGCTTGCCCTGCTTTTGTCTATCCTGTTCATGGATTCAACTATCAAAGCAAACGACCGGAACATTTCATTTTCTGTGATGAGAGTACGCAGTTCCTGCTGATCCAAGGGTTGTAATTCAATTTTTTCTGATGTGACAGCATGCATCACATTCTCAATCGTCAGTGATAATACTGCTTCCTCGTCCGGCCTTGCAATTGCAAACATTGTGATGCTGTTTCTTCTCAGGCTCATGGTTTATTTCTCTCGAATCGTTGTTATGAAATGTTAACCAGGCTTGCAAAATATTATTCACTAGCTATACCAAGATGTTGCAGTCATTTCAAGCATATTTAACCACCGAACATTCTTTATAAGATTTCCTTAAGCATTGCTGTTCCTTGCTGGTTTTGAGCTGTCACTTATCACATCCATCCTGCCGGGTTTAAATAGGCTCTTCGTATCCATGCATACGTTTACAGTTCGTCGTGCGTTCTTATCCCGATGTTTATTCAACAAATTGATTCTTCATCACCCGCTGGAAGCACTCCCCCTATTGAAATTATCATAATCATTGATTATCATATTCAATAATTACTATAACAAATGATAACAAGAAGGAGTTGCCATGAAACATAACTTACCCTTGGGAGTGGTTTTGAGTTTATTCGCTGCGCTTTTGTATTCATCACAAACTGCCATTATCAAAACTCAGGCCGCAGTTTTACCGCCGCTGCCAGTCGTGATATTTATACAAAGCGTGATCTCTCTGATCCTGATACTGCCCTTGATCCTCAAGAACGGGCCATCTGGCGCAAAAAAAATCCTCGCCTCCAGCAAGCTCAGCCTGCACCTGATACGCACAGTCTTTAGCCTATCTATCAGTTACCTGCTGTTCTATGCCGTCACCTATATTCCCCTGGTAAATGGCATGCTCCTGGCAAATACCGCACCACTGATCGTGCCATTCCTGGCCTATCTTGCATTTTCCCAAAAAATCAATCATCGTTTATGGTTTCCGATATTGACAGGATATGTTGGCGTTGCCATTGTCCTTCACCCGGATTCAAGCATATTCAATCCTGCATCAATACTTGCGCTTGGTGCCGGTGTGGCAATGGCATCCACCATGTTGACCGTCAGAAAACTTTCCGCCACCGAAGCCACCGAAACAACTGCTTTTTATTTCTTCCTGTTTTCGAGCATCATATCCGGCATCATCTCCATCAAGTTCTGGACGCCAGTCAGCACGCATATGCTGTTAATCATGGCCGCCATAGGCGCATTTTATTTTGCCACCCAATATGCTTCCACTATGGCCCTGAAATATATCAACGCACAATTGGTAGCTTCATTATTTTATTCAAACATCATCTATGCAGCTGTTATTTCTCAATTCGTATGGCATACTCTGCCAACTCCCTATACAATCCTTGGCATGATATTGATTATAATTGGCGGCATACTTTGTATTCGTGTTGAAGCACAGAACAAAGTGGAGCCCCTTCATTTACATCAAGGTAAGCTAGCCTATGTCAAAGAAACCTGATCTCAAAACATGCACGACTGATATTTTTGATATCGAATACCTGGTTTGTCATGTTGGATTGCTATGGCGCCGCTTGCTCAATGCAAAAATCAAATCATTGGGCATCAGCGGAACCGAAAAACGGGTTTTATTTTGTATCGCACATAATCCGGGCCTCACCCAGATACAAATTGCCAACCTGCTTGATCTGGAACCTCAAAACCTTATGCGCTCCCTGGACAAACTGGAACAACAGAAATGGATACAGAAACAAAGTGATCCAGATGACCGACGCATCAAATGCCTGACTATCACTACGACCGCACACAAAGTTGTTGCCAAAATTAAAAAAATCAGCGACAACCTTAAACCTCAGATACTATCCGGTCTCGACGACAAAAATCTTCAGGTTGTCATTAACCAACTAGCCAAAATGCGCGAGAATATTGTTGAACAGTTGAACGAAGAAGAGAAAAAAGCCTGAGCCTGAGGTAACATCAATCACTGTCTCTCCATGATATTTGACATACCTCCTGATTCGCGGCCAAGAGTGCCGATATGGGACAATTCTGATGGTATTGGTCTTGCATTCGCACGAATAATGAATTTTTGCTGCCACAATGACTACCGCACTATAATGCGCGGCCAGCGGTCATGACAAATATCCAGAAGCTCAGGAATAATAGTGACAATATAAACACGATATTCATTGTTTTCGTGTGCGAGCAACCCCTGAATCCATTGACCTCTGGTAACCTCATACCAATGCACACGACCTTCGTAATCGGTTTTCATGAATTTATCTATTGGGAGCCGCACTGGTTTTGACATCCGGGGCCGCAAATAAATCCAGCTGCAACCTACCCGGATCAGGATCCGCACCTTGGCACATATACCAGCTACGCCGCCCAAGATTACCGAAGCGTTTGGCAAGAATACTGAAGGGTTGCCAATGTCTCCATAATCGCTCGAGATACTTCCACATATCGGTCAGGATGCGCTGGCACCTGGATAAGATTGGGACACAAGCTTTTTGCCTCACGTAAACGCATGCCTGTTTTAATCCCAAATGCGCGGGCTTCATATGAACAGGTAATCACGCATGTCCCCTGTTTGCCATTCGTGACTGCCAGCGCACGCCCACGCCACTCAGGATGATCCAGTTGCTCGACAGAAGCAAAAAAAGCATTCATGTCAACAAGAATAATTGCTCTTGACCAGTATTCGCCTGGCTGCTGGATATTGTGCCTCATCATTTCTATCACCTACTATTTCGACCGCGCTGCCCTAAGCCCCCAATCTTGCATCAAGCGCTATCAGCCTGGAGAGCGTTCATTAAAGTCAGGGCATACCGATAACTGCTTTGCACCAACGCCACATTTCAGTGGCCAAGGATTGCATTTCCCCGCATCAAGCACGGAGCAGGCATGCAATCCGGTCGTTCATTCGTTCGGGATAGATTAAATACTCCTCTCTCGCGGATCATCGTCATGGCGTAACTGTTTCACACGAGAGAAAAGTATTCATTTAAAACCCGTCCAGCCTCATCTAACATGCTGCGATGCCAATAATGTATTACCCTTTTATCCGCAACAAACCAACAAACACCCCTTGAACCTGGATTCGCTGTGGTGAATATGCTTTTGGTTTCAATGCCGGATTAGCAGGAACCAAAGTGATATGATGACTGATTTTGTAAGAGATGCGTTTTAAGGTTGCATCCTGTTCATCAATCAGCGCAACAACAATTTCACCCTCACGTGCCTGCTTGGTACGCCTGCAAATAACCAGATCACCATCAAAAATTCCCTCTTCCACCATGGAGTCGCCTTTCACTTCGAGCACGAAATGGTCCTCACCTCTCAGAAGCTTACTCAAGTCGACCGTCTGTCGGTTCTCAATTGCCTCAATTGGCTCACCTGCTGCAATACGTCCCATCAATGGCAAGGAAAAGCCTTCATCATTAATCACCTGAAGATTACGATATCCTTTCTTATGAAATCTGAGCCGCCCAGCTGCAACCAGCGCGCGAATGCTGCGGCTTACAAGGCTGATTGAGTTAGGGCTGATGCCTATGCCTAACGCAATTTCTTCAAGTGAAGGCGAGTATCCATATTGCTCAATATACTGACGAATAAACTCATAAATTTTGTGCTGTATCCGGGTTACCATGTTTCACCATTTCTTCACCAAACAATATCAGATTAGTGAAGAAAAAGTGAAATATCAAGAAAAATATTAATGCTCGTGTCTGGTACCGCGGTCTTCTTCGAAACCGAAGCCCGCGAGACACTTGGAGAAAAGAATATGCTCTTCAGCCAGGAATTATTGCTTGTCGTTATTCAGGATATTTTCAGCATGCTTATGCATGATCTCACTGACATGCGAATGGGATAGCGCAAAACCATGGAATGCCGCAACGCTTAGGCGTAACAACACCATATCTGTCATGGCAACAACCGTAGCTGTTCGCCTGCCACTGATTGAGTAAAAACCTGTTTCATTTAATCCGATTGCATCGCCGGCACTTAAAATGGCAACCGATTTAATTTCAGGCGCATTATTCTTGATTGAAACATGCCTGACATCCGCTGTTCCACTGACAATCAGATAAATACTGTCAACAGGATCACCTTCCTTAACTATTGTTGCATCACTGGCTATTTGTTTTTCTGAAAACAGGGATGCCAACTCTTCCGTTTCAGGATCGGTTAACTGAGAAAAAACAGGCTGTTTTTTTACCAGCTGTTTCCTGAGATTGATATCGATTCCTTCATCCATAAATATCATGTCCTGAATTTAAGTATCTCTATATATAAATATTAATTAGATAGGACAAAGAAAGCCAGCTAAAAAATTATTGAATCAATATGTTACCGAGCAATATTCACTGCCTGGCCAAACTGGAATCATTCATTACATAGCGTTGATAACCTGTTCATATTTCAGCCGTTTGACACTTTGGACATTTTCCAGTAAACATTCCTGTAGTAAATTCAGTCAGTATAGTTTGCTCAAGCAAATATCTTAACAAAAATAAATGGGCTGATATTATACATCGCTATCAACATACTCGATCAGGCTGAAAGCAGAAAGATGGCATGGACTGGCCCAGCCCGAGGGGAAATTTGACATAAAACGACAACTCTTTAAGGTAAATTCGTTATGTTTAGCAAAGCTGCGGCAACCACATCGATCCACAAGACAACATCTGGTTCCATGGAAACCGTTTCAACCCATACAGGATTAAACCCTGTCGAGGCAGGAGCACCTGCAGCCGCATTGGGTTCAACCTTATTCGGCTTACCAAGCATCAGTCCAGCCTCTCTCACCGATGTCACGACCAAACCCATTCCCTTTTTTCCCAGAAAGGGAAATATTGCCGACATAAAAGATAAGGAAAATTGCCGGCTAATGACTGCGGCTGATATCGAAAGCATTAAACTGGGAATCAGGATACTCAAGTTAAGTCGGCCGTCTATCGATGATGACCGGTATCCAAAACGTGTACTCACCACACCTTGGAACATCATCAGCAAAGGCGAAGATTTATATGCCATCTATTTTAAATTGGGCACAGGAAAAACTGGCAGGGTATGGGCTGTCCAGAATCTTCGTACCGGCAAATGGCGGGCATCAAAAATCCTTCCGGTTGCGCCACAAGGCAAGTTAAGTACTGAACAGGGTAACATGGCATTGCGAAGAATTCATGATGTCAAGCTTGAATACCAGACCAATATCTTGCTTGGCCGTTCATCCCAACGGGAGCCCATAGGAAAAAGAGCATCTTCGAGCAAGAATCCATACCGGTCGCCTTTTCTTAAACCAGATAAAAATGAGATTCAATGGAGTTTTCTCATGGACCTGGCAGAAGGCTTGCCGGTTGATAGTGTCGAAGGTTTCAACCCGCAAATCAACCTCCAGCTGCCCACCATTTTCTGGGTGCAGATGGCGCTTGATGCGATCCAGGCATTAAAAGACATGCACGAACACGCACACAGCCCCATGCTGCACTGCGACCTCAAGCCTGACAATTTGGTCTATCACTTTGCCGCCAACAAAATGACGTTTATTGATCTGGGACGCGCCCTGCCCTTGATCCGGGGCAAAGAATGCCAGACAACCCTGAGAGGCAGTTTCACGCACTGGACGTCTGAAATCCGCATGGCCTGGAGAGAGGCACTGCTAAAGAGAGCAAAAAACGAGGCATACCATCTCACCATATCAGTCAGCGAAAAGACTGATACGCATGCAATATTGATCGTGCTCGCTGAAATATTTGGATTATTTGAACCGCCGATCGACCCCCAGCAAGAAGAATTTATAAAATTCCTGGAAACGTTCGACCCCAAAAAAAATTATCTGGTGGATAAGAGTCATCCTCTTTTTGCTTGCAACACCCGAATCACCGATCCCGTTATGCGTGAAGAAATACTGGATTTTCTGAATAACTCGACTAACGGCTCTATGGAAACACCAACCCTGGACAGCATCGCGGAGTTTTTTGAAAGAATCAAATTACGCTGCAAAGCTGCCGGCGACAAAATAAAAGTCGGCATCCTGAACATCCAGGATTACCTGCAATATACTGAAAACGACAAAGAAAACCTGATCAGTGCATTGCAAACCATTCATGAAGTCCAACTGGTCGATACCGGAATTCACACCGATTATGAAAACATGAAAATCAAATGGGAATTGGAACAGGCAGGGATTCATATTGTCATGGACAAAGTGCACACCGGCCCGGGCATAGAAAAGCTGATTGCCAAAACACAGCAGGAACTCAACTCTGGCAAGCTCAAAGACTGCCATGAATTTCATCAGGCCGCGAAGCTGCTTGCTGATTATGTACCCCCAGCACTTGTCAGATCACATGCAACAGGAATCCTCCACACATGACACACTGAACATCCTGCATGACAAAGACCATTCACGATCGGACTATATTCAGCATGCAGAATTTCATATAATCCCTGCATGGATGGTTAACATCTCGGGAACCCTCATGTTCAGACACCGCTCTACTAAAAGTGAACTCATGGATGATTTGACTCTTGATAGCGATGAACTGCGGAAAAATCTTGATGAACTGGAATTATATAATAAATGGCTAGGCGGTAAAAAAGTATTAATTTCCTCGTTAGACAAAATTTACAGAAAATACCTCTCCTGTTTTACAAACCAAAAAACCATCATCGCCGACCTGGGTTGCGGCAGCGGCGACCTGACAAGAGCAATAGACAATTGGGCAAAATCCAAAAACATGCTTGCCGACGTAATTGGCATAGACGCTAACCCATGCATGACCCAATACGCCAGAGATAAATCTAAAATGCATTCCAGCATCAATTATCAGACACTGAACATCTTTTCCGCAGAATTTTCCCGATTGGCGTTTGACATCGTCTGTTTGAATAGTGTAAGCCATCATTTTAGCGACAAAGCGCTGGTTGATCTGCTTCAGCAACTGGCCAGACAAACACGACTGGCCATTATTATTAATGACTTGCAGCGACACTGGTTGAGTTATTATGCAATCAAAGCGATAACAGGCATTTTTCCTGTTTCCAGTCTGGCAAAACATGACGCTCCACTGTCAGTATTGAAAGCCTTCCATAAAAATGATCTGATAAATTTATTTCAGCAATCCAACCTGAAGGCTTACTCGATCCGTTGGGCGTGGGCATTTCGCTGGGATATCATTATCTGGCTCTTGTAAAACTGTATTCATGATTCAAGATCAAAGGAAACCTATGAAAGCGATCCAGATATCACAATATGGCGACGTGAATGTTCTGCAGTATCAGGATGGTCCCAAGCCTCAACCGAAAGCAGGCGAGGCACTCATTCAACTCAAAGCTGCCGGCCTTAACTTCATTGACATTTACATGCGCATGGGTATGTCGCGCGTTGCTATCCCGTTACCCTTTATTCCAGGCAGGGAAGGCGCCGGCATTGTAGAGGCCGTCGGCGAAGGTGTCACAGAAGTGAAGCCCGGCGATCGTGTTGCCTTTACTGGGCAAGTTGGTTCTTATGCTGAATATATTGCTGTCAAGGCTTCACAACTCATCCCTCTTCCTGATGATATCAGCTTTGAACTTGGCGCCGCGTTTCCCTTACAGGGCATGACTGCGCATTACCTCGTACATGACTATTATCAGATAAAACCAGGTGATGATGTGCTCATACATGCCGCAGCAGGCGGTGTTGGATTGCTAGTAGTGCAATGGCTCAAGCACATGAAAGCACGCGTGATAGGAACCGTCTCAACTGACGAAAAAGCCAGGATTGCCCGCGAAGCGGGTGCGGATGACATTATCATTTATAGCCGCGAAGACTTTATTGCCGAAACCAAAAAACTGACTAATGGAAAAGGTGCCGATTACATTATTGATGGCGTTGGCAAAAGCACTTTCACAAAAAATCTGGATGCAGTACGTACTCGCGGATGGATTTGCATTTTTGGCTCAGCGAGCGGACTCGCTGACCCTCTTATGCCTAACGCGCTCCAGGCAAAATCAATCACCGTGTCCGGCGGCATGCTGGCGAATCATACCAGCACGCGGGAACAATTATTAAAACGCGCCAATGATGTGATCAATGCCATTCGTGAGGGCTGGCTTAAATTCAAAATTGACAGAATCATGCCGCTTGATCAGGCTGCGGAAGCACAACATTTGCTGGAAAGCCGTCAAACAACAGGCAAAGTCATACTAAAAATTGGCGCATGACAATACCATACGAGCAAACCATTTTCTCATCCCGTTTGCACACAGGATTCACGCACAAGGTCCCGCGACGCGGGATCAAGAAAAATGCGCGTCACGAAATAATGATTTGCAGCATACCGAGAAAACGTGGTGATCCTACCATTTCTTCGAATAGTAAAACTGGAAATCCGGTTCTATCTCTACAACCTGTGCAACCTGTGACACTTCGATGAATAGGGATGCCAACAGGATTGATCTTGCGATAAGGTTAGCCATTCCAGTCGTCGAGGGCGCTTTTACAAATATAAATTCAACCTCATGCCCATCGTGCAACCCTGATTTCAGCGCACCTGAATAACCATCCTGATCATCCATGGTTTGCCCAGGTTGCGGCTGCATGAGACTGCATTCGATTGAATTAAATAGATCATCTAATGGTGAATGTGCGACAAAAGGAATGAACACATCACCTTCATCAAGACCAATGGGACGATAGATGTCTGCCTCTGATTTAAAAATACCTGCAAATATACTAGATTCCGGTTGCTTGGCATATTCATTCTGTTGAAAAGAGGTAAAAGTCGTAAATAGCAATCCGCTTGAATACAGTTTATTAGTCCCAGGCTCTGGAACACGATTTTCCTTTTGTCCATTTTCGGGCATTTCAGCTTCTTCGTAGAATTCTTCATCTTCACTGATTGATGATCTTGACAAGTCCGGTGTATTAAATGGTGTCCGTGTAATTGGTGTATTATTGGCTGATGTATTAAATGGTGTCCGCTGCATGGTTGGCGTATTGAACGGTGTCCGCGCAGCAGTTGTCCTGGTTTCGGTTCTGGTAAAGCGCCGTTCTTGCTGCTCTCCTTCCCGCAAGATTGCATCATAGGTCTTGCGCTTTTGTTCATCAGACAAAACCCCGTATGCTTCGCCAAGTTCTTTAAAATCTTCCTCTTTTCCACCTTTGTCAGGATGCATTTGCAGTGCGAGTTTCTTATATGCCTTTTTTATCTCTTCCGCTGAAGCCGCAGGTGCAACACCTAAAACTTCGTAATATGTCTTCGCCATTTTTGCCTGCCTTATGTGTGAAAACTGGAAATAATTTAATGACTAATTTAATAAAGCATTATATGACAAGACAAGCATTTTTATAACAATCTTGTCGGAGCATATAAACCCTTAATGCTATCTTAAGATTTCATTAATCAAGGAGAAATTCCCGTTTGGTTCCCCGCAAATCTTCGTATAAACTATTTTAAGGGACTAATATAAATAAAAGGATGTTTGTCATGAAGCTGCATGTTTTTGCCTTTACCACCTTTCTTTCCATGGGTGTGTTATCCGGGTGCTCTAATATGTATGACTCAACCGATTCGTATCAATCAGATCAGGCGCTGAGCACAAGTTCACCAACAAAAGTCAGACATGCCCGCCAGCATTTTACTCGCGGCGAACAAGTCGGACTGGAAGTACCATTTACCAGCAGTGAACTGACTGGCAATAACAACAAAGACAGCAAGTCTTCTTCAAACACAAACAAGGCGGCTGACACAATCACAGGAAACAAACCAGGCACTGTCGATACAGACAATACCTCATCCGACAACAGCAATTCCGCCAACGGCGCCAACAAGACCAAAACCAGGAACAATCCAGCCAGTAACTCAAACACTGCAAGCAATGCCAGCTAATTCATTGCAGGCTTGGCCAGCCAAGCAAGACCGTTCAGAATGAGCCCGTCCCGAAAAATTAATGGGACAGGCTCACAGGGAACACCTGCTCATTCACATTCATCGATAAATGATTCGACATTATCCAGAAACCTGACAACATCATCAGGAAACAAATGACCTATTGTTCCAATTCTGAATGAGTTTCTATGTGTGATTTTACCAGGATAAATGACAAAGCCACTGGATTTCAGATATTGATAGAAATCAGAAAAAATAAACTTCTGTTTTGTATGCGGAACCAGGTCAGGCTCAAGATATGACGTAATAATCGGTGATTGCAAACGAGGCGCAATATATGCTTCAAAGCCTAACGATGCCATCCCCTCCGACAAAAGCAGCTGATTGTCCCGGTACCGACGCGCCCGCGCCGCTATTCCGCCTTCACGTTCTAATTCAAGCAATGCCTGTTTAAATGCAAGGACAACATGCGTGGGCGAAGTATATCGCCATTTACCCGGATCTCTTTCCATTTCCTTCCACTGATCATACAGGTGCAACGACAGGGACTTGGCATTATGCTCGCATAATTCATTTAGCGCTGACTTTTTACAGATGACAAAAGAAAAACCCGGAACACCCTGAATGCACTTATTGGCAGAACTCACCAAAAAATCGATATCAAGATCAGCAATATCAAATTCAATTCCTGCGAAACTACTCATTGCGTCAACAATAAAATATAAACCCGCTTCACGCGCAAGATCGGAAACGTGTTTCAGGTCATTCAGGATTCCAGTTGTTGTTTCGCAATGAACAATAGCAAGATGCGTGATCATTTTATTTGTATGTACAATATCGCGCAGTACGGCAGGATCAAAGGTTTCATTCTCTGATACCTCATAAACAAGATGAGGCAATTCAAGGATCTTTGCTATTTCCACCATGCGTCTGCCATAAACCCCGTTCACCAATATCAGCAGCAGATGATCTTTCCTGTTTACGGAAGATCCCAGAACCGATTCCACACCAAAAGTTCCGCTACCCTGCATCAAAACAGTCGTGTATTCATCAGGGTGACAGCCAGCATTCGCCAGCAACCTGGCTCTGATTTCAGAAACAATATTTTTATAATCATGGTCCCAGGTGCATGAGTCATACCACATTGCCGCGCGTACGGATGGGCTGGTGGAAAGCGGACCGGGTGTCAATAAAATATAGGGATTCTCGATATCTTCAAGTAACATATTTATATCCTGTCCTTGTTAATGATTTATTTTTTGCTGAATAAGATCGATCACCCAGGGCAATTCATGCAATGAATCAATCACGTAATCGGCACCGGCGGCAAGCATTTCATATCTGATCTGCCTGACTCTCTGAGTAAGTTCACCTGCTTCCATTTTCGCCGTTTCTTCCTCACTCATTCCGAGCATACTGCCGCCTTTCACCACACCCACTGACCAGCAGCCCGCGTTGATTCCTTCCTGGATATCCACAATGGTGTCACCAACCTTGACAACCTGATTAATGTTTTGAACCTCAAGCAGCGTCATATTTTGATACATCATATACGGGTATGGCCGGCCGCGCTGGACTTGATCCGCGGCAACAACCGTGTCAGGCAAATATCCCTGGCTTGCCGCACCGTCCGCGACGATTTTTATCATTTCGGTCGTATATCCCGTGGTTGAGCCAATTTTTATATCCCGTTTACGCAAGTGGGTTTGCACTTCAAGCAGGCCGTCGATAAGCTTTGTGTGCTGGTGCAAAATTTTAAAAATCTTGCTTTCAAAATAATTATAAATAATTTCAATATCAGTTTGATCATACTGCCTGCCATGGACCTGATTAAATCGTGTCCTGACTCTATCCATATTCAGCACTGCCTCGATATGATCAAGTTTAAGCATTCCCATTGGTTTGCGAATTTCATCCAATGTAACTATCACCTCCTTGGATTTGAATGCTTCAATCATGGCATGAATCGGCGCCATACATCCATAATCAACTGTTGTCCCTGCCCAATCAAAAATTACCGCTTCAATTTGTTTCATAAATAACTGCTGCCTCCGTCATTTTATCATCGCTTGAAAGCACTTTGGCTAATTGAATACTCAAAATATATGCTGTGAATAACAACATGGAAAGAAGAAGAATAACAAACTGATATCCCCAGAGATCCTGTAACCTGGGCAATAACAAAACGCCAAGAAATGAACCAAATTTCGCAAAACCGGCATTCATGCCATGCCCCGAACCCCGGATCTCGACGGGGTACGATGTTGCTGATAACAAATAAGTCGTAACATCCGGCCCAAGGTTAAGCGCAAAATTAAATACGACAAAGAGAACAATCACTGCATAGTTATATTGCAAGCCGCTGTAGAAATATCCCGCCAGCAGGAACAAACTGATACTCGCGAATAAAAAGCCATATTTTTGCAACTGAATCAAATTTACTTTTTCTACAATGAAAATCGCACTCAATGCACCCAGCATGAAAAAAATATTGATGATAAACGTACCCCATATCGTCTCATTGCTTAACACAGAATGAAACTGATGATTGAAACTGGCAGAAAATGATTTGATCTCTATCACTTGCAGTAAATAGGGAACAAAAAAATTAATTCCATAATAAGCGATGTCCATTAAAAACCAGGCACCAAGCAAACAAACTGTCACGTTTCGATATGATTGACTAAAAAGTATCTTCAAGCCGACCGAAATATTCGGCACCGGATTCGTCCCGGAACCTGCACAAGACGCTTTTTCTTCGGCAGCTGAAAGCCACTCCCGGCTTTCAGGCAGTTTTTTGGATAGCAGATAAGCTGCCAAAGATGGAACCGCATAACATATAGTGATCATGCGCCATAAAACATGTTCCGGATACAGGCAGGACAAAATAATTGCCACAATACATGCCACCGGTGCCGCCAGGCAATTAATAAACATCAAAATAGCGGACTGACGGGCAACCGAAGCTTCTGCTGTCATTTCTGTGAGGTATGCGGCACATAGCGGATAAAGCGTTCCCGCAAGACAACCACTCATGATTCGCGACAGACAAAGCGAATAAAAATCAAATGATAAAGCGCCAAGAATCGCCGTCACGACCAGTATCAGGAAATTTGAGACCAACAGGCGGTGCCTTCCGACCAAATCTGCCAATCTGCCCGCCAGCACCGCTCCCAGCATGGCACCTAACGGGACTGATGATTGCGCCATCCCGATTTGCCAGCTTGTCAGGTGAAATTCGCTGGCGTAAAAAGACTCGATCAGGGAAGAACTATAAAAAATATAACCGGCAATGAATAGTCCTAAAGAACAAAGTACGCTGACAGACCGTGTGTGCGGCGGTTCCATTCCCTTCATTACGCTATCCTTAATATGCGGGCTAAAATGCCTGCATTATACAGATGAAAAAAGTACAGGTGAAGTAATGAGTAGCTCGCCTCTTTATCCATTGATGATATGATCAGGGTTGCCTGGCCGTACGGCAGCAACAGGAGACTGTAACGCTGCTGAATTTCCCGGCTGCCTGTCAGATTTAAATATCCCCTGCGTCTTCAATGCATCGGTCAGGAAAATTTTTTTGAGATTGTTGGCTTCCACTGCCAGTTTTGACAATAGCGTGTTCAATACAGTAAAACTATCTGGCAAAGGCGATTCATGTGAGTTCATCAGGGCTGAAAATTTTTCCTGGAGAAGAGAAAAATTCTCCAGCATGTTTTTATCTGAAGAGTGCTTTAACACATCAGAAACTGCGCTTAAAACATCGATACAAGCACGACGGCCCTTATTTCCGATAAATATGATACCTTCCCGCTGGTTTTCCGCCTCCAGTACAAGCTGACGAGAATAGTATAAAAAATTTTTCAGTAGTGGATTTTTCTCCGCGACAGTCATTCCCATATTTAAGGAATTTATCAGCCGGTTAAAGTTGGCATCTGTAGCAGGCAGCGCCTTTATATCCGATGACTTGGTCACCAGCTGGCATTTTGGATGATCTTTTTTAAATGTTCCGCTTGATTTATCCCTGATCCCTTCTGTCCCGAATGTATTTCCCTGATGACCGGTCATCACCAATGTGTGCTGTGAGTACGCAATCAGATCAAAGACATATTTTCTCAAAGCATCAGCTTGCATTTTTGATGATTCATCCTGGTAATAATCCAGAATGGATAGACAAATATTATGATAAAAGGCAATGCCGGTACGGTTTTCACCACTTGCACAGCCAAAACAGACCGCCAACCGTTTTAAGTCCCTATCAGGATATTCCTGTACAATCTGATTGTTCAGGCAAGCAGCCTGGGTCAGGTTAAAAATGATATCCAGCCCTTTCACATTGTAATCGATCACTGTGAATTCCCACTCATATTGCATGATTCTGCGAATTAATTCCTGTAATTTAACGACGCTGGGCAGGCTGGGATCAAGCCGGCTCACATTATCCTTCATGAACTCAATCAACTGGTTGATGCCTGCGTAATCGTTGTATTCAAGCATCCTGAAACCATTCAGACAAATCTTGGCATGGTATATCCTGCCGTCTGACAGTTGCCTTGCAGCCTCCTGGGTAAGCCTGATAATTTCACTATCATCAGCAACATATTGACGACCAGCCAGCCATTCATACGTGCCGACGATGTTATCTCCGTAGCGGCTATTCAAACAAATCATTACCATGGCGTCTGCGTTGGCATTCATTTTTTTCTGTAAGAGATTCAATCGGGTCAAATTAACAGTCATTTGGTTGTCTTTGTGACTCACATAGGCTGCCGTTGCCGAATGATAATAGGAATTCAATTCCTTGAATTCCTGTCCGTCTGCCTGAATCATCACTGTTTGTTTATACGCATTCTTGCAGAGGGGAATAATTGCGCGCAGCTGGCTTGGTATGACGCAACTGCCTGCCAAAATCTGATTGCGGTAATACAAAACCAGTTTCTGATGGAAAGAGCCCAAATCACGATACCATTGCCTGCTTTCGAGATCCGTAAACTGGTTTTTTTGTTCATCAGTCAGCTGAACACAGGGCTCATCAATAATGACAATACGCTTTTTGCGCAGTATTTCGCCTGTTTCAATCATCGTCACAACAGGCATCGACGGCTCTTCCATTGCTACCCAGTCTTTTGCCTGGTCAAGCATCAGATTAATGGATTTTGTATCCAGTCCCTCACTGAAAGCATGCAAGCCCAACACCAGATATCCTTTACCTTCTGAAAGAATCCTCAACATCACATCTTCGTCAGTCGAATCCAGCATGGAATAAAACAGATCCGAGATGATGTGTTTTACATGATAAATCGATTTTATGACTGCCTGATTATCAAAATGATGGATGCGGGATATCACAACCGCAGCCAGCAGATAGGCGTAAAAAATTCTGAGATAATTGAATACAGTAATATTCTTCTTGTTGATTTCAAAACCAGACGTTTCCATTGGACGCACATAACGCACCCAGATTTTTCCGGAAATATTTCCCTGAATGATACGGGATTGGATTTGGTGCTGCTTGTCAATACTGATGCGCAAACTTAGGATTTGTCTATAGAGAAGACTAACCAGCTGTTCCGACTCCATCTCGATATCTGATGATTCATCATTTGAAATCGGGTCCGAGGGCCAGGCATTGGAGCCCATGCTTTTGATAATGAAAGCGAGTATATCATTTTTGCCGCCTCGTCTTTCGTGCATGACTGTACCCTGAAATAGCTCGATTACATGATAAACATCATCCGATTTGCAGCCAGCAAGACTGGTCCGCAAAGTCAATTCAGCTTAAGGTACTAATAAACCTATCCGTTTTGTTGATAGTCTCTCCTGATGCATCTATCTCACGCTTGTAACCAAATATTTCCCATGAATCAATTCCGTGCGAGGCTTCAGAAATCATCATTTCATCAGCCACCCGTTTGGCAGTTTCGCGCATACGCTTTGCTGTCTGCTCATCAATTTCGTCAATTGCTGTCGATCGTCCCGAAACAAATATCGAGTGACTTGCATAACATGAAAATGCCAATATCTGCTGGCTATTAATCATTCCAATGAGTTCATTTATTTGCTTGATGATCAGATGTGTATCCAACATGGCTTGCTCGAATTCATTATCATGACCAGGGTGAATTTTTTTGTCATTTGCCAGACGGCGATTTCGAATTTCGCATCTCACCATGAGTTCCTGTGTGATAGTCAGGCAGGATTTCTTGAAAAAATCGTGAAATTGCGGGATTTTCGGAAGTATTTTCCAGTACTCTTCATTGATGTCGCGGTTCTTTTTGCAGTATAGCTCAGTCAGATTTTCGCCCTGGTAACTGCAATTTTTGGGTATGGTAAGCCCAATCAGATAGGGGAAGCGCTGTGAAAGGTCTAGCATCCAGTCAAGAAATTCCACTAGGCAGATCTGCAATGTCTCCGGATGCTTTTCCAGTTCCTTGACCAGCCTGGTTTCTTCCGGCGTAAAAGGATTATTACTGAAATACGATGTCGCAACCGCGTCAAGACTGGGAAAGTACCACGGAAGCGCATATGTAATATTTGGAAAATGCGTGATGTCATCTTCATGCAGGGCAAATGCTGTTTCAGGATTGCGGCTCAACAAAGTCCCGAGATTATCAACATTAGGACGTCCGCCCTTGATTTTGAATGTCGCATCCCAAAATGCACAATCTGCGTCAAACACTTGCAAGTTGGTCGTGATATTTCCGGAGTGCGCATCATCCTCATGCATGCGGAACATAACAGCTAATATGCGGATGAATCGATGCCGGTAGGCAGGATTTGATAATTGTTCCGCAGTCAGCTTGTGTTCCTTAAAGGTAGCAAATCCAGGTATAGCCTTGGATCGAAGTGCGACGGGCTTGCCGTAATCATCGTAACACACATAACAGCGTCCTACGCCATACAAAAGTGACAGACTATACAAATGGTTCATGAAAGCTTCTGCGTAGAGCATTGCTTCCTTGTCATTGAATTTTATGAAATTCTCTGTGTCATTCGTTGAGTCTATGCCCTTAACTACCTTGTGAGATGAATTTCTTAATCCAGGATCTGACTTCTCATATTTAAGTTTTTCTATCGGTTGACTATAGGCTGGATGAGGTTCTATTAACTCAAATTCCTGCTCAATATTAAACTCTTCGGCTGGAACAACAACAAAATCCTCATCATTAACCTTCACGTTAATGGCGGAAGGCTGGACTGTAACATTTGATTTGAAACTATCAAACAACCATCGTAACGACATTCAATACCCCCATATGCAATCGGGTCATTATCGGAACAGGTTAGAGCTACATAAAATCGAATTATTTCTTTATGAGGTAACATACCAAGATTAAGATAATATTAAATGAGTGCAGATTTACATGAATAATAGCCAGTGACTTCCTGTAACCAGGTTGAATTCCCCTAATATGATTTAATAATGACCTTGGTACCCCGAAAATGATTGATCATTGTCGGCCCTTCCACAAAATGATACCTTAGCCATTTCGCATCATCGATATGAACACGTACGCATCCATGACTGATATTTTCAAATTGGACATCACTTGATCCATGTATTGCCTCACCGCCGCTAAAGTACATACAGTAAGGCATGGGAGCGCCCTCATACTTGTTCGAAACGCAGTTGCTGTTACCCAATGAGTAAATACGAAAAACACCTGCTTTTGTATGGCAGGAGTCATCTGAGTCATCACATTTTGCGCCTCCGGCAGTGGCAATTCCCCAGCGTTTCAGTTTGCCATTGCGTTCATACGCTCCCCAGGCATGTTCCCTGGGATCGACCAGTATCACTTTCTCAGCGGATGTATTGATATACTGTGGCAAGGGCGCGCCTTCTGTGTCGTATGGCGATCCACTGATTTCATATATCTGAGCTTTTGCAGCAAGGGGGGCAGCAAGAAGCATTATTGAAAGAAGTTTCGAAAGGCATGTCCTTTGCACAGTCATTCCTCCTATTCTTCCTTGTTTTTATTTTACTCCAATCTTTTTCAAACATGCAGATAATAATATATGTAGCTGATAATCATTATGATTTTATTTTTTCATTCACTGGAAATTTATGACTTGACATAATTCTTGCAGAGAAGAATTCAGAATTATGTGCTACAAAAATGTAACGTGCGCGCTTGCATCCCTGAACTGCGACGCTGGCAGCTTGAGAGCCGCCCAACAATCAGTCAGGGATTTTCAGTTTGTTTATGTCGGCGTCAGGTGCTCAATTAACTTGATCGCACATGGCGCGACAATTGCCTGGGCTTTTTTATCTGCTTCCGTCACTGGCTTATTGTTCAGTGCCTTGTTAAGCCATTTAATCGCCAGGGTTTTATTTTGCGGTACAGAGATACCATATGCATAGCGCGCGCCCACCGCATACTGGGCAAACGGTATACCGCTCATCGCTGCCTTATTGTATAGGTCATTCGCTTTTGACCGGTTTTGCTGTGTCCCCATTCCAATATCATAGTCAATCGCAAGCTTTAACTGAGCATAGGCACTGCCGAGCACGTAAGCCTTGAAGTTGGTGACATAAAAATCAATCTTTTGCCTGGATACATTTTCCTGATCAGGCGGGAAATTAAATCTGCCCGCCATCTTATCGAGGACGTTGGTACACACTTTCATACTGTCTACATATGCTGCCTCGCCTGAATTCATAGCTTCCCGTGGAGCATAAGTACATTCCCCGGACTTGATCAATGAAACAAGACGCGGATCATCATCAATTGCGAGCGGCGGATTTTGCATCTTGCAATGATAATAACCCTGCAAGGCGCAATCCGCAGGCTTGCAATGATTATTCTTGTCTGTTCGTGGGGAAGGCCAACATTTGCTGCAGGCAGGATCCCACTGGCCATTCATATAGAGTCCCATTGGTTCATCCGCCCAGGCAAATGATTGAAAAATACAAATACCGGAGATAAAAAAAACAGTCTTGGTTATCCTGTGCATATCCATATGTGCCCCTATTTCAAAATTTGAATAGCCCTAATTTATCATAAAATAATGTCATTATCATTTTAACACCGAAGCGCCTGGAATGATCTGGCGTTCTTCATTTTCACTTTGCCTGGACTCGGATATTTTCGAGGCAATTACAGAATATCTTCGCTGTTGGCCAAACAACTTCAGCCGGATGTCACTGCTATCGGTTTCATCCAACCCTTTTGCAATTTCTCTGGCTTTCTGATCCTGGCGCGGAGAAACCAATGCTGGCAATTGCGAGGATGCCTGAGTATCACCCTCTGCTCCAGCTTCGGATATTTTTTTCCTGATAGATGAAACATACCGCGCTGACAGCAAGGCATGCATTTCCAAACTGACTTCAGAATTTGGTTCTTTGACTTTTGATTGGCTGAACAGACCCAGATCGATTAGCCTAGATTGATTGCGAACAATTTTGCCACTTCCCAATTTCGGCCGCTCGAGCTCGGGCTTGGCACTCACTGGTTGAATTGTGCGTTTGTTAAATTCATCAATTGTTGACTGTATCCTGCTGGTCTGCCGGGAAAGATCAAATCTATCCGTCAACACTACTGAGTCATTCCGGCCAGATACGGACGCATCAATCTGTTTCTCGGATACTGACGATATAGTGATATTACTCGCGTTACTGCTTGCATAAACCTGTACCATATCACCTGACTCAATCCCGCTTTCTTCTTTCATGGATTCAATATCAGCCTGCTCATTATCGCGTGGTGTCAAAACCTCATTCATTGATCCGGACAAAGACAACTCAGAGGATGTGCTCACATCAACAAATTCTTCAATAATGGTATCCATGCTGCCTGTCTTCTTGCTTTCAGACTCGACCTGCAACACCGGGAGGCTGAATTCAGTTCCACTATCCTCTTTAATGGATGATGTATCAGCTGACTCCTTGTCAGAAAGAGTCTGACTCTCATGCATTGATCCCGCCAGGGATTCTACAGGAGTAACATCACCCTCTTTTTCTGAAAGTATGACAACCGCTTCCGACTTTGAATCTGTTTTCGGCATAACATGATCACGACTGTCAGGCTCTGCATCATTGGTCACAACAGGCTCAAGAGATAACTCCTTTTGCCTTAAAGAAACTAACGCTGTCAGCTCCGACTGAATCTGAACCAGAATTTTAAGTACGCTTTTATTGATTGCTCCCTTATTGTCGCTCAGAATCCTGTTTATCTCATCCAGCTTGGCTTGATGCGTGATCACATCCTTTGCCAGCATCACCCTGACATTGACAATTATTTGCTCATTCATGGAGTTGATTTTATGCCGGCTGGCATAATCACTGAGCTCATTGGAAAGCTGGGCGATATTCGCTCTGTGCAGATAATACAAGTCTGCAGCACCATACATGCTTATCTGACTCATCAATTTGGATGTCTTGATTTTATATTTTTTTTTGGCAAGTGATGTCCTGACCCTTGTTCCCTGATCATAATAATCCTGGTACAGGGCTGAATTTGGACTTTGCGACAGATCAGCATGAATTTTCTTGCGTGCACGTTTAACTTTATCATTGGCTGATTTCTGCATGCCTACATATGTTTTAATATATTTTTCAGACATCATCTGGATATATTGTTGCGCATCTTCGTCATCTTCTGGCTGGTTTGCAATGCCATCCAGCATGCCAGCCAACGCAGACAGCATGGGAATAACTTTTTTGCCATTCCTGAATTGTTGCCCCTGGATTGTGAATATGGTTGACTGTTTTGTATAGATTTTCTGGGCGTAGACAAATATGGCCTTGCCGACATCAGATAATTTTTCTTCCAGATTGGAACGTATAATTGGCTGGCTGGTTAATGCAAAAATAATCGCCGCGGCAACAAAATAATTATTTTCCTCATAACAAAGTTTCCAGAGGTACACCCATCGCTCCATGCACAATATCGCGTGATCAGTGTTTTTCTGGAAGACAATGTCTTTCTGGATTAAATCAGACAGATTCTGTAACGAATCCATATAGCTCTGATAATCATCCGGGACTGCACTCTTGTTTTTATATGTCTTGACATGCGTGATATCAATATTTCTGATATTCAAAACAGCCAATTCTCTAAGTCTGACAACAATACGCTGCAGCTCCGTTTTATAAGCGTCCCCTGAATCCGCCAGTTCCTTCTTTTTATTTTTTCTGGAAGCAGAGAGTATATTTTCTTCTACTGTATCCAGACCGCGTAACAACCCGGTTGTCGCGGTATCCAGCAGTTCAGCAGTGATTATATTTTTAGCTATTCGAGGCGTGCTCATTGATTCTCCCCATATTCCATATTAATAATATCCGTGCCATCACACAGCCTGGTTTATTGACTATCAGGAATTTTATACCAGATTAACAATATGTTAAATCGCATTGCCATGTACAGAAATTTTTAATGCGTGGGGCAATAAACCTGCCAATACATCCAGGATTGTTTAAGTAAAATTCAATTACATGCACGCGTATTCACCTGCCTGATTTCTGGCAGGTGAATAGCCTAGCCCGGATTAACAATGGAGAGCGTAGGAAATACTCAGTAGTACCGCATTATCCATGACCTTGTTTCCACTTGTGGAACTGCTTAATTGATAGGTATTACCACTGGGCAGTGCTTTTACAGGTGTGAATCCGTCCGTACTCAGTTTTCCATAATATGTGAAGACATAGTCAGCACGTATGCTCCACTGATTGGTAAGATGCTGTTCAAGACCGGCACCGGCTCTTAATGCCATTACCGATTTACTTTGAGAATCTGTCAGGGTTGTGGCAAAACTTTCCGGGTTCGATTTCACCGATGCACCATAAAATGTCGTTTCTGTATTCATCTTGATGGTGCTGAAAGCGCTACCGAAACGCATATAAAGCAGCGTCGTTGGTGTCAGCAGAAATCCAGGCCGCACATCAACACCGACCTGGAAAGGATCAATAGTTGTGTTCGTGTAGACTGTCGTGTTGTAGAACATTGCAGAACTTGGATTAGGTTCTGAGAATTCCGTGCTGCCGTTTGAGTTAAATGTATCTGACTCGGTAAAGTTTTCATAATTAACAAATGCTTCCATACCCAGATACCAGACATCCCAGGATTTTCCATATCCGGCGAAAATGCCGCCTTTGAAAGCATTTTTTTTCAGGACATCATTTGCATTTAACACTGTGTTGAAGGGGCCGCCCTGATCCCTGTTTGTATAGACATCCGATACAGAAATCTTTGGCTCGGCAGTAACAAAAGCGCCTCCAGCTGATCCACCGAAGTAAAATCCATCAAAAACCGTGCCGTTAGCAAATCCCGATGTGGCTGCCAACAGAAACACAGGAATGGAAGATAATAGCATTGTCTTTTTCATTGCTCTCTCCTTAGCAAATAAACCTCTCCATTGATTCCGTAGATAATGGTATCGCAACAAAAAAATATCAAGCAAATCTTTGTCTTAACAGCGGATGAAACGCTGACATGCCGGAGCTGTCCGCGGCATGCCAGTGTTTGAGTGACAAGTTGTCTGGATGGAGAGTCAGTTTACCGGACTTATTCTGGGTTTGGCATCATGACTTGCTGCCTCGCCATTCGGCTTGCCCAGCTTGTCAAGCAAGCCAAACGCTTCATTGATTTTTGGCTGCAAGGTACTGTTCGCTTTTCTGGAAGCAGCAAAAAACGTGAACTGGTTGTAGTAGGTTGACTCCCTGGATTGCAGATTATCAAGCGCTACCTTTGTCCGATTGGCAGCAACCGCATCCACTTCCAGGAAAGGCATATCTTTTAATGACACCAAAAGATCATCTACCTCTGTATTGAATTTATCTATGAATGATTTTTTATTCTGGCCTGAATAAGCGTTCACCGCTTTTTTGATGCTGCCAATACTAGTCAATATTTCACGTTTTTTATTTTTGTATCCCAATTCCTGAGCAGCGAATTCTTGCAAATCCTGTAAATCCGGAATCTGCTTCAGCACATATTGCGAAAATTTCGCATAATCAAGATCGAATCCATTGGGTGTAAGCCGAGGGAAAGCTTTGTTTCCGTAAGCAGCCATGAAATTGATACCTGAAATCCTGTTCAAAAAAGCGTTTTTCAACTTTATGGTTTTTTCAGGATCCAGATTGATTTTTTGAGCAAGTGCATCTATAGCATCCAATTTCTCATGTATAAATCTTGTCAATACGACATCCACGTAATAATTTTGTTTCATTCGTATCGCATCAATTGTGCTTGCCACTTCTGCATGACTGTTCATAATTAACCTCGTTTATATTGTTTATATCAGTGTTCTATGTAGTGAGATAATACTGTCAATTTTAAGTATCTGAACCAGTCACAGAGATGACAGAAACATTACAATCTTGTCATGTTACAAACAATAATGGCTGATAAACGGCTAACAGGCAAAATCTGAACAATATTAGATCAATATAGAGGGGATGCTGCATACCTAGGGCTGATTGATACATTTCCTATAATCTGACTGTTCAACTTCCCAGATAGCGCACCAGTAATATGGGTACCACTTGCTCGTAATCGGCTGAGTTTGTGTACCAAGCGAATAATGGTCCTTATAAAAATCTGCCAATGTACCAGCCCGTTTGAGCATGCGCATGTGACTCGTAATGGAACAGTCCTGACAATTACCCTGATAGACGCGGCTAAAATTATACTCGAGGCCCCAGGATTTCTTGCCATTCACCGGATAGTAATAAGTGGTGAAGTCCTTGAGCCGTAATGGCTGCTGTCCGTAAGTGTAAATTTTGAATCCTGGATTATTTCCAAATATGGGGCTGATAGAGGGCACCCCGGTAATGGGTATTTCATCTGAATTATCAAACGTCAGAATCTGAAACCAGTCCGAATGCAGATGGCCGACAAGAATCCCCGCAATTTCGGAGGCATATTGTTGCAACTCGGATTGAAAACGTGCGGCGTATTGTGATTTCCATAATGCAATCAATCTGAATAACCGGGTACGAAGCGTCGCATAAACATCAATGCCTTCCGGAATATGCATGGCAATCAAGACCTTCTGGTTATTCTCCTTTGCTGACCGCAATTGATCGTGCAGCCAGTTTAATTCATTGACCGCTGCTTTATCTATCAGTCTCCCCTGCGCTTTATATGAAAATAAATTGGTATTCAAAATGATGAGGCGCACATCAGACCGCTCGGGAAGAGTCACTGAGTAATAACCTGCCGGTACAAACATTTTTTGCAAAGCCATGCGGTTGTCTTTATTTTTTACCAGTCTAGACCAAAGCACAGCGGTGTCCCTGAAAAACTGCCCTCCGGGATTGCTGACATAATCATCCTGATAGGAATCGTTGTTGCCAACAAGCGAATAGATATCCATATCCGGAAATCTCGACGCCAGCTCCCCGGTTAAAAACTCCATCGTCTTGCGGACGAAGGATTGATATCCAGCCATTGTCATGTCGGTCGAGTAGCGTCGATAGTAATAACGGAATTCATGCCCTATAAAATCGCCAAGAACCAGCACAAATCTGGCATGGGCATCCCTGGCAGCTTTCCTTGAGGCATCCAGCGCGGAAGTCAATAATGGATAACTGGTATCAAACCTGTATTGGGGCGGTGTGGTATCATACCTGGATAACAAGGCAGACCACTGATTAGATGGCACACGGCGAAGCTTTTCAATTAAAGGACAAGGTATCCGGTTCCTGCAACTCAGGAATGGATCGAAATGAATATCGGCCAGCGCAAGAAAATGTGCGATGCCGGATTGGCCAGACTGTAAATTGACGGACTGAGTCGAATCCGCAAACACTGCAGGAGCAAACCAGGAGAAAAGTAGAAAACCGAATAAGATAGCTGCAATTGAAATTTTCCCTGCCTGGTTTTCCATTCTTTGTAGACCTGTATACAAACTTGACGGATTACTATTTTATACCGTCTCAATCTTCCACAATCAAGACAGGCAAATGGCCACCGCTCAACAGCTGCTGCTAGGATCGAGATGCCGCTTTGCAAGACAAATTCTATAAGGTCATAGACATGACATGTTCAACCATTTCATTGGGGATCGCGATGTTCTGTTCGTTTGGCATTTTCTTCAGCATATCGAAAATCAGGTCTTTTCTGGACTCACCGTATATCTTCAAAAACAGAATCTTATATTCATGCAGGGTTTCCTCGCTCGCGATAAGCTGCCGCAAACGGCACATTGCGGCCAGCTTCTGAATATAATTCATATGAGGCGCATACAAGGACAATACATGGATGCATTTGCTTTTCTCTGCCGGTTTCATCAGATCCCATTTGGCATGGTCATTCAATAAGGAAATTAATTTATTTAGGTAAAGACTGGAAATATCGTATGGCAATACAGTCTTGAGGTACGTCATTATTTCGCAAATACATTGCACCGGATTCTTCATCGCAAGGCATGAAGCGAAGAAATCAGCAAGGCCGGAATTATCCTGGAATATCCTTAATCGCGGATTCGACATGGCCGTGAAAGCCGCCAACCTGACCGTCTCAGACTTGTCATTCGCGCATTCAAGCAAGACACGCATCAACTCTGGATGATCATCATCACTGTTGAGGTTAAGCCGACCCAGGCAGTTCAGCGCCTCGACACGGATATCCAAATCGCGATTGACATCAGAAATAATTGATTGACATCCTTCGAGGCATGCCTTGGCCGACGGCAAGTCAAGATACGTATAAAATCCGGCCATGGTTTTAAGAACAATTATCATAACTGCGGGCTTGACCTCTGCATCAGACAGAATTGACAACAGCACCTCGATAATCGAGGAAATTTTTTTTTGTGGTATGACATTTCGTAACAGATTTAAGACATCGCAGATTTGCGCGAAGCGGTCATTGTTTTTGTTTGCAATCAACGTGGACAATAATGCGCCAACAGCATCATTGACCTGATCAGTGAACAGCAGACAACCCAGAAATGAAAGCTTCCTGCCCGCATGAATAACCTCCTGAACTTCCGGAGATCTCAATTTCAACGCTATATCAGCCGCCGTGAATCGAACAGGATACGCATACAGCCATTCCTTGCGTTCACTGATGTGACGACAGGCAAGCTGACTGATGTCGGCAGATTCATCAAGCATGAGAATCTGCAGAGAACCATACAATTGCTTTTGGGAATTGGCGGGCAGTTTATCGTATAATTGCATCAATGCATTCATCACCTCCATACGCATTTGCACCAGTCTTGTCTTGTCAGTGATGAAATTCATAAATGTCTCGATGATCACAGCCATGCTTTCATTATCCAGACAATCACTGAGATAACAAATAACAGCAGGAACATGGCTGCTCAAATTGATGTTGCGCGAAGCCAGATTCCTCAGCAGCATGTCGATTTTCTTCCTCAGACTTTCAGCTGGTATCTGAGCCTGATACTGCCGGATAAACATGCCTGCCTCAAGCCGTATTTCAGGATGAGGATCGCAAATTGAATCCAGCAACACATTGAGCATGATCGCATGCGCATCAGATGGCAGCGCGCACAGCAATGTGCGCAAGACTCGCAAGGCTGCGATTCTGATCGCGGGTTTTTTACGTGAATTAATGATAATTTCACGCAAGTCATCACCTATCTTCCCCAAACTTTCCGCTGGAACAATTCGCGATAACTCGCCGATTGCCTCGATCGCCGCAATGCAAATCTCTGAGTCCGGGTTGTGAATCTGTATCGCCAGGTTATCAACGATATCGGCATGAAATGAATCCGGAATCATTCTTTTCAGCATGATAATGGCGTGACAGATTTGTCTTCCGGGGTAATTATTCATATATTCCACAAGCGACCTCATGATATCTGTCCGCATGCTTTCCAGCGGCATCGATTCTGAAATATTCATAATTGCAGATAATGCGGCCTCACGAAAATTCGGCCTCAATTCACTGCTCAGACACAATAAAATCGCATCCACATATCTTGTCACATCGGATTGCCAGACATCCTGGCAGTTCAGCATATTATTCAGGGCTGGAAGCATGTATTTACGATAATGCTCATAGACAGACAAAAAGGCACCAACAAGCGGTGTCAATCTGCCGTGCGGAGTTAATTTCCGATAGTTGGCATTCAGATATTTCAAAACAGCAGGAATCGGATTCGGGTTACCGCTATCGGCCAGTATCCTGGAAATCTCTCTGGCCAGAATCTCATCCGCTGAAACTGAATTCGGGTTGAAAAATGAACGATTAAAAGATGAATTAGCCGACTTGCCGGGAAAATCATTTAGCATTTGCTGCAAAACCAGTCTTGGCTTGCGCACACCTAGTAAATTACATTTGATTATAATATCGATCCACTTGGCATAATCCCTTTTATTTTCGTTTCGCATATTCATAGCGATATCCTTATCGAAAATAATCAAGCACAAAGAAAAATGTTGTATATTGGGTGCGATTACTGAGAATCAAAAGATGTTATTCACACTATACAAAATAATTATTAAGAAATTCTTAGAAATGCATCAGACGTGAATCATATCATTCCCAGGCCTTTTAACATGTTATTGAAAATAATCACAAACCTCGTCAGGAAGGAGCGCAAAACGCGTTTTTCAAGGCGTTACTAAGCACCGTTCATGATTATTATTTTTTTATTTTGATGTTCTTTTTTGTGCCGCCTTTGTTTTTTGGAGCAATAATTTCAAGAACACCATTCTTGGTCTTCGCTGAAATTTTGTCAGCATCAACAATTTCCGGCAAACTGATACTACGGACAAATGTTCCTTTTGATCTTTCGAATCTTACATAATTTTTCCGTTCTTCTTTCGTTTTTGATTCCTTGCTTCCTTTAATGGTAAGAATATTATTATCCATGCTGACATCAATATTCTTGGGATCGACACCTGGAATATCCGCTGTGATTAGAAAATGTGAGCCATTATCCTTGACATCAATGGACGGAATCCAGTCTGAGTTTAATAAATTACTGATTCCGTAATCCTGCTCAATCAGCGTCGGATCAAACAATCGGTTAATCGTCTGTTGCAGCTCAGCAAGACTGGAAACAATTGGTGGACGCTTGCTAATTTGATTCATGACAAAATCTCCTTTTCACATTAATGTTGCTCATGAATAACAGCAATGATGCGCCAGGGATGAGCCTGGCGCGGTTCCTCCTAGTGATGAGAAACAGCTTCCGTCAACTCAAAACAGAGTTTCGCATTTTTACATTTCGTTGCGATATCACCCAATGAAATGATACCCGTCATGCGTTTTTCGTTATTCAGCACAACGAGACGGCGAACCTGCAGCTTTTCCATTTGTTTGATCACTTTTTCAATTGAATCGTTTTCCCAACAATAAAAGATTCCCTTGTGCATCGCTTCCTTGATGGTTTTCTTGTTTGGATCCCACCCTTCAGCGACAGCTTTAATTGCGATATCCCTGTCGGTCAGTGCGCCAATCAATCGGTCATTTTCACCTATGGGAATAAATCCATAGTCGTGTGTTCGCATTTGATCAGCTGCCTGTTTAAGTGTCGCGCTTGGAGGAAGAAACTCAGGTTTACGTGACATTACATCTTTCGCCAGCATATCGCACCTCCCCGCTTTTATTTTTAGTTATCGGACGCCATTCCTGGCTCTCTGTGCATCCCTGACCATAGCTAACAGATATAATTAAATATAGCATACAGGCCAGCATTTTTTCTTAATCAGAACTGCAACTCATTGAATTTAAAAAACTTCCTGCTTTCCCGCTGAATTGGCAAATTATTGACCATAAACTATACTCATTAGGACAACTGTTGAATTGGAGGTATTTTGTATGAACAAGATCAAGTCCTTACTGGTTATAGCTTTTATTTTCGGGTATGCAGTAGCTGCCAGCGCCACCATAACGAAAGTCAAACAACAACCAACCTGTCCATATGGCTACCATTATGATAGTACTACAGGTACTTGCGTTAAATGATTCAGCCAATAATCAAATAAATATCCAAAGAATAAACTAAGAAAAATAAACGACCATCAGGCTAAAGCGGCTAACCATTCAACCGGCATCATGCCGCTGGTATTTTTTTATTTATATCAGCGTACATGGTTCCTGCCGTTGAATTCCAGATTATAATAATAATGTGAAACGCAAATCTATGCCGTGAGGTCCATGATATGGAACCGATTGCAAAATGCGTGATCATTCTTCTGTTGTCCGCTTTTTCAATGATGCTTTTCGCCGACAACACTTACCAGAAGCCCAGCGATGAAATCCTGAAACAACGCTTGACTCCCCTGCAATATGAAGTCACTCAGGAACAGGGTACCGAGCCAGCCTATGACAATGCCTATTGGAACAATGAAAAGCCCGGAATTTACGTCGACATTGTTTCCGGCGAACCGCTTTTCAGTTCTCTCGACAAGTACAACTCACATACCGGATGGCCAAGCTTTACCAGGCCTCTCGAGCCGGGCAATATTATCCTGAAACCGGATCACAGTTTATTCATGGAACGTATTGAAGTAATCTCCATGCACGCTAAATCCCATTTAGGCCATCTTTTTGATGATGGCCCTCCACCTGCTTATAAACGTTATTGCATTAACTCCGCTGCGCTTGAATTTATTCCCGTACAGGATTTACAAAAGCGCGGATACGGAAAATATCTTCCGCTCTTCAATGCAAAACCAAAAAAATAACCTTGTTAAACCCGGCAACGGATAGCGTCATCCGGCGCGAAGGCCGCGACCAGGTGACAAAGACAGTGGCAGCGGATGTTTTCCAGATGCCGCGGGACAATGCACTAATTACTTGGATCTAAGAACGGCCAATCCCGGATCACGTCCGGTGCCGTCCGGCGATAGGGAAAAATCTGCCTGAACTACCGAAACCATGCTATGATAGCAACGCTCAGATAACGCTCCCGCATTCATCATTTAAATTAATCTGTGGGAGTAAGGATTATTTTATGATCGCAATTTTCGATGCCTATCGTTCCGGATTGCTTCAACCCAAAAACTGGTGGGCCAACATTCTTGCCGGTCTGATCGTCGGCGTGGTTGCCCTGCCGCTGGCCATGGCCTTTGCCATTGCTTCCGGCGTCAAACCAGAACAGGGACTTTATACCGCCATTATCGCGGCATTATTTGTTGGTGTATTCGGTGGAAGCCGGGTTCAGATCGCAGGACCAACTGGTGCGTTCATCGTCATCCTGGCGCATATCACAGCCCAGTATGGAGTGGATGGCTTGCAGCTGGCCACCCTGTTAGCCGGTTTCATACTTATACTCATGGGCATTCTTCAACTGGGCAATGTTATCAAATTTATCCCTGATCCTGTCATTGTTGGATTCACTACCGGCATAGGCGTCATTATCTTTGTCGGTGAGTGGAAGGATTTTTTTGGGCTATCACCCAATACAACGCTTAGCGCCCATTTTTATCAAAAGTTGTTTGCTCTCCTGTCCGCGCTGCCGCATTTGAATTTGACAACAACGTTACTTGCCATCCTGAGTCTTGTGCTCGTTGTATCTACCTCACGAATATCTAAACGTCTCCCGGGTCCACTGGTTGCCATGGTAGCAGCAACCGCGCTGCAAATGGTTTTCAAATTTGATGATGTAGCCACCATCGGTAGCACCTTTGGCGGAATTCCACAAAATCTGCCGCAATTCCATCTACCCGCTATCAACTTGCATCACGCCCTGGAGTTAGTCGGCCCGGCTTTCACCATCGCTCTTTTGGGCGCAATTGAATCATTATTATCCGCCACTGCAGCTGACGGCATGGCTGGCACACGCCACCATTCCAACCAGGAGTTGATTGGACAGGGCCTGGCGAATATTTTTGCCCCGTTATTCGGCGGGTTCGCAGCGACCGGCGCCATCGCGAGGACGGCTACCAATATCCGCAATGGCGGTAACAGCCCTATTTCGGCCATCACCCATTCCATTTTCCTTGTCCTCGTGATCATCTTGCTGGCACCACTCGCTGTTTACATTCCACTTTGCACACTGGCCGCGATTCTTTTCGTGGTTGCCTATAACATGAGCGATCTTCCCCACTTTATTCATATGGTCAAATGCGCTCCGCGATCGGATGTAATTGTTCTGTTCACGACATTTTTCCTGACTGTATTTACCGATCTGGTTCTCGCGGTCAATGTCGGCGTCATTTTGGCTATGCTGTTTTTTATCCGGCGGATGAGCCGTACAGTAGGCGTTGAAGAGCAGACTGCCGACAGTTTGCAAAGCGAATTGGCCGCCTCGGGAATCGCCAGCTTTCCAACCGAGGTAATTGTGTATACGATACAAGGACCTTTCTTTTTTGGGGCTGCCGAAAAAATTGAACATGCTCTTGCTGTGACACATTCTGATCCAAAAACGATTATTTTTCGCCTAAAAAATGTTCCCTTCATGGATATAACCGGGATGGAAACATTTAGCGAACTGCTGAAAGAATATCATAAACGCGGAATTAAAATTTATCTTTGCGAAGCCAATGACAAGGTATGCCATAAACTCGCAAACGTCGGCATTCTGCATCTGATTGAAAACCAGCGCATTTATATCACCTTGCCTGATGCAATCAGGGCTAGCGACAAGACACGGGCATCAACTCCTTCCCTGACAGCGGCGACTGCAGAAGAAAATATCTAAAGAGCAGATCAGGCACATCCACGGTGACTCACAAACTGACAGACAAGAGCCTCCAGGCCAAAATCACCAGCAATGCCAGTTTTGCCAATTCAAGCAGTCCATACAATCCATGCTTGTATGTGGCAGGCGGTTTTGTTCCTGAGAGTATAAGGTCAACACGCTGGCTAAGATCCGGGAAGAGCCAAAAAATCTGCAGCACCAGGACAGCGAGCAACCCGATCGCAAGCATCTTGTCAAAGAATCCCGATCCAGCCATCATCGTTCCAACGATGATTAAAACCAATAGCCCCAATTGAACCTTGTTGAATGCCGAAAATACTGTACGGCCAACATCGAATGCCACTGGCTTGGTCAGCGTAGGGGTATGAAATTTGACGACACTTTCCATACCAATAGCTAATATCATGCCAATCCATAAAATAGCGATCACCGCAATGAATAATGTTAGTTTCATTTCCTCTCCTGCCTTGTTGAATTGTGACATCTTATCATGCCTGTCTCACTCCATCCCGTCCTGAATTCATTTGACAGCCGTATTTTGTTCAACCCAGAACTTGGTTGCTCCCGCAACAGCAGCGGGAATAACAAAGCAGTTAAGAACGGGAATCATGGAACAGACCAGCACACTTACCCCAAAACCTAATGCTGCCCAGCGCCGCTGGTGCAGCCACACTCTGACATCACGCATGGGAACACGATGATTATCAGTAGGATAGTCAATATAGGTAAGCGTCATGAACCAGCCATGGAACAAAAATGACAAAATCGCCGCGACCGCCTGGACGACGGGGATAAAAAACAGGATCAGCAGCAACAGGGCCCGCGGCAAATAATACCCGATGATCGCGAGCTGCCGGCCAATAATCCTGGGAATGTCCTTGATATTATCCATCAGGCTGCGATCTTCCGGGATGACACCTGTGAGATAAAGCTCGACTTTTTCGGCAAGAAAACTATTGAATGGTGCAGAAATGATATTAGCAAATGTAACAAATGTGTAAACGATGATGATAAAAAAACTGATAAAAAACAATATCCAGAGAACAGCGCTCAACCAGTGCAGCCATGCTGGCAAATGGCTGGCAAACCACAGATTGAATTCCACGACAAAATGACGCAAAAGAAAAAATAATCCGGCAAACAATAGAATGTTAATCATAAGGGGGATGATGACGAAACGCCGTAATCCAGGTTTGGAAATCAGAGCGAATCCATCTATTAAATAAGACATTCCGATTACAGGGTTGGCCATGCGCGCACACTCCCATTGAATAAACAACCGGGCCTATTCTCTAACAAAATTGTCCGCATTGCCACGTGTCAGACTGAAAAAACTGCGCGATTTGCCAGCCATGTCACAACAAGTACGTGACCTTTTAAAAAATATGGATATTATTAGCGGCTAATGGAAGCAACACAAAATGGAATCTATATGGACATATCCGCCAATCAATCATCCTGCTCAAAACATTACTTTCTGGTCATGACCGCAATCGTTGCTGCGATTGGGGGATTTCTGTTCGGATACGATACAGGAATTATCTCCGGTGCATTGATGTTTATCACCCATACATTTCCCGCCAGTACCTTTTTACAGGAAGTGATAGTCAGTTCCGTTGTTTTTGGAGCACTGCTTGGCGCCATCGTCAGCGGCTGTCTCGTGGACAGGTATGGAAGCCACCGCATGCTGTCAGGCATGGCTGTCACTTTTCTGACTGGTACCCTGTTATCAGCCGTCGCCGTTAATCTTGCCACCCTGATTCTCGGCAGATTCATCATTGGTATTGCTATCGGCATTACCTCCTATGTGTCACCCTTGTTTATCTCGGAGATGGCGCCAGCAAAACAGCGCGGCCGGCTTGTTCTGTTGAATGGCATCATGATCACCAGCGGTGAAGCGATCGCATTCCTCGTTGACTATGTGCTGGCCCCAACCCAATCCTGGCGTTTGATGTTCGCCACCGGATTAATTCCCGCACTCTTGCTTTTAATCGGCATGATGATGCTACCGGCTACGCCTCGCTGGATGGCGCTTAATGGACATACCGAAAAAGCACGGGAAATATTTGCCATGATTCGTGATTCCAGCCATATCGAGGCTGAATTAAATGATATTCTACAGCATGCGAAGCAGTCATCAGGCAAATGGCCAGATTTGTTTTCAAAATCGCTGCGCCCGGTGTTAATCATCGGTCTCGGTCTCGGAATCCTGCAGCAATTTGTAGGAATCAACACGGTCATGTACTACGGGCCAAGCATTTTCCAGGCTGCCGGCTTTGGAAGCGAGAGCGCCCAGATACTCGCCACATTTGGCATGGGATTAATCAATACACTGATGACCGTTCTCGCCGTACTGATCGTTGACAAGATTGGAAGACGTCTGATGCTGCTAGGCGGTTCACTCATCGCGGGGACCAGTCTTGGCATAGTAGGTCTTCTGTTCGCGCTTTCGGGGCATGACACAATATCTGCCTGGATTACTTTCATATTCATGATCACCTATATTGCAGGATATTCACTTAGCGTGGGATCGTTGTTCTGGCTGGTAATATCAGAAATCTATCCTTTGAACATCCGGGGCCTGGCAATGAGTTTTGTAACCGCAGTCCAGTGGGGAGCAAATTTTCTGGTTGCCGTTACGTTTCTGTCAATTCTCGCAGCGATTGGCCCTGTATATACATTCTGGACATATGGCTGCATGTGTATCCTCTGTTTCATTTTCTGTTATTACCTCGTTCCTGAAACTCGCGGCGTGTCACTGGAACAGATTGAGCAAAACCTCAGAAGTGGCAAGAGATCACGAGATCTGGGCGATGCAATAAACGTATTAACATAGGAACAACTAAAAAGGATAGGTTATGAAAAAAATCATGCTTGGAATCATTGGCACGGGGAGAATTGGCAAATTGCATGTTGATAACATCATCAGATACATACCACAATTGCAAGTCAAGGCAGTCGCTGACCCGCAGCTTGATGAATGCTGGGCAAAATCAAAAGACATCAATTATCAATATCGTGACTACAACGAGATGATGTGTAACGAGGCAATCGAAGCCGTATTAATTTGCACGCCCTCCTCCCTGCATTCACAACAAATTATCGCTGCCGCGCGCGCCAAAAAACATGTCTTTTGTGAAAAACCCATAGCAACCGATATCGAACAGATTAAAGCCGCTTTGCATGAAGTCCGCAAGGCCGGTATAAAATTACAAATAGGATTCAACAGACGGTTCGATCCCAATTTTTCCAGAATAAAACAGATAATCAACAACAGCGGCATTGGCACGCCGCATTTGTTAAGAATCACTTCGCGCGATCCCAAAATTCCCCCGGCTGATTATCTCAAAACTTCTGGCGGCATGTTTATCGATATGACCATCCATGATTTTGACATGGCCAGATTTTTGATGGACAGTGAAATTGACGAAATCTACGCAAGTACCGGTGTATTAATCAATCCGGTTTTCAGTGAATGCGATGATATTGACACAGCCGTGATCAGCCTGAAATTTGCAAATGGCAGCCTGGGAGTCATCGACAATAGCAGACAGGCAGTTTATGGATACGACCAGCGGGTTGAAGTCTTTGGCAGCCATGGCGCTGTCCACGCTGACAACAATACCCCAACGAATACAATATTAAGCACAAGTGACGGCATTATTTCGGAAAAACCGCTGTACTTTTTCCTTGAACGTTACAGCCAGTCATTTGTCAATGAGTTGACCGCATTTTACCAGTGCATAGTCAATGATGAAACACCGCCGGTGACTGGCGAAGACGGCTTGCGTTCAGTGATTGTCAGTCAAGCGGCGGAGAAATCACGCCGTGAAAACCGACCCATTAAAATTGATTATGCATGTTAATGTCTAAAGATAATTGATGATGGAGCACTTGTATGATGCATGAATGGAAATATGATCACAACCGTGACATTGATGTTATTTGCATGGGACGCGTTGCGGTTGACCTGTATTCTGAAGAAATCGGAAAATCCCTTGAAGAGACAGAAACATTCAGAAAATATATAGGCGGCTGCGCAGGCAACATTGCGATAGGCTCTTCAAGACTGGGTTTGCGCTCCGCGATGTTTTCGTGTGTTGGTACAGACGCGATGGGCCAGTTCGTCAGGCAACAGTTACAAAAGGAAAGTGTCAATCTGACCATGTTAAAGGAAACCAGCAGGCATCTGACAGGACTGGTATTGCTTGGCGTCAATCCGCCGGACAGATTTCCACTCATCTTTTATCGTGAAAACTGCGCCGACATGCAATTAAAAACGGAAGATGTCAATATCAATTTTATTCAACAGGCAAAAACATTACTGATCACCGGCACAGGCCTATCGACTCCCGCCATGCGCGAAACAACTCATTATGCAGTCGAGGCTGCGAAATCCGTCGGCACACGCGTCATATTCGATCTTGATTATCGACCAGTTTTATGGGGCCTGACCAGTTTGGGAGAAGGTGAAATCCGCTACAAGGTTTCTCACGAAGTCAGCCTGCATTATCAGCAAATGCTGCCAAAATGTGATTTAGTGGTTGGCACGGAGGAGGAAATCCTGGTTGCAGGAGATTCATCCACATTAGCGGATGCCTTGCAATCCATTCGCTCAAAAACAATCGCACCAATCGTTGTCAAACGCGGTGCCCACGGAGCAGGCATTTACATTGAAAACCTGCATCAGCCAATTACCTCTCGCGCCTTTCCGGTAACCGTATTGAATGTACTGGGTGCTGGTGATGGGTTCATCAGTGGATTCATGCGCGGACTCTTGCGCGGCAAAGATTGGCAAACCTGCGTGACTTTCGGTAATGCCTGTGGCGCAATTGTTGTCACGCGACATGGCTGCGCTCCCGCAATGCCGTATTTTCCGGAAATGACCAGGTTTATTCTCGATAATGATGACACCGCCAATTCAGAAGGACAATCACATGTCAGAGTATCGTATTCGTAATCCGCAGGGTTTTCCCCACGGTTATACTGCCATTACACAAATTGGTGATAAAGTACATGACACCGGCATTGAATTCGGCATTCTCAAATTGAAAAATGGAGAAGAATATAACATCCAATGTCCGCTGGAATCAGCGTGGCTGTTAATCAACGGTCGGTGCAAATTCGCACACGATGGTCATGAACGAATCGTCGAACGTGCCTCCTGTTTTGAAGAAGATCCATTTGCGCTGCACGTCGCCGCAAATAACAGCGCAACAATCATTGCTCTCACAGATTGCGAATTTGCCGTGTCAAAGGCTATCAATAGCAAGCCATTTCCGACGCGAATTTATGACTCTCAAAACATGCTGGAGTCAGAACACAGAGGCAAAGGCCTCTTGAATGACACAGCTTACCGGATCGTGCGCACGATTTTTGATATACGTAACAGTCCTGAAGCGAAACTGGTATTAGGTGAAGTCATTACCGCACCTGGACGCTGGTCAAGCTATCCGCCTCATCACCACGCCCAGCCGGAAATTTACCATTACCGATTCACCGAGCCACAAGGTTATGGACACGCCGAATGCGGCGATGATGTGTTCAAAGTACGGCAATTCGACACGTATAAAATTCTGGATGCCAATGATCACGCACAAGCCGCTGCACCGGGTTACGGCATGTATTATATCTGGGTAATACGTCATCTGGATGACAAGCCCTACGATTATCCCGAATTTACAGAAGAACACAGCTGGACCAAATCAGAGTTGGCTAATCAGCGAGTCTGGAAAGGATCTTTCTAGTACCTTGCATGTTTTTTAAAAGGAATAATCTCATGAAAACAGTACGCCTGACCATGGCGCAAGCCTTAATCAAATTTCTTGATAATCAATACGTGGAAATGGATGGATACGAGCATAAATTCGTTAAAGGAATATTCGGAATATTTGGTCATGGCAATGTCACCGGCATTGGCGAAGCGCTGGAATACATGGATACCAGTCTTGTCTATCTGCAGGGGCACAATGAACAGGGCATGGTGCATGCGGCAACCGCCTACGCCAAACAAAAAAATCGTCTAGAAATTTTTGCCTGTACTTCATCGATAGGACCTGGTGCGCTCAATATGGTGACTGGCGCAGCAACCGCCACTATTAACCGCATACCCGTTTTATTGTTGCCCGGCGATATATTCGCTTGCCGGCAGCCGGATCCGGTCTTGCAGCAAATTGAAGTTCCAGGTGATTATACAATTACCGCGAATGACTGCTTCAAGCCTGTCAGCAAATACTGGGATCGTCTCACACGGCCAGAGCAATTGATGACAGCCTTGCTGAACGCCTTTCGGGTCCTGACGGATCCGGTTGATACCGGTGCAGTCACACTCTGCCTGCCTCAGGATGTCCAGTCTGAAGCCTATGATTATCCGACTGCATTTTTTGCAAAGCGTGTTCATCACATTGACAGACGCCCGTTAGCCAGTCGCGCATTGCAGGAAGCCGTTGCGTATATCAAATCGGCCAACAATCCTCTGCTTATTGCTGGAGGCGGCGTTCATTACTCATTTGCTTCAGACGAGTTGATTGATTTTGCCAGTACCTTTGGCATGCCTGTTGCTGAAACACAGGCAGGAAAAAGCGCCATGCCCTGGAATCATCCCATGAGTGTTGGCGGCATTGGCGTGACAGGAACACAGGCTGCAAATTTATTGGCGAAAGATGCTGATGTGATACTGATCGTGGGCAGCCGTCTTTCGGATTTTACAACGACGTCCAAGGCAGCATTCCAGCGAGAGGGGGCACGCCTGTTGCATTTAAACGTCAGCGCCTTCGATGGCTGCAAAATGGACGGCATTCTATTACAGGCTGACGCGAAATCAGGTCTGATCGCGCTGAAAAACGCATTGCTGGATGTAGGATACCGCACCAGTGAAACATATCAGCATTTAATCAGGGATTATCACCTTGCATGGCAAGCGGAAGTCAATCGTCTGTATCAGGCAAGCTCTGATGAGGGCAATTGCCAGACAAATATTCTTGGCATTCTCAATGATTTCATGAATGATGACGATATCATTGTGTGTGCTGCGGGTAGCTTGCCTGGTGATCTGCATCGTTTATGGCGTAACACCCGGCCCAAAACCTATCATCTTGAATACGGATTTTCGTGTATGGGATATGAAGTCGCCGGCGGTCTCGGCGTTAAAATGGCCAATCCGGACGCCGAGGTCTATGTCATTGTTGGTGACGGCAGTTATATCATGCTGCACTCCGAATTACTCACCAGTATCCAGGAGGGTTACAAGATCAATGTCATCATCCTGAACAATGCCGGCTATCAATGCATCAATAACCTGCAGCGCGCGCACGGCAGCAAAGGATTTGGTAATGAATTTCGTCATCGCTCAAAAGAAACCAGCCGCCTTGACGGTCATCCTCTGCAGATTAATTTCACGCAATACGCGGAAAGCCTTGGCGCAACAGCCTACCATGTCAAAAACGCACATGACCTGAAAAACACCTTGCAGAAGGCCAGGATGGAAACTGTTTCCACTGTAATTGAAATCCCGGTTCTTCCTCAATCCATGAGCCAAGGGTATGAATCCTGGTGGCGTGTCGGTGTTGCAGAAGTATCACAGGAACCAACTGTCGAGGCAGCCCATCACAGCATGAAAGATAAAATCAGATCTGCCAAAATGTACTAATCTTTGCGTAATAATGATGCTTGGAGACACCTATGAAAAATATCAAGCTTGGTATCGCTCCTATCGGCTGGAGTAATGACGACCTGCATGACCTCGGAGCGCATATTTCATTTGAGCAGTGCATAGAGGAAATGGCTGCAGCGGAATATCAAGGCTGCGAAGTGGGACATAAATTTCCGCGCAATCCGGAAATTCTGGGCAAGGCATTACTGGAACATAATTTGCAGGTGGCGAGCGCCTGGTATAGCTTGTATTTCACTGAAGACAACCGTGAATCCGAGACTATTGAAGGCTTTATTGATCACATGGATTTTCTCAAATCCATGGGATCTAACGTCATCGTTATCTGCGAATGCGGCCACAGCATACAAGGAAAATCCGTATCCATCCTGGAAAGCAAACCCATATTCTCTGAGCACCAATGGCAGAGCCTGCTGCGCGGATTACAAACCATAGGCAGACTGGCAAACAGGCAGGAGATGACTATCGTCTATCATCATCACATGGGCACAGGCATCCAGCAGCAAAATGAAATTGATCGCCTGATGTCTGAAACCAATCCACATGAAGTATCCTTATTACTGGATACCGGACATCTGACTTTTGCCGGCGAAGACCCACTCGTGACTTTGCAGCGGCATGGCCACCGCATCAGGCATGTACATCTGAAAGACATACGCATGCAAGTATTAAATCAGGTCAGGGAAAATCAATTGAGTTTTCTTGAGGCTGTGCGCGCTGGTGTATTTACGGTTCCCGGTGACGGCTGCATAGATTTTGATCCTATTTTTCGCAAGCTCATTGAGCTTGATTATCATGGCTGGTGGGTAGTCGAAGCGGAACAGGACCCGGACAAGGCCATTCCTTTAGTGTATGCCAAGATGGCGCGTGAGTTTTTGCGCAGAAGCGCGGGATTATAGATTTTTCAAGAAAGTTTGAAATGCGAGAGCATTCATTAAACTCTGTCAGGGGTTAATGAATGCTCTCGAAAACACATACTCGAAGAGCATCAGTTACAGAATTATTTATTCTCTTTCATTTTCAGCACGGAGATAATGAGAATAAAAGGAATGGCCACGTCCATCCAGAACCATGTCCCGGCATTTCCACCTGAGTAATTGTCATATAAAATCATTTGGCTGATATGTCCGATGGCATCGCCCCATAAGATGGCAGTCGCGGCGATCACTGTTGCGAGCCGAAACCCATAGCTTGCACGAAAGGAAAGAATTCCCAACAATCCAATTGCGAGATCTGCAACAGCAACCTCAAACTCAAACGGGCTTGGCTTCCAGCCAATGGCACTCGCTGAGATTTGAGGAAAATAGGCATGCATCATGAAAGCATAAATGGAAGTAATACCAAGAGCGAATAACGCCATCCACCGATACACAATTTCTGATTCAGGTAAGTCACGCTTGATTAATCGATGCACGAGAATTAATACAATCGCTAATAGAAACATTGCAAAATCGAAGTTAGTCAATATCCACTTAATGACAATCGCTGGCATTTCTGAGCTCATATTTTACACTCCATGTATTATTGTCATATATTTGGCCTGCCGCACTCCATGCGGCAAAACTGACAGGAACATAGGCCACAATTAACTGTTATAACAGGAATCATCTCAAATGTGAATTTCTGGATAATTTGAGATCGTGGTCAACCGGATCAAGCCCCTGGATGGAACACGATACCGTACAATGCCTTATGCGCTGTGCCGCGGAAACCGATAATAACTACGGATTTTTGTCATGAAGCAATTGCAAGGCTGCTGTCATGCAGCCTTGCAAGGTACTCACTGATGGATTAATGATAATAACCAATTGGACGATAGTCAGGATTACTCCCCAACTGATCCAGGCCGGAGTCAACTTTCCTCTGCCCTGACCGCTTGATTGCGATAGGCGCGCTAATGCCTTTAAGCTGATATAAATGTGCCAGATCCCTGCGTTTTTCCTGATCACCATTTGCCAGCATCGCTACCATATTATTAAAGACATCCGAGTTGATCAGCTTCAAGGAATCCTGCAAGCGTTCTTCTGTTGATTTTACCGGCCTGGAAGATTGTGGCTCCGCTTTAGTTTCTGCCTTCGCAGAACCGCTGAACAGTTTCAGCCCCAAAAAGCCACCGGATGGATTCTTATCTTTTGCCGGATCTTTAAGCGCTACTGTTTGTTCTTGTTTCTCAAGGCGAGACATCAAATTGATGTTATCCTGACTCAGGGTTTTCGCCATCAAATCCACAAACCAGGGCGCGAAGCGGTAATTAATTTGCCGTAGCATATCAGCTTCTGCGTCAGGCAATTCACGGATAATGCTTTCAGGGAATTGATTGATGATGTCCACGACTTTTGTCAGCGGACTTCCCAAATCACGACGCAATTTGTCCAGGGTCTCATTAAATTGCGCATCCTTGAGTAGCTCACCGAGCGCAAGATTACGCTTGAGAGCAATGAAATACTCCGCATCCTGTGAATCAAGCAATCGTAAGACATCGGAATCAATGCTCAACAGGATTTTTTTGAATTTTCCGGATTGCTTGTCAGAATCAGAAAACAGGGACTTGACCAATTCAATGTTCGGACGTAATGAGTCAAGCTGTCTTTCAAGCCCCTTCTTTCTTGCAATTTCCCGAACCGCCACATCTTTTTCGCTGACATATTTTGCTATTACTTCCATTGTCGCTGCACGGTTAGAATCCTTCATGTTACGGCGCAGTTCAATAATAGCATTTTCAAGCTGAATAACTGTTTCCTGCTCCATACTGTAATCAATGTCAGCCCGTAACAGCTCATCGATTTTTGGCAACAGTCTTGATTGAAGCTGCGATAACAATTTATCTTCTGCGCCCGCCAGGTCAAGAGCAATACCCCATGAGTTGCGAGAAAACGTAACACGCTTTTCAATCAGCCGCTCGTATTCCAATCTCACCTGGTTGGATTCAAATTTGGTATTAACAAAATTCAACAGCTTTTCCTTGAGCTTCTCGCCATTTTTTGTCTCATTCAAGTCTTCTTCCTGCTGTTGTTGCTGCTGCAGTTTGGGAATTGCGAATGCGATCCATTCATTCAAGCGCTTCAAATTGACTGTCTCGCCGCGCAGGAGAGCCGAATAATCCGCAGCGATAAACTCAAGTACCATACGCAGCAACAGATAGCGCGGTGCCTGTATCTGTTTTGCATCCTGACTGGACCGACCGATAATGTCGCTGGCAAGAGAAAATTCACCATTATTTTCCACAATGCTGACATCCGGGTTTTTTTCGAGTAAATCATACATTTTTTCCAACGCCGCTGGCGGCAGCTTGGCGACGAATTCACCGCCTATCGATTTGCTGTCCTGCAGCAATTCATTAAACTGACGTACGAGTTCAACACCAGCAACATTCATCACATCATCAAAAGAAAAATGACGTTGATATTCTGCGATGGCGAACAATGGCAAAACCACTTCGGTTGCAATATTGACTGGCTGGTCTTTTTCCTGGCCAAAAATCCTGTCCAGTTTTTCGCGTGCCTGTTTGCGACGCAAGTCAGTCAACTGTACCAGTTTCTGGGATAATGGTTTGGCTATGGACTGGATATCCTCACGAATCGATTCCTTTAGAAACTGGCCAAAAACCTTATCTTCTTCTTCCGATCGCTTGTCACTGCCACCCACCTTGATGGCATGTTGAGCCACTGCATAAAGCTCTGAAACATATTTCTCAATAAATTCCCTTCCACAGCGTTCTATGGTTGCAGCATCCAGTTCAACCGCTTCTCTTCCAGTCATTTTCGCAATGAATCTGGCCGCTAGCCCCGGATTACCTGTACGCAGGAATTCAAGCTCGTCTTTATATTTGATATGCAATGCGCGTTGATCATTTGTAAAATGTGCCTGTATGACTTTACCTTTTGCTGTTTTGATTAACGCCGCCAATTCAGGGTCTTTATCCAGATCCGGCCAAACCTGGGCAAATCGCAGCAGATAGCGATTCAGTTTCACCGGATCTGTCTCATTTTTCAGATAGCCGCTGACACTGCTGACAATCGCGGTACGGGTTTTATGCAATGCTTCTGAATAGCGTGTGTTGTTTGTACTAATGAATGAGAGTCTTTTTGCCAATGCCTTGAGTTCAAGCTCGGTGATTGCTTCATTTCTTAATATCTTTATATCTTCAAAAAGCTTGTCTTTGAATTCATCGAAATTCCTTTTGACGAATTCTTCTATCCTGGACAAATCCTCTTTTCCGAATATTCTGAGCAAATTCTTGATAAATTCACTGAAGAGAGCACCTTCCTGTTTCTTTTCTCCCGTCAGCCACAAGACAGCACGGATGAAATCTTCAAATTCCTTTTCAGATAAATCAACGACTTTTTTGTCATCCAGCAAGATGCTCCAGTTCTCGGTGAGAAATTTCCAGCTCTGATAATACTGTCTACGGTCCTGGATGCTTTGAAACAACCGGATATCAAACCGTTTGGTTTCCGCTTCGCCAATCTGTTCCAGCCGTTCGATGTATTGAAAAGCAGCCGCTGGTGAATCAATATTCTTCAGGCTTTCTTCGATTTTCCGGGTAATGTTATTACGGTGTGCCAAAAATGCATCGTCATTGACATCAGCAAAAAACGCAAAATGCTGCCGTGTTGCCGCAATCGCAACAGAACAAGCCTGAGTATCGCTGCTGCTTTTTAACATCGCGGCATTATTTACCACTGCCTCTTCCACAGCAGCAAGCAGCTTCTGACCGGCGGCCTTTGCCGCTTCGATATCTGAATATATCACTGTAAGCACAGCCTGCTGCAATTCAGCAATTTGTTCCGCAATCGTTTTGCCGTCAGGAATATCAACAAGTTTCCCATCCAGCAGCTGCTGCGACGTCTCGTTGATCAATTTCCAGGCTGTATATTGCTTCAGCTTTTCTTCACATTGCTTTTTCAACTCGGCATCCAGCACGCCCGGATTGGCAATACTGATAAATGCGACCGCCACTTCAGGATTGGCAATAGTTGCAAGAATAGCACGCACTGCTTTAACAATTTCTTCTCTGGATTCATTTAATTTCTGGTGCGATTTCACACGTTCTTCGGCAAAAAACGCGAATTGTTTTGCAAGCGCACTGAACCCGGCGCTATTGTTCGCACTCTTGACATTGGATATGCTCTGCAAGAGACGTCTTTTTAATTCCTGAACAAACTGTGTAACCTCCTTCTGATACCCCTTCAATACATCTTTTGTGCGATTGTCCAGTCCTTGTGGTGTTGGACCAAGCAAGGTAATCACCGCCTCTCTGAATACAAACAAATCTGTATCTTCAATATTCCCCTCAAGCAATTTATTCTTGTGCGCATTGAATTCGCCCCACGGCTTTGCATATTGAGCGAATGAATTAAATTGTCTGGTAAACCTGTCCTTGTTATTCCCCAATTTACTGATTGGGTCTGACACCTTGGTTAATCGTTGCAGTTCAGCCCTGCGTGTTTTTTCGTTGCCAATGTCAAACAGGTCAATGAAAAAGTTAGTGATAAAGCCAAACCAACGATTACTTCTTTTTGTTTCAATCTGCTGCAGTTCCCGAATATTTCTGTCATGCGAAGATGTGTACGCCTGATGGACACGGTCCACATTCTCGGTATAGGCAGAGATTTTTCTGCTTATACTCTCGACTCCTTCCTTCTTGTTGACAGCTATCTTTCTTGCTTCATCACGTTTTACACTATTTAGCTCTTGAACATAACGCTTCAGGTCCTGACTATTTTTTGCTTCTATAAAAAACTTCAGGAGAATGCTTGAGTGTCGCGAGCTGATATAACTCCGGCGCAACCGGAACATGCCAGGGCATGTCTGAAATCATTGCTTCGGCGTTGGAACCCAACGTCTGGAGCCTGGTCACCAATGTCTGATCGTGTGAGTTGGCAGCCTCAAAAACTAGCGGCGTGATGGCAGCGGCGAAAGCACGGATCTTTGTATTGTATTCCTCTTGTGCTTCCTCAAAGTCGTCAGGAAACAATATGGCATCCAGTGTGAACGTGTCAGGCACCATACCCAATTGACTGGATAATTGTTTGTGCAATTTATCAAGGTAATCATTCTGCAAATCGGCAATTGCACCAATTTCCCTGCCTTCAACATCATAAATTTTAGTTGGATCGAATGACTTTACTGGAATTCTCGTTGTTGCCATCTTGCGCCTCGTTTATCTCTTATTAGTAGGACGTTAGCAAATTTTCAGGCTCTTGAAGAAATCCATTTCTTCATCCGATCACCCGAGCATACCGTACCTTTACTTAAGATAACCTTAAGAGATTTAATTTTTTAAAATTTAATCACTTAGATTAAGAGAAGCTTATGAGACAAGGATAAGAATATCGATTAGCGGTCAGAACGATACTGCCAGAATTTTGGCAGCAGCACACAGGCGGCAGCGACGCCAACCACACACAAGACGCCGCCGGAAACAATTGAAGCAGTGATGCCAAATGCAGCGGCAACCAGGCCTGCTTCTGTGTCTCCCAGTCGCGGTCCGCTTAAATAGCTGATCATCTCAATGCCAGCGAGGCGTCCTCGCAAATGATTCGGTATTGTCTCATTCCACATGGTCATACGGAAAATACCGCTGATACCATCAAACGCACCTGCCAGGGCCAGAAAAAACATGGCACCCCAAAAGTTGGATGCGAGACCGAAGAAAATAATGGCCACACCCCATAATGCAGCTGCCACGGCGATGGCTAGTCCATGCCGCTTGACCTGTTTGGTCCAGCCACTCAAGAACGATACGATCAAGGCACCAACAGCAGGCATTGAATACAATATTCCGAGTACTTTAGCACCGCCAAATGATGCGGCAATAGCCGGAAACAATGCCGTCGGCATCCCGAATATCATGGCAATAAAATCGACCACATACGTACCAATCAACTGCTGTCTTGAAAAGGCATAGCGAAAACCCTGTTTCAGGGATTCCAGGGTAGAATCATCTGAAATCACCGGGGGTTTTGGTATGTGCGTCATCAGGAGCAAAGCCGTTAATGAGATCGCAAAGCTGATGACATCCACCAGATAGGTAGTGACTATCCCAAAACTTGCGATAATCAGACCACCAATGGCAGGCCCGCCTATCATCCCTACACTTCCTTTAATTGAAGCCAGGGAACTGACCGTAGCAAAATCTTCCTTGGGGACAATTTGCTGGACAATACTTTCCAAAGCAGGACGATGCAGCCCGTTAAACGCCGACATCAGTGAAGAGACAACAAACAGGATCCAGATGTGTGGCTGCGGCAGACAGGCATTGATTGCAAGCAATAAACTGCCTGTTGCCAGAATTGATTCGGCCGCCAGCAGCAACAAACGCCTATGATATTTATCTGCAAATACGCCGCCTATCAGCGCTGTTATCAGCAATGGCAGCAGCTGCACAAGGCTTAATAACCCCACCATCAGGGTCGAATGAGTTTCGGTGTAAATCTGATAGGGCAATGCCACGCTTGTTATCATGGTTCCAAGAAATGAGACAAACTGGCCGATATACAAAAGCGTGAAATTACGATTGCGGCGGAAAAGCGAGAGATTAATAAAGTAACTCATAACCAGACTGATAATTAAGATTAAATCGGTAGGCAGGGGAATATATGTGTTTTACCGGCAGATGTAAAGAAAATCCGTAACAATCCGGTATCCTCTGATTCACTTACAAACTACGGTGATTGATTACCTGGACAATATCCTTTTGCTGCTGCGGCAGCTCTTTCTTCTGGCCCTGTGCGCGCAGCCGGGGATTGGTGCGCTCAATCTGTTGAATATCACTCTCAAGACAATATATTGAGTGCTGCTTTGACATATCCTCATGGATAAGGCTGCGAAAGTTTTATTGATGAATGAATAACATAGCGTTAAAAGCGATATACAAGACACACCCGTCATTTGGCGTGTTCATGTGTTTTCAAGTCGAACCCAGAGTTACTCTACTGACCCATAAATTGCATGCGTCTGACGTGCATGATACGCCCAGTATTTATCACCATAAGACCAGTGCCACCACTCTGCCGGATAATTGACAAATCCGACCCTGGTCAAGGCATGGATCAAAATTTGCCGATTTGCTATGGCAGATTCAGGAATATTTCTGGCCGCCGTAAAATTCCGGTTTTCATTCTTATCCGGCGTTTCATCCAGAATCGCCCCCATGTCCAGTTCATGACCGTTTGCATCTACCAGCGTGATATCTATCGCTCCGCCGGTTGAATGCGGCGGCACATCTTCGGGCGGGGCAACGAATTTGACTGTTTCATGTTTAAGGGTGCTCTCATCCCATGAAGGATTGGCCTGAGACAGCTGGTTGTAATACTCGGTATACATTTGTCGCTGCAAGGAAATTGGCCGGTGTCCTTCGGAAAAATAAAATGCAATACCATCAGGTAAATAATGCGCAGCAGCCAGTAACTTGTCCGCCACTGTTTTGCGTACTTTCGTATAGCCAGGATAAAAGCCTGAACGATTCAGACTGATTTTGAAATTCAAATCCTTGAGGTTAACCAGCGGCTCATGACATTCCTTCACTTCCATTGCCCAAATTTTAGGATCAGAAATAAGTAAAAAATCGACTTCTTGCCTCATCATTCCCCCTACCCATGGTTTCTTGCCGACCGATTCTATAACATACAAAATGCTTGTCCAGTATAGACAAGGAACGGCAATATCACTATTTCAAACAATATTTATCCGCGCGAGGTCAACATGCAAGGATTCACCCCAAATCATTCCAAAGCTTCTACCCTGTTCTATCTTAAGGCAGGCTGTTTATTTTTTTGGGCATGCTGGTTCACCCTAGCATGTACAACCAACATTCTTGATTTGATCCTGGCAATGGGCAAGCTTTCTGCCAACTGGCATTTTCATTCCGGCAATTATACTCTGCTTGCAAGGACACTCAGTATCTATTCTGTACCGGCATACCTTCTGAATATATTGTTCATGCTTGATATTTCCGTGCAAGGATTATCAGCTATCCTGTTCTTTCTTGCTCTGTCAGCCTATTTGCGGCGCAAGCATGGATGGCTGCTTATCAATAGTGCATTTACCGTCAGTATCGCATTATGGGCGGTATTTATAATCATGGAAGAAATATTTATCGCGTATCAATACGAAAGCGTACATATCAGGTTATTCATGTTTGAATTGCTGACATTATTGACTATTCATAGCCTGCCGCAAGAATAAGAATTCTCTCTATTCAATGCGCCAATACCTGGAATCCTTTCTAGTTTGAGACGCCGCTTTTTTGGCGTCTGGCTACTCGCAAGTAGATAAATAACAGGCTAATCAAAACAGTCATGGCAGCAAGTATTTGCGGAACCAGACCAAACTGATCAGTTAGGTAGACAAACAAGTCGGAACTTGAATAACTCTTGTATACCAATGTTGCAATAGTGACCGTTACCATGCACAGGAATAATGGCCGAATCAATCGTGCGCCTTTTGTGATAGCAAGATGCGCTCCCAAACGGCCGCCGATCAATGATCCAGACGCCATGGCCAAAGCAAACCGGTAATCTATATTTCCGCCTATTGCAAAGCAAATTGTTGCAATAAAGCTGCTATTCAGATTAAAAGCCTTGGTGTATGCCGTCGCCTTGATAAGGTTATAGCCAAGTAAAAAAGTCAGTGCAAAAACCCAGAATGAACCCGTTCCCGGGCCAAAAAAACCATCGTAGAATGCAAGCACAAATCCAAACGAGAGATAAAACCAGAATTCCTTCATACGGGGTTTTTCATCCTGGTGCCCTAATCTGGGAGAGGAAATGGTATATATCAGAATGATAAATAAAAGTATGGGAATAATTTTACGCAGGATTTCACTGCTTAAAACCTGTGCCGAGATTGAACCTAGCGTCCCCCCAATCAGGCCAAATATCACGCCCAGATAAATTTTATTCATGGCGATATAGCCATGACGATAGTATTTCAGCGTCGCCACAAAAGTGCCAATGGTGCCCTGCAGCTTGTTCGTGCCAAATGCTATGTGCGGCGGCACACCGATGCTTAGTAAAACCGGCAAACTGATTAACCCGCCTCCACCAGCAATGGCGTCAACTGTTCCTGCAAATAATCCGGTTAGGAATAAAATTAGTAATATCATAGTCTAATGAGTGTTTGCTGAAATTTATCGGAACTCAAAAATATACCATGATTAACTGAAAAAGATATTAAAAGATGCATTTTTGCTTTCCATGCCGGGTCACATATTACTGGAACTGAAACTTAGCAGGTCTTCAAACAAGGGCGTAAACTCATCCTTTTTGTGACTGTGTTCAACGTATTTCAAGTCTGGAAAACTGCTCAGCAGTTTTTGCCTGGCCAGATAGAATTGCGTCTCATAATAATGCATTACCATCAGGTCTTCGATGACGCGCCTGGATCCCGAGTCATTGTCGATTCCGTGTAACAGGCTGAGACTGTCAGCTTTTAATACGTCATCCACCAACTGTGTAGAGGCATCCAGACAGAAATTGGCAAGTCTAATCGCATCTTCAATCATGCCGGATGCATGCATAATCCTGGCGGCGTTAATCGCAATGATAATGTCTACTGCTTGTACCCCTCTCTTACTAATACTATTCATTACCAGATGTTGAAGAAATGCAAAATCAGCCGATGGGATTGTCCGATCACAATAGAGATAAATTTCACATTTACGTAATTGAAATATGCGTTGAACAGTCAGGTCATAATTAAATTTTTTACTGTAAATGAGCAGATGCAAGGCTTCGTCAGTTCTGCCCATTCTTGTTAATGAAATAACGCGAGCCTCCTTGCAAAATGGCGCATGTACCCAGGCGGTGTTCTCAAGTCTTGCCTCGGTAAGCCGGTGCAATTCAGCAAATTGACTGGTTATAAGACATAACCGGATCCGCTCGATGAAGCATTGCTTCATCACGGCCTGTTTGATTTCAGCATCCTGATTCAGCGCATCATATAACAAGGCCATTAATAGATTATTTTCACCGCGTGTCTGTACCAGACAGTTAACCGGCTGCAGGATATTCAATTTGTTAAATGCGTCATAGAAATTACCATCCAGTCGATCAATTTTAATCAAATTGATCCAGGCTTGAAATACATATTTCAATAGATGAAAGTTACCGATTCTGTTGCTCCATTTGATAAATCCCTGAATAAGCGAATAGCAAATTTCTCGTGCATACTTCATGTTGCCGCAGGCAATGAATAACAATATCGAGTGCTGGAAAAGCTGTGCTATCAGCGCAGCCTGTCGGGATTTTTCTGCCTGTACAGCAACATGATCGAGACTGACCCTCAGGTCTCGAGCCTGCTGACTCAAGGATGCCGGATAAACGTATTCCGGTAATGATAGCAATTCGCATCCCGATGAAACATCATGCCGCTGATTCTGTTTGTTAGGCTGCAGCTTAAGTTGATCCAGATATACTGAGTACTCCGGATAATCAGGTTGTTGATTGTGTTGCATAGCTATACCTCATGGTGATTTTATTTACTCTATGGGGATGAATGAAATGAGATGGTTAATGGTTTCAAGTAAAGTAAAGTGAGGAAATGAATGGATTTCCGGAAGTAACGGACTGGAAAATCAAGCATGCCAGGTCAAAAATAATTGTTTTCTGGCATGATTCCGGCTTCAACAAAACACAAGTGTGGATACTTAGGACAAGTATTCGCGCAAAAATTCTGGCACGCGTTCTTCAAGCCAATACTGGGGCCGCCACGGAAGTGTCCCAGACACAAAACCTACATGGCCACCGGTTTCTGTTACTTCAAGTATCACATGTTGTGATAATTCTTCCTGCGTAGGAATAACATCTTCGCTCATGAAAGGATCATCTTTGGCATGGACTAACAAGGTCGGCACTTGTATGCCTCGCAAATACTGGCGACTGCTGGAAATACTATAATACTCATCCACACTGGAGAAGCCGTGGACCGGAACTGTGTATTTTCCATCCAGATCCCGAATATCCTGTACATTTGATAAGTCGGATAGATTAACAGGGGCTTGCATGCGTTGAAATTTTTCAATCAAGCGCTCTCGGGCACATTTTACAAGATACCACTCATAGAATCGGGAAAATCCCTGCCGGATTCGTTTAGCCGCCTTGTGCAACTCGAATGGAACAGAAATTGCTGTAGCTGCTTTTAGAGGATTATTACCACCTGTTTCACCTAACCATTTGAGCAATACATTTCCACCCAGTGAATAGCCGATTGCTGCGATATCAGTATCTGGCTCACGGTTAAGAAGGGTATTCACTATAAATGCCACATCACAGGTATCGCCGGAATGGTAGCCTCTCACAAGACGATTGGGTTCTCCGCTGCATCCACGAAAATGCATGAATGCACCCCGCCATCCATGTTGATTCAGTGTCTGCAGCATTCCTTTTGAGTAATGAGAATCAATTGAGCCTTCAAACCCATGCAAAATCAGGACAATTGATCCGGATCTATCTTTGCCTAACCAGTCAATATCAATGAAATCGCCATCAGGCAGCTCAAAGCGCTCGCGCACTAATGGTAAATTTTTGATATCACTCCTACACACTGCAGGCCAGATAGTTTGCAAGTGAGAATTTGGCAGCCACCACGCTGGCTTAAATTGATTTCCACTCATACCCATACCCATATCTAGCCAAAAATATTTATCTCCTATTTATTAATTTAGCACATAAATAAAATAGCAAGGAATGACAAAATATATTTAGAATCAAGGAAAAAATTTATATCAAGTAAATGAATTAATTTATTAATTTCAATTAAACCATTTATCAATCACTCAAATCATATGTCTTATCTTTCAAAAATGACGTGATCAAAAAATAAATTTTTATTAAAATTTACATCTTATTTTGAACACTCATCATTATCATTATAAATATCTCAATCGATATTCATAATGAATACAAAAAGACATCATTCAAGAAAGCATTAAAAATTTAAAAGCTCAATACGAATATAGGAGGGTATTTAATTTTAAGATACTGCGGTGAGATTAAACTACTGGAGCGAACGATGGATCACATCGTCCGCTCCGTAGATTCTTAGGAGAAGTGATACAACAAGCCCAACTCGAATTCATTGTTCGATGGCTTGAATCTGCCAAAGTTGGTGTTGACGTTGTTGTAAGAGGTGTAGGTGTATTCGCCTCTGACGCTGACGTTATCAGCAACATAGGTTTCAATACCAACGCCATACATGCCGCCACTGGTCCACTTGTTGTTAGAATCGCTGAAGCCAACATGTGTAGCTGGAGCTGTATCTGCATCAGTGAATGAACCGTCTACGCTAGTCTTGGAATTGGTTCTGACCCAGCCAGCACGTAAGTAGAACAGTGAAGAATCGCTGAGTTTGATACCTGGGATGATGTGGATACCATAGGTGGTACGTGCTTTAAAGTGTGCATTGAAAGCTGCGGCATTGCCTTCATCATCAGAAGAATTGAAGCTCATGGTTGTGCTTGCATTGCTGGTAGCAGCACTCAATTCGCCAGCCAGATAGAACCAGTCAAAGTAACGGCCGTAACCTGCGAATATGCTTCCCATCCAGCCAGTAGCGCTCTGGTTAGCACTGAAAGAACCAGCAGCATCTCCATCACTACCATCAACATTGGTATGAATTCTGTAGGAATCATAACCAACACCGACGCCAACATAGAAACCATCTAACAACAGTCTAACTGGCGGGCATGGTGGTGGAACTTCAGCCTTGAAGTTTTCGCCTTTCATGCTGCTTTCTTGAGCAACAACGACTGGCTTGGCTTTGTGATGTTTCGTGTGCGTTGCAAAGCTTGTTGCTGACACGGTGAGTAATGACGCTGCAGACACTGCGATGAATATCGCTGATAAACGTGGGTGTTTCATGTACATCTCCTTATGGGTAGGACACTTATAATTTGTTTAGTTTAAATCATCCTGGCTTTTCAAGCCAACTAAATATTCGAGCAGATACTTTAATAGAATGTTTTTGTAAGAACAAGTACTTTTGAAAAAAGTTCTTACTTTATTTTCACTCAATAATTCTGTTTCTGCTCGCGACGAAAAAATGAGTTACAAAAAACGCAAAACGTTTTTATAGGATACATTTTTTCTGATGTATAACTCAAGATGTAAACAAAATTATTTGTTTTGTTTAGCAGCGATGAATGAAAGGCAAGCAATATCTATTAGTAGATAATCCACGTTTGCAACATGGCTTTTGCAACTGGCAAATTATTCTGATAAAGATCGATGGGCGCAGTGTAAGCCCATGTATAGAAGACTTGACCATCTTTTCGAGGAATAACCACCTGCCATTGTTCTATAATTTGACCTTTATAACTATAAATGAACTTTAAATATTCACCATTGAGCTTGCTTCCATCTTTTTGATTCAAAACATAAGCACCACTTCCCAAAAAAGTGGTTTGCGGTGACTCTTTCAGAACCTGTTTTCTGATGTCATCCAGTAAATCTTTCATACTAGAATACTCACCACCAAATCGTTTTGTTAATACCGTTTGAATATTTACCGTTGCATAATAATCCAGGGTATCTTTTTGTCCGCTAAATACGACTGTCCCTTTATCTTTATCATCGTAAATCCAATTGGCAGGATATTTTATCTTGTATCGGCTGGCGCGGTTAGTATAAAGATTGGGCAAAATAATATTTTGATCATTAACCTTGCTTGTGTTTATATTTTTATCTGTTGAGCTAATGTTTGCATAATCTGCAGTGATAAAAATGCATCCAAGAATCACTATGAAAATCAGGCCCGCCCATTGCGATTTTAAACGCATACGTCCTCGATCAATATCTAATTTGTTCAGACCCTGCTAGCAACAACGATTATTATCAGTTTAACGGATTCATCAATTCACAGATGTGGTACACTAAGCCATGCAATTTTGATGACAATGAAGAACGCATAAGAGTCTATTGCAAAGCTCTCTGAGGTGCCGGGGCTTGCCGCTGCTCTTGTTCTTTGTATATGTTAACTGAATATTAATCGGTGCCAACATGAATCTCTGTAAAGCCACACTTTGTCTAACGCTGCTTATCCTGCCTCTCATCGGGCTTGCAAAAAATATCGCCTGTCCAAGCTACCACCCCCATCCCGGAAACAAATTATTCCGCGTCAGCGTCTTCGATGTCATCGATAAGCAAATTTATGAACTGGCGCCGTCGGAAGACAAAAAACAAGGGATGATCGCCAGACAAAAATGGAATGGCTTCACCCATCAACCGGGAGCAAAAACCTATTTTACTTGTTCCTATTCAGGCACACCAAAAAAAATCACGCTGGAACTATCTCGGGATATCAAGATATGCCGCTTTATTTTCCCCTATCCTGACACAGAGAAATCCGGGATTCCGGCACGATTTTATTGCAGCCCGTAAATATGCGTGGCAGGAGAAGTTCACTGCCAAATGGATTTATAAACATGAGGGAAAATATATGTTACGCTGGGTTCTGTTCTTTTTTATTGTGGCCATCATTGCAGGATTTTTTGGATTCAGTGGGATCGCTCACGCTTCAGCACAAATAGCCAAAATCATTTTCGTTATCTTTCTGATCTTATTCGCCATCAGCATCATCCTTTCACTTTTTAAATGGTTTTGATGCATATTTTATTTTGCATATCGAATACCGGTCCATGTGTATCTTCCTGTGCAATAGCAAGATGAACAAACTTGTTGGCTGGATTAATTTTCACACTTACCGGTCCACGATAAGTTTTCAGTTTATCAGCAACCGCGATAGGCGTGACGATAATCTCGTTGATATTTCTTTCACAGCCGCGGTGCGGACCTGCATAGACAATCGTATCCTCACTAAATTTCAATGTTAATCTCTCCTCTATGGTAATATTTCCAGATTACGCGATACGATCACTGCCTGCATACTTGATTGAGGCTGCATTCCATCCGCCTCCCAATGCCTTGATCAACCCTACCGCCGTTGTCATACGAAGATAGACGAGGTCCGCTGCTGATTTCTCGGCTGTATAAGCTGTGATCTGCGCTGTCAGTACACTGGAATAATCGACTGTTCCCGCCTTGTATTGATTGACGATCAGATCAAGAGCCTGTCTTGCACTGCGTGCCGCCTGGTTCTGATACACCGACTGCCGTGCAAGAATGCGGGCAGCAGCAAGGTTATCTTCCACATCCTGAAATGCAGCCAGCACGGTTTGCCGATATGCCGCCGCACTTGCACAATAAGCCGCTTCTGCAGCCTTGACGGTCGCATTTCGCAATCCGCCGTCAAATATTGTCTCTGCAAGCTCGGCTCCAAGCGCCCAGTTCACTGCCGGCACGGAGAACAGTTTCTTGGTCACCGTACTGGCATTGCCCGTAAGCGTCAATGCCGGGTAATACGCCGCAACTGCAACACCGATCTGCGCATTGGCCTGGGCCATCAAACGTTCAGCCTGGGCAATATCAGGCCTGCGTTCAAGCAATCCGGAAGGTACTTCAATCGGTATCGGCGGCGGCGTTGCTTTCAATGGATAAGGTGTCAATGAAAATTCGGCAGGCGGAACACCAATCAGGACCGCTATCGCATGTTCATATTGGGCGCGCAAAACGCCGTTATTGACAGCAGCAGCCTGCGCAGATTCGAGCTGACTTTGAGCCTGAATGATATCCGAGCGCGCATCAACGCCTGCCTTGTATCTGTTTCTGGCAAAAGCGAGGATTTTCCTGTATTCCACAACCGTGTCATCAAGAAGCTTCTGGTCGGTATCGAGACCACGCAATTCAAAATAGAACTGGGCCAGGGATGCCTGCGCTGACAATCTTGTCGAGGCAAGCAAGGCAGCACTGGCTTGCGCTCCTGCAGAATTGGCTTCCACACCGCGCCGTACACTGCCCCAGATATCCGGTTCCCAGCTTGCATTCAATAACCAGGAATAACTGTCCGTAATCGAAGACGATGAACCGGAGGTTCTGCTCCCCGTCACTGAGCCAGCCGAGGTCAATGCACTTGTGACTGACGAAGAACTGGTATTCTGGCTCTGCCGCGTAAATCCAAGCGAACCTGCCAGGGTTGGGAAATAGGCAGAACGCGCTTCATCAACCAGTGCACGCGCCTGTTTGTAATTTTGATAGGCATTCAGGATTGTCTGATTTGAAATATTCAACCGGGCTTCAAGCTCATTCAACCTTGTGTCATGAAAAATTTCCCACCACTCTCCCCGGATAATATCATCTTGTGGATGAGCTGCTTTCCAGTCTCTGGACTGTTGTTCACCCATCACAGTCTTGCCCTTTGCTTCTTTGAATTTAACCGGAACATTTACACTTGGGCGAACATAATCAGGCCCTGCCGTACAAGAGGCCAGCAGCATGGCAAAAGCGAGACACAATGCCGGCTTGATCACATTTTTCTTTTTCATCAGTCTTCTCCACCAGTGACTCTGGAAAATAGAAAGCATTAAAGGGTAATACACTCTATCTTCCGGAATCCCGGATTCTACGCGGCAAGAGCATGCGTATCCGGATACGCCTCCACCGGATTTTCAGGCTTTCCATACAAAGATAGATCACCGGAGTGGTATAAAGTGTCAGCATTTGACTGACAATCAACCCGCCAACAATTGCGATACCTAGTGGACGGCGCAACTCTGAACCCAGGCCGAATCCGATAATCAGAGGTACCGCACCAAATATGGCCGCCATCGTCGTCATCATGATCGGCCGAAACCGCAATACAGCAGCCTCAAAAATTGCTTCTTGCGGTGACTTGTTTTCAGTTCGCTCCGCCTGCAAGGCAAAATCAATCATCATAATGGCATTTTTTTTTACTATTCCGATCAGGAGGATAATCCCGATCAGCGAAATAATGCTTAAATCAGTGCCGCTGATCATCAGCGCCAGTATCGCGCCCACTCCTGCGGAAGGCAGCGTGGAAAGAATCGTGACCGGATGAATCAGGCTTTCGTAGAGCATACCAAGGACAACATAAACGGCAAGCAATGCCGCCATGATTAAATACGGCTCATTGGCAAGTGATGCTTGAAAGGCCTGTGCAGATCCCTGAAACGCCCCATTGATTCCCATAGGCAAATGCAAGTTGGCAACTGTCTGCCCCACCAGTGAAACAGCGTCTCCCAATGCAGTACCCGGCAGCAGATTAAACGATAATGTTGCCGCGGGTGCCTGGCCTTGATGATTGACCTGCAACAGTGTCGAGGATGGAGTAAAACTCGCAAATGCCGAGAGTGGAACTTCGATGCCAGCTGGTGATTTGACATAAATCTGCCTGAGTGTTTCGGGGAACTGCCAATATTTTGGCGCAACCCCCATTACCACATGATACTGATTCATGGCAGTGTACATGGTTGAAACCTGCCGCTGGCCAAATGCGCTGTATAATGTCGAATCGATCACCTGCGGAGTGATGCCAAGGCGTGAAGCCGTATCATGATCAACATTGACCATGACTTGCAATCCATGATTGCGTTGATCACTATTCACATCCGCAACGCCAGGCAGCGTTGTCAATTTATCCACAATGATTGGCACCCATTTGTTAAGCGTATCAAGATCATCCGCTGACAGCGTATACTGGAATTGCGCATTGCCCTGACGGCCACCTATTGTGATATCTTGTGCGGACTGCATATACAGTACTGCGCCAGGAACATTCGCAAGCACCGGGCGCAGCCGGCTGATTACCAGGTCGGAGGAAATTTTACGGACACTCAAATCCTTGAGTGTGATGAATACCGATCCGGAATTTACTGAAGAGCCGCCTACAAATCCAACGACGTTTTCAACCGCCGGGTCATTTTTAATCAAGGCAATATAACCGGCGAGGATTTTCTGCATCGCCTGAAATGAAATATTTTGCTCCGCCTGTATCGATCCCGTAATGCGGCCGGTATCCTGCTGGGGAAAAAATCCTTTCGGAACCACAATGAATAAAAATACATTAAGTATGATTGTCAATACCATGATCAACAACATCAATCCTGAGTGCCGCAGCGCCCAGTCAAGCGTATGCGCATAACGTTGACGCAGCCGGTCGATAAAACGCACTGTTGCACTCTGTTTTTCCAGTTCGCCGTCACGCAAAAGCCGGGAACACATCATGGGCGTGACGGTTAGTGATACAAACATGGAAACCAGGATGGCAACTGATAATGTCACTGAAAATTCTCGAAACAGTCTTCCGACAATGCCCCCCATCAGAAGAATAGGAACAAAAACCGCAATCAGAGACAATGTCATGGACATGACAGTGAAGCCGACTTCTTTCGCCCCTCGCAGCGCTGCGTCAAAAGGCTTTTCACCCATTTCAATATGCCTGGTAATATTCTCGAGCACCACAACCGCGTCATCGACGACAAATCCTGTGGAAATAGTCAGCGCCATCAGTGACAGATTATCAAGGCTGTATCCGCATAAACTCATGACGGCAAACGTACCCAGCAGCGACAGGGGGACTGCCACACCGGGAATAATCATTGCCCGCATGCTGCCCAGAAAAAAATAGGTGACGATAATCACGAGTATCATCGCAATCACGAGTGTTAACTCTACATCATGCAAGGAAGTGCGAATTGTGGAAGTACGGTCCATCATGACTGTCAAATCGATATCAGCCGGAATCGAAGCCTTGAGCTGCGGAAGCATCGCTCGAACATGATCGATTGTTTCAATCACATTCGCTCCCGGCTGTTTGAAGATTACGATCAGAGCCGCGGGTTTGCCATTCGCCAATCCCGCATTGCGAATATCTTCAACTGAATCCTTTACTTCAGCGATGTCGGAAAGGCGCACTGGATTACCATTTCGATATGCAATGATCAGGGGTTTATATTGATATGCCTTGAAGATCTGATCCGTTGTCATGATGGAAGATAACTTCTTGTCCATGACAATCTGGCCCTGGGCGATATTGGCATTTGCGGTAGACAATACATTTGCGACTTCCGGCAGGCCGATATTATATTTATTAAGCGTGGCTGGATTCAATTCAACCCGCACCGCCGGCAACGATCCGCCGCCAACAAACACTTGTCCAACGCCGGTAACCTGTGAAAGTTTTTGCTGCAGGATGGTTGATGCAGCATCATACATTTGGCCGCGCGTATATTTGTCTGATGTCAAAGCGAGAATCATGACAGGCGCATCAGCTGGGTTTACTTTTCGATAAGTCGGATTGCTTGGCAGATTGGCTGGTAGATTGCTGCTAGCGGCATTGATTGCTGCCTGGACATCGCGGGCAGCTCCGTCGATATCGCGAGCAAGATCAAACTGCAATACGATCCGCGATGACCCCAGACTGCTTGATGACGTCATCTGTGTCACACCGGCAATTCTGCCGAGCTGGGTTTCAAGCGGAGTCGCAACCGATGTGGCCATTACTTCCGCACTCGCTCCAGGTAATGAAGCCTGCACGCTGATGGTTGGAAAATCCACTTGTGGTAACGGTGAAACAGGCAATAAATTAAATGCGACCATCCCTGCGATCGCTATTCCTAACGCTATCAACGATGTACCAATTGGCCGTTTGATAAATGGAGAGGAGATGTTCATCACATCTCCCGATCGGGTAATTGAGATTTCGCCGGCATGCCAATTGACCAGATCTTGCGGTAAAGCCGGTCAAACGTCAGGTAAATCACCGGCGTGGTATAAAGCGTAAGCAGCTGGCTCACCAACAGGCCGCCAATAATGGCAATGCCAAGCGGCTGCCGTAATTCCGCTCCCATGCCAGATCCGAGAGCAAGAGGGATCGCACCAAACAACGAGGCCAGCGTCGTCATGAGGATGGGACGAAAACGCAATAATGCCGCTTCATAAATCGCGTCGTGCGGCGGCTTGTTATAAATTCGTTCCTGTTCGAGGGCAAAATCTATCATCATGATTGCATTTTTCATTACGATGCCAATCAGAAGAATAATTCCGATCAATGCAATTACTGTCAGATCATTTTTTGTGAGTAACAACGCCACCAATGCACCCATGCCTGCCGACGGAAGAGTAGACAGAATGGTGACGGGATGAATATAACTTTCATACAGTACTCCCAAAACAATATAGACGACGATAATGGCAGCCACCACCAGCCAGCCTTCATTGGCGAGCGAATTCTGGAAAATCTTTGCTGATCCTTCAAAACCTGCCTGAACACTTTCAGGAATATTTAACTCTTCTTTGGTTTTCTCGATCGCATTGATAGCGGCACCCAGTGCAACATTGGGCGCAAGGTTAAATGAGATGGTCGCGACAGGAAATTGTCCCTGCCGGTTAATCACCAATGGGCCGACCTTTTGGGATATTTGAGTAAAAACACTGAGCGGCACCGGGCCTGTGCTGCCAGCCTGGTTCGCGTTGCCAGACACTGAACCAGCACCGGTGGTACTGATATTGATACTCAACGGATTGCCGGTGCTGCTCGCACTGCTGACAGCTGAATTGATGTAAATATTCCTGAGCGCATCCGGGCCGACCTGGAACCTGGGCGGCGCCTCCAGTATTACGTGATATTGATTACGCTGTGTGAACATGGTTGATACCTGCCGCTGGCCAAACGCGTCATAAAGAATGTCGTCAATCAATTGCGGCGTGATGCCCAGCCGTGAAGCCGTGTTCCTGTCAATAGTAATCACCGTCTGCAAACCGTTATTCTGCTGGTCACTGGCAACATCACGCAATTCAGGCAGCTGGCTCAATCGGTCGAGCATGCGTGATGTCCACCTGGCAACCTCCTCAGCATCCGGAGAGCCAAGACTGTACTGGTACTGCGTACGGCTCACGCGTGTATCGATAGTCAAATCCTGAACCGGCTGCATGTAGAGTGTCGTTCCGATCACATCAGCCAGCTTCGGCTGCAGGCGCCGGATCACCTCACTTGCACTGACATCGCGTTCAGCCAATGGTTTGAGAGTGATCAGCATGCGGCCGCTATTCAGTGTGGTGTTGGTGCCATCGATGCCGATGAATGATGAAATATTTTCCACAGCAGGATCAGTCAATACAATGCGTGCGAGCGCCTGCTGGCGTTTTGACATTGTGTCAAATGAAACAGATTGTGAAGCCTCGGAGATACCCTGGATGACACCCGTGTCCTGCACCGGGAAAAAACCTTTCGGAATAAAATAAAACAAACAACCCGTCAAAATAAATGACGCCAGAAAAACCAGCAGGATCAATGGCTGCCGGTCAAGGACCCAGCGTAATGACGACGCATAACGCGTGATAATATCATTGATCACTTCTCCGGCACGCCGTTCAAACCAGCCCATCTCGCTTTGTTTATGCTGACGCAATATGCGCGAACACAACATCGGAGTCAGCGTTAATGATACGAAGGCAGAGATAAGAATCGTGATCGACAAAGTCAGGGCAAACTCTCGGAACAAGCGTCCCACAACATCACCCATGAATAATAGCGGTATCAGCACTGCGATCAGTGAGACCGTCAAGGAAAGAATCGTGAAACCAATTTGTTCTGCGCCCTTGATTGCTGCGTCAAATGGTTTTTCACCATGTTCGATATATCGAGCAATATTTTCAATCATGACAATCGCATCGTCAACCACAAACCCTGCCGCAATAGTCAACGCCATCAATGTCAGGTTATTGAGACTAAAACCCAGCAGATACATCAATCCAAATGTGCCAATAAGCGAAAGCGGCACGGATATACTGGGAATGATGGTTGCCGAAACGTTGCGCAGGAAAACAAAAATCACTGTGACAACCAACAGGACAGACAAGAGCAGTTCAAGCTGGACATCCAGCACGGAAGAACGAATCGTGATCGTACGATCAGTCAGGACGGTTAACTGAACATCAGCTGGCAGTGTTGCCTGAAGGCTGGGAAGCAATTGCTTGATGCGATTGACCACTTCAATCACATTCGCGCCCGGCTGACGCTGGATATTGATGATGATTGACGGTTCAGTGTTCTTCCATGCAGCAAGCATGGAATTTTCCGCGCCATTCACTACAGTTGCGACATCCGACAATCTGACTGGCGCACCTTTGATGTAGGCAATAATTAATGGACGATATTCATCAGCCGTTAGCAGCTGATCATTCGAGTTAATTGTGTATGCAAGTCGCGGTCCGTCAAAACTGCCCTTGGCCGCATTCACATTGGCAGCCGCTATCGCTGAACGCACCGATTCCAGGCTTAACCCGTACGCAGACAATGCGGCAGGATTCGCCTGCACACGCACAGCGGGACGCTGACCGCCGCTGATACTTACCAAACCGACGCCGGACAATTGCGAAATTTTCTGGGCTAGCCTGGTTTCAGCAAAATCCTCGACTTGCGGCAGCGGTAATGTCCTGGATGTCAACGCCAGGGTCATGATAGGCGTATCCGCCGGATTGACCTTGCTGTACACCGGGGGATTGGGCAATCCGGCAGGAAGAAAACCGGATGCCGCATTGATGGCTGCCTGTACTTCCTGCTCTGCCACATCCAGACTCATTTCCAGGGAAAACTGCAAGGTAATCACTGAAGCGCCCGTTGAACTGGTCGATGTCATTTGATCGAGACCTGGCATTTGTCCAAATTGACGTTCGAGCGGCGCCGTCACTGAAGATGCCATTACATCAGGACTGGCACCCGGATAAAAAGTCAGCACTCGCATGGTGGGATATTCAACTTCGGGAAGTGATGATACCGGTAAGATCCGATAGGCGAGAATCCCGCTTAGCAAAATTGCAAGCATCAGCAGCGATGTCGCGATTGCCCTGACAATGAACGGACCTGATATATTCATGCCATGCTGCGCCGTTTTCTTCCAGGCTTTCCTGGAATGTTTGCTTGGGTTTTACCTGGCAAAGTAACTGTCGCACCGTCTGTCAATTTATCTGTGCCTTCGGTGATGACGATCTGTCCCACAGACAGGCCTGAATTGATCGTTGTGGTATCGTCTGCGGTCACACCGACAACTACAGGCGTTGACTTCACCGTCATCGTATCCTGATTCAGCACATATGCAAATGTTCCCCTGGCGCTATTCTGTATTGCAGCTGTTGGAACAACGATGGCATGACGCAGAGTTTTCACCAGTAAACGAATATTGACAAACTGGCTCGGAAACAATGCATTTTTGTCATTGTCGAATTGTGCCTTTAGCCTTACCGTTCCGGTGGATGAATCAATCTGGTTATCGATTGTCAGCAGCTTGCCTGTGGCGAGTAATTTGTTCTGCTGTCTGTCATACGCCTCCACCACCAGCGTTTCACCCGAACGGATTTTTTCCATCACTTCAGGAATGCTGTCTTCAGCAATTGAAAATATGACCGTGACTGGATTAAGTGTATTAACAACAGCGATACCATTGGTATCAGACGTTTGCACATAATTGCCCGGGTCAACCGATCTTAAACCAATTCGGCCATCGATGGGCGAAGTAATCCTGCAATAAACGAGATTGATTTTTGTTGCCTGTATCAAGCCTTCATCCACTTTGATTGTACCCTCAAGCTGCTTGACCAGGGCCTGCTGTGTAGCCAGTGTCTGCTGAGAGACCGAATCCTGTTTCCATAATTTTGCATAACGTTCGAGATCAATGCGTGCATTGGCAAGCTGCGCCTGATCGCGCGCCAGTTGCCCCTCATATTGCGTCAACTGGGCTTCGTACGGTCGCGAATCAATTTCAGCAAGCACATCTCCGGCTTTTACCATCTGGCCTTCCTGAAAAAGGACGCGCATCAACTGGCCATTAATTTGAGTTCTGACAGTCACTGAATAGGCAGGAGTCACGCTGCCAAGTGCATTCAGATACAAGGGAACATCCGTCGTGCTCACCTTCGCAATAACGACTGGCGCCTGTTGCTTTCCGCGGCCGCCAACATTAACCGCCGAGTTTCTGTATTGAAAGATACCGATAACCACGATCAGAACAAGCAACGCAAGCCAAAATTCAATTCTCTGATTTATTGGTTTATGTTTTGGCGGGACGACAGAAACCTTTTTGTTGCCTGTATCAGGAGATTCAGGTGTGTTCATACAGCTTCACAAACCTCACTTGTTATTCTGCCAACAACCTTAAAGCGTTCCCCATTCTAGCGGGTTTAACCATATCCGTCATCAAGCATATTCTCTTGACATTATTTGTTCAAAGAAGTAAGAATCAGACACACTTCATCCCGTCTATCCTGTTCACTTCGTGATGTCAATCCGATGTAAAAAAAGTATATAATCAATTATTAGTCCAGATTTGCATGGAGCGGATCGGAAAGTATGAAAAACTACATGTTTTTGCTCATCCTGTTAAGCATCGCATTTGGCATTATCTGCGGTGTGTTTTTCCCCAAGGAAATGATTTCGATCAGCTGGATCGGACAGTTGTTTATCAACCTTCTCAAATTGATTGTACTCCCCCTGATTTTTTGCGCATTGGTCAGCGCAATCACTTCAATGGGCGGAATGAAAAAACTGGGTTCAATAGGAATATTTACACTTTGCTATGTATTATTAAGTGTCTCGGTCGCCGTCACCATCGGGCTCATCCTGCTGAATACCTTTAAACCCGGTGTCGGTATCGCACCCAGCCTGATTCTTGCCAATGCTTCGCCTGTTGACCTAAAGCCGGTTCCCTTTTCCTCATATCTATTGTCTTTGTTTCCGCCGAATATTGTCGAAGCCGCGGTCAAATATGAAATCATGCCTATCGTCTTTTTCAGTATCGTATTTGCGATCGCCTGCGTCTCGGTTGGCAAAACAGCCAATCCGGTCATCGATTTCTTTGTCGGATTGCGCGATGTATTGATCCGGATGATCATCTGGCTGATGTACCTCACTCCGCTTGGCTTGTTTTCATTGCTCGGCACTGCTGTCGCGGAAGCATCACTTCAACACCTGCTGCTGCAGAGCCTGAAAGGCATGTTGTTATTCATTTGCATTTTTCTATTCGGATTATTTTTGCAGATTCTGTGGCAAGCCTTGCTCATCAGCTTGCTCGCAAGAAAAAATCCCAGACAATTTCTTTCCTCTGCATCCAATGCATTATTAACGGCATTCGCAACATCAAGCTCAATGGCTACGCTGCCTGTCACCATGATGGTCGCAAAAAATGAAGGCATTAGTGACGATGTCGCACGTTTTGTTTTGCCGCTCGCGACCACCATCAATCTTGCCGGTACCGCAATGTATGAAGCCGTGTCCGCACTATTTTTCTGCCAGATTCTCGGATTTGACCTTTCCATTCCCGCGCAAATCGGAGTGTTCATCACTGCCATTCTGGCGGGAATGGGCGCAACTGGTATCCCCGAAGGTGGGCTGATCACCATGGTAATGGTTTTGCGAAATGTGAATGTTCCAACTTCCGCGATAGGCTTATTGCTGCCATTCGATCGCATACTCGATCGTTTCCGCACCATGACAAATGTATGGGGCGATCTGGTTTGCGCTGGCGTGGTGGATCATTTTCATCATCAGCAGAACACTGATCACGATGCCAAATAACAAACCATAGGCCTGCATGTCAGGCTAATGCACATTAAAGTAATTTTTTGAAACGTTCAGACTCGCATCCGAATCATTCACTGAAACAAGTTGCGCACCAATGCACAATATTAATAATGCGCCGAATACAGCAATAATGATTGGTTTAGACATAATCACTCCGTGAAGCCCGCAAATAAATGGCTGACAGCCGATTTGGTGGGATAAATCCATTTTTACGAAATCAGGGATGACTGTCTATGAGGTATTTCCCTTGGTCATGGATAAGTCGCTAAAAGTACTCGGAAAAATAGACTGAATTCAGGGTGAAGGTATTGCTGTTACTACTGCAGATCGACCCCGCGGCTTTACCGCGGGATCCGGACATTCCTGTTCAGGCGGCAGCTTTGCGCGAGACAATGATCTTGCCTATTGTTGTTTCTTTGGTTGGCGTGTTGTCGGCATTCCATCCTGCTTTTAGTGCTTCGGTGCAATCCGCTGCCTGGAGACCACGGAAACGCACTTCATATCTGCCCGGCTTGGCAGGTACTTTTAGCTGAAAATCTGCGGATCCCTGTCCCTGCATGCCTCCATTATATATGCACGCCTGCGCACTCCTTCCAGCAAGTCCGACAATGATCTGATTACCAAGACTGGAATTGCAATTTTGACAATTATAAGCATAATTCAGCGTTGCTTGAATTGTTCTGCCAGGCTTGACGGTAATCTGGTTCCCCTGATTTTCCATATTCAAATTTGTCAGCGTCACGTTTTTATAATTTACAATTGGCGGCGGAGGCGTCGAAGATGCAGCCGCTGCCATTGGTACAGTTGATGCAGTCGATTGTGCGTTGGCGGCTACGATCTGTTCTCCGCCTGGCTCGATAGTCATATTATTGCTGCAGCCCGCCAGCATGGCTGCCGTGACCGACATGACCAACATGGAACTGAAGCCATTGAAAATAAATCTACCTGTCATTTGGTTACTCCTTTCTTGTTCATGCGTTAATTTCATGGAATGCAGGGATTGATAGCGCATTAAAATAATGGCTGCGTGAATATTCCGCAGCCATTACGAGTCAACAACAAACAAAAATCATCCGATTTTATTTCCAAGCGCTTCAATGACAATTTGCGCCAGGATCTGATGCACAACCTGCGTCGGATGGATTGAATCCCAGAATAAATATTCGCTCGCATTTCCACATGGTACATTTCCAAGCTGCGATGCCTGACCCATACGATAAGCATACGCGAGTTCAGGGTTGCTCATGATGTACCCGCTCATGGCCTGCGCATCAAAGTCTGCGGGTAATTTTGTGTTCTGCACTGCCAGTGCACGCCGTATCTCATCAGTCAGCCCCTGCTCAGACAACGACTGCTTCAACAGATAACCACCCTTCCAGCAGGCATCGGTTGTATTGGTCAGATTGATGTTATATTTCTGGTTGTATTTCTCCGGGTTATCAATCACATCATTAAAAGTGTCATAAACATTGATGGAAGTAATGTTCACATCCGGGTTGGCAGCCTGGATATGACTCAGAGCCATTGCAAGCTTGGAATTATGCAGGATGCTTAATGCATGCAATCGCTGCTCAGAGCCGCTGCCCTGCACTTCCGGAATTCTTGACAAATCCGGCAAATCCATCACTAAAAAGTTTCTTGCGCCATAACTTTTCAATGTGTTAATTGCCCACGAAATTTTATCAACGACTTTGCTTGTCGCTGAATCAGCGTTTGCATTCGCATCAAAAAGATAATCATTGCCGCCAATCCAGATAGCAAAAAGCACCTTGCCTTTATCCCTGAAGAGGGAATCAAGAAGGTACTTATCCACTTCCAGTTCCAGTGTGGTCGGGGAAATGAATTTGGTTGTAGGCATATGAAATATGGCTGTCGCGCCGCCTAATGCGTAGATATTGTATGCGGCATAGTTTTTATCGTAGTAATATTTTCCAACATTCTCTGCCCAGGTAGGCCCGTTTGAAAAACGCCCGTTAAAATATGGCGGTGACTTTGGCAGGATATGCAGCAGCAGCTTATATAGATTTCCATTATCACTTAAGCTGTCTCCGAAAAATACAATACGGTTGATTTGTGAAGCCTGGACATTGACAATGCTAACCAAGAACAACATCAAACATACAAGAAGTCTTTTCATAGTCTTTGCATCCTAGCATGATAGAAATTCTAGTGTAGCCACATCAACTATTTTTGTCATGCGACGATTTATTCCGCATAGAGCATCTTCCAGCATCTGGGTTATACTTTATTTTATGACAATAGAGGTGACATATGTTTTCTGAAGTCCGCAAACGCGCACAAAAAGCAGGCCAGCCCCCTGGAACAGCCATCTACACAGGCGAAAAATCGGATTCACAGCCTCTCGTTACCTGCGTTCAGTATAATGGCTCCGATATCTCTGAGAAAACCGGAAACCAGCTTAAAGATTGCCTGACTGAGCAAAAGCCAGGCATGAATACGTGGGTCAACGTTGAAGGCTTGCATAATGCCTCCCTGATTGAAGAAACAAGAAACCACTTTAATCTTCACCCTCTAACCATTGAAGATATTCTGAATATCGAGCAGCGACCGAAAGTGGAAGAGTTTGATCACTATCTTTTTGTGACCATGAAAATACTGGAGTGGCTGCCCAAGAGCTTTTCATTTTCCATCAACCAGTTAAGCCTCATCATAGGCAAGGATTATGTCTTGTCATTTCATGAGGAAAAGTCATCACGGTTTAATGAAATTCGTAAACGTCTGCTCAGCACCCCTAATCAGCGTTTGCGTCAGCAAGGGTCTGATTATCTGGCCTATCGGATTATTGACGCCGTCGTCGATCAATATTTTGTTGTACTGGAAGGATTGGGAGACCAGATTGAAGACATTGAACAGCGCATTATCACCTCTCCCACACCGCAAAATGCCCGCACCGTATATCGTTTGAAACGCCAAATGCTTCTGCTGCGCAAGGCCATTTGGCCCATGCGCGAAGCGATTAATCATTTGTTGTATGTAGAAGACGAGTTAATTACCAAGTTCACCCGCGTGTACCTGCGAGATGTGTATGATCATTCGATGCAGGCCATCGATACGCTGGAAACCTTTCGCGACATGCTGTCCGGCATGCTGGATATGTACCTCTCCGGTCTCACCATACGCATGAATGAAATCATGAAAACCCTCACCATCATTACCACTACCGTAATCCCGATCACAGCCTTGTCCAGTATCTATGGCATGAATCTGTCAGGTGTACCTCTTATGCATTCTTCGTGGGGATTCAGCATCGTCTCCTCACTGATGGCGCTCATCGTAATACTGATGATGATATACTTCCGCAGAAAAAAGTGGATTTAGCGCCTCACTCCACCTCAATCTGTATCGCATCATGGGCTCTTTGTGCTTTTGCGCGCGCATTCTCTATGCTGTCAGCCAGACTTAACACCACACCCACACGCCTCTCGCCCTGCACCTCCGGTTTGCCAAACAAACGCAAATGGGTGCCCTCCAGACATAACGCCTGATCAAGACAGTGATAACGGATTTGCGTCCCGTGTCCGCGTGCCAGCAACGCGCGGGATGCTGCCGGGCCTTGTTGATGCAGGGATGGGACAGGCAGGCCCAGAATGGCGCGCACATGCAAGGCAAACTCCGACAAATCCTGAGAAACCAGTGTAACCAGTCCGGTATCATGCGGACGTGGAGATACCTCGCTAAAATAGACCACATCACCTTTTACAAAAAACTCAACCCCGAAAACACCGTAGCCACCCAGTGAATCCGTGATTGTCCCGGCCATTTGCTGAGCTTTTTTCAGGACCGCCTCCGGCATGGGATGAGGCTGCCAGGATTCACGATAATCTCCATGAATCTGCACATGCCCGATCGGCGCACAAAACGTGGTGCCGCCAGCATGACGCACCGTTAGCAATGTAATTTCATAATCAAAGGAAATGAATGCTTCCACAATGACATGGCAAGCACCCGCTCGTCCCGCCGTTTGTGCTGTCACCCAGGCTTGTTGAATTTCATCTTCGCTGCGAACTATGGATTGACCTTTCCCGGACGAGCTCATCACAGGCTTCACGACACAGGGAAGACCAATCATTTTTACAGCTTCTCGGTATTCTTCGGGAGTAGAGGCAAACTGATAAGGTGATGTATTCAAATGCAGCTGTTCAGCCGCAAGGCGACGTATACCTTCCCGGTTCATCGTCAACTCAGCTGCCATGGCAGTGGGAACAACCTTATAACCCTCTTTTTCAAGCTCGACCAGTGTACTGGTCGATATGGCTTCGATTTCAGGCACGATATAATCCGGCTTTTCTGCTTCAATAATACTGCGCAATGCTGGACCATCCAGCATGGATATCACATAGTGTTTGTGAGCCACCTGCATAGCCGGCGCATGTGCATAACGGTCAACGGCAATGACTTCCACTCCCAAGCGCTGCGCCTCGATCGCAATTTCCTTACCCAGTTCGCCAGAACCCAGTAATAAAAACTTGGTGGAAGAAGCAGTTTTAGGTGTACCTATGCTGACCATGACGCCCCCATCGATATTGGAATAGTTGACCAAAGGTTACCGTGAATCCGGATAAAAACCAAACGCACTTGCCGCAGCCGCAAATGAAATATCACATCCTGAACTAATCATGAATATCATAATTTATCAATAAGTTATATTTATCGTTGCGTTTGCTGTCCGGCCCTTAATGTTTAATTAATAATCACACTGCTATAATTCAACCCTCATTAGTGCGCAATAAAAATTACACTGCAAACGCACACAAGCATTACGGGGAGTAACAACATTGTTGCGTATCGATATTATCCAAAAAATTCAGGTCCTAAAATCGCGCCTTGACGAAATTGGAACCTATGAACGCGAGACTGCAAAATTCCGGCTCTCTGTTTCCAAACAAACCTCAATCAGCCAATCGGATTTTGATAAACTCAGACAAACACAAATCGCACAATCCATCGAGAAAAACACGATTATTCATGAATTGCGCTCTCTTGAACTCTGTCTGCTTGTGATTGATTCCAAGGAAAGCCCGGCATTTGATCGTATCATTGTTGGCGGCGGCATAGCTGCTACGCTTGTATTCATGGAAGTAGGTTTTGCATCACGTAACCTGCGCTCATCTTCCGGACTTCCAAAAGTATTAGTATTGAATAATCCTGTTGCACCCAATACATGGCCTAAAGAAGATGCCAGGCTCATGGGACAACCTGCTCGCATTCAGACTCCACAGGTTTTAAGTTCACACTCAGAAGATTTTACCCTGGAAGGCAACGATAAGAAAAATGACAATCCATATCAGTATGTTGTCGCGAAGGATTTCACTCATGCGATGACAGAAACCCAAAACGACCTGCAAATGAGTATCCTGAACCTCGCAGCAGTGCGCATTGAATCGTCTATCAGTTATGATGACCAAAACGGCGCATGGGAACATGCGCATTGCAAGCACCGAATTGCTGTGCAAATTGATACCGCAACATATAAATACTTGTATACCAACGCGATTGATTTATGTATCGGCCTGGGTGATCCAATTCGACTGAGTGACAACCAGATCCAGCCAGATTTGGCAAAAAAACTGATGCAACAAAACAAACTCATTTATGCGCAGGATGGCAATGCCGAGCTGGCAGGTGAAGTAGTGTTCATTGGCACCTCTGCAATTAATGCAGCATGGATAGCTGAAATCGATATCTGCGGATCACAGCCAAAGGCCAGAATCAAGCAGTGGGTCGGTGTCGATGGGCAGGGTTTCTTTAACGTCAAGGCATTGAACCGTTTGATACACACAGCCGTTGATAACAACAAGACAACCCTGGGTCTCGGAACATTAATTTCCGTACAGGAAAGTAGTGATGGCAGACTGGAACTAACATTTGCTGCACCAAACAATCATATAGGAAATTTCACTGATTTAACCGGAAAAACTATCATTTGTGATCAACTGGTCTATTCCAGCGGACAGTTGCCGCACACGCTGACGAAAGACTTGCAGGGATTCACTTCCTGCGCGTATGAACACCCCTCAAGAACCAATTCCAGCACTGATTTCATTCCGCTTGGCACCATGTCAAAAGACGGCAGCATCATTGCCTGGGGTGCTGCAGGCACACTGGGCATAGGCTTGCCAGCCCAGGAAGCGAAGCAGCATTTTCAACTTGCACTCAGACATAGCAAAACACTCGCGCATGAAACGCGAGCACCAGGAGGCATTTACCGGTCTTCCTGGTCAATCAGACAATTGGCCAGCCAGTTACGCGAGCAGCGATTCCTGCCCCCCGTGCCTGTCAAATCCGATGCCGATCCTCATAAATGTGATTTGCCTGATATTAATCTCGCCACCCATGAGGAACTCATGGATGTTATTTCCACGACTGAGGGTCAAATCAATCCCACATTATGCGAAACATACGCCAAAATAATCGAAGGTGCCCGGTCAATAAACCAGGAACCCACAATCAGGACCCCAGGCGGCATACACGATATTTCACAATTGAAAGATGTCTTGCCTGTCAATGTACTGATTGCCATACAGCATTACTATTTCCCATTCTCAAAGCCTGTTGAAGGTGTGACAGACCAGAAAGCCATTGCTCGAACCAAGCCATACCAGCCGCTATCCTGGCTCTCGCAGCGCCGTGTACCTGATTCAACACTACAAGTATCAGATATAAAATACACTAACAATCAAAGCAGTGGCGGAGTCAACCCGGGCCGCGATCGCACAACAGTACCCGTTTTCGTATAAAAGTGATACTTTAAAGACGTCAATCAAGCCCTTGTTTTTTAGATCATGAGGTACAAGATGTCGCTTTCCCGGACTCCATCAGAACTGTCTGCAAGAGAAAAAATAATAGAAAATACCATTCTATTATATGTGGATGCTGATCTGGAAAATCCAGATAACATAAGTACAGACGATCTCCGTATAACATCCGAATTGATGTCGTTCATTAAATCCACAGATGACGGAACACTATTAAAGCTTGCCATCGCCAATCCAGTGATTGACAGAATTTGCCAGGCTCCTGCTTTCCAGCAATTGTGGGAAGATTTATGGCGGCAATGCGGAGCCAACCCCAACGAAACCTCCCATGGTCCGCAGCATGAAAACCTGCCGATTCCAACCTTGTCCTGTTTTTCCCTCTTGAAAGGCTTTTATCTGTACCAACAATATCTCGATGTCGCGGCTGAAAATGAAATTCTCAGTGATGAACAGCTAAGGGCAGCAAGCGATTACCTTAAGATATCTGCGCAGCATGGATGCTTCTTTGCATTAAATGCACTTTGCGCACAGGAATTGAAATTATGCGCTAACCATCCGGACAGCCAGCTGGCTGAAGAGATTATCAATTACGCGAAGCGGGCCGCCGCCCTGCATTGGACACCCGGTTATCTGCTTCTCTCAAATGTCTATCATGAACTATCGGCTGCTTCAGATAGCGAGACAGTCAAACATCTGTTATTTAATGAAACCCTGACGGCATTAGCCATCGCACAGAAATTGGAACCTTATTCACAAGCCATGATTAATAATGCTTACCAGGGCAAAACGCTGTATGAAGCCAGTGGAGGCATAGTTAAGTCCTGGTTTCAGGCAAAAATTCGGCTCGTCAATTTCTCGAATGGGCTGCTTCAAAACACAGATATAGAGATGGCGAACCGCCGAGCCACCATCGAACACAATAATATCGTCAAGGCATATAGACTGAATGAGAAACCTGCTCCCATCATGGATGATGCCGAATTCGAAAACCTGCCGATGGATAAATGCATCTAAAGAGTTCTATTGGCGGTTCAATGCCCTGAGCCTGCGCAGCTGGACAACACCTTCGATATGCGCAATCTCATCCAGCACGCCGCCATTCACATCTGTATTCAGGTCAATCAGTGTATAGGCGATCTCGCCAAGAGACTTATTTACCAGGCTGACAATATTCAAATCCTGTGCTGCAAGCTTTGAAGAGATTTGCGCAACCATATTGGGTATGTTTTTATTCACAATCGCCAATCTGGCTGTCGTGTTATTCGGGGAAACTTCCACGGCAGGAAAATTCACTGCGTTTGTAATGGCGCCAAATTCAAGATAACTTCGTACCTGTTTCGCGATCATGACAGCACAATTTTCTTCGGCTTCTTTCGTTGATGCACCCAAATGCGGCAAGCTGATTACTTTCGGATGATTCTTTAAAAGCGAACACGGAAAATCCGTGACATAAGCAGACACTTTATTTTCGTTCAATGCATCAGCCAGCACGCGGTCATCGATAATACCGTCCCGGGCAAAATTCAACAGGACAACACCACGTTTCATCCGCTGCATGCGTGATACATTGATCATATGTCTGGTTGCGTCTGTAAGAGGAACATGAAAACTCACGAAATCGGACTCGATGAGCACATCATCAATACTGGTTGCTTGCCTGACATTGGCAGACAATTCCCAGGCACGGTTAACCGTAATCGTTGGATCATACCCGATAACATTCATTCCAAGGCTGACAGCGGCATTGGCAACCTTGACACCCACACTTCCCAGCCCGATGATACCAAGTTTCTTGCCCATCAATTCAAATCCAACAAATTGCTTTTTATTTTTTTCGATTTCCCTGTCGAGCTCGGCATCATCACTTTTTAAATGACTGACATAATTCCAGGCCTGACAGATATTGCGGCTTGCCAGCAACATCCCTGCAATCACCAGTTCGCGCACTGCATTTGCATTTGCACCAGGCGTGTTAAAAACAGGTATGCCTCGTTGAGTCAGCATCGATATCGGTATATTGTTTGTCCCCGCTCCAGCTCTGCCAATTGCTTTCACCGAACCTGGGATATCCGTGCCATGCAACACCTGGGAGCGGACAAGAATGGCATCCGGATGCTGCAGCTCGGAAGCCACTTCATAAAGGTCACGGGGAAACTGATCCAGTCCTACCGTTGCGATGGTATTCAACGTTTGGATTTTAAACATTTCTGCTCCCAGGAATTTATATTTTAAAGTATGATATAGATATGAATCATTACCTTGGGTATATAACATGACATCACTTAATTGGCAATTAACCAGTCCGGTTTCTGCGATAGTTTTCGATTGTGACGGTACCTTAAGCTCGATAGAAGGCATTGATTTTTTAGCCAAAAATAATGGCGTCGGCGACTCTGTGAAATCGCTGACCTCAGAAGCAATGGGCAAATCAGGACTTAACCCCGGTCTCTACCAGCAGCGACTCGACCTGGTTTTTCCAAGACGCGAACAAGTCTATGCCCTGGGTCACCAGTATTATGCACACCGCGCGCCCGATGTCGCTGATGTAATCAGTCTGTTACGACGACTGAACAAGTCTTTGTACCTGGTGTCAGCGGGCGTCAATCCTGCTGTCAAAATATTTGGTGAAATGCTGCAAATTCCTGCTGAAAATGTTTTCGCCGTTGATCTCAGATTCGATCAGCAAGGAAACTTCCTCGATTTTGAAAGATCTTCCCCGCTGGTGAACAATGATGGCAAGCGCGCCATTGTCCAGCAGCTTAAGTCACAACACCAGGAAATCATTCATATTGGAGATGGATTAAATGACATTGTCACACTTGATATCGTGACACGCTTCATTGGCTACGGCGGCGTTTCCTATCAAAAAAATATTGCCGACTTATGCAATTACTATATCAACACATTATCGTTTGCTCCTCTGGTTCCACTGGTATTAACCAAGGAAGAATCATCGAATTTGCTGCCCGAGGAACAGGCTCTTTATCAAAAAGGATTGACCTCGATTAACGAAGGCAAAGTCCAAATCAGCCAGTAGACACGTTAACTGCGAGTCGCTTTTTTATATGCTGCGATGACAAGTTCAAATAATTCCGGATTGCCGAACAGCCGGACCCTTTTGCCTTCACGCAAATTGGCTAACGGGATGGGATAGGTAATCAGCATCTCTTGAAATGGTTCAGCTTTAACGGCCAATTCCCCATTATCATTCCAGATCGACGCAAAACCTGGACATACTTCCTCAGCCTTGTCCCAAATAATGTCACTCACCACAATCCAGCAATGATTATCAAATGCCCGCGAAATAAAATGACTTTTGCGTTGCAGATAATTTAACATGTGCGCGTCATTCTGCACTCTGTTAAATGATGGACAGAAAATGATTCGAGCTCCCTGAAGCGCAGCAAGATGCGCAGGCTCCCGATATGCACTGTCCAGGCAGATCATCACGCCATATTTGACGCCTTTTTTTTCGAAGACTGGAAACTCACGACCCAATGAATAATAATCATATGGAGAATAAGTATAGGCTTTTCGATATCTTCCCAGACACACGCCTTTTTCAATCACGACAATCGTATTATAAATCCTGTTCTCTTCAACTTCATTCAAACCCAGCAGCACGGTGGTTGTATGAAACCTGGAAAAACGCTTGCAGAGATTGGCGAATTCAGGGCTTTTTAAATCGATTGCATGCTGCAACGCGTGCTCTCTGGATGAAAAATATCCGTGCAGATAGGATTCAGGAAAACAGAGCAAATCGATTTCCTGTTTTTCTGCCAGATTGGCCGTCTCCAAAACTTTCTCCAGATTCGCCTGACTATCACCTTCCGTGATATGACATTGAAAAGCTGCAACTGTCAAAAAATCATTTTTCTTCATGAAATCTCCTGATTGTTTGTTATTCAGGCTGGCATTAGCACACCCTTACCTCCTTATGCCAAACCAATAGTACCGGCAGCTGCCAGAAAATGAATCATACCATTCTCTAAGCTTATATTAATTATTACATTTTTTACCTTCATAAATCTCACTTTAACTGGTGCTAAAATTAAAACATAAGAATGGAGTAAAGGAGTTGGCCCATGCAATCCATCAAGGCAGGCAAGCTGATTACCTTGTTTAAAATCTCTGTCTTTATAATGATAGTATCGTGCGCGCCAGACGTGTACGCGGAATATTATATTGTCTACCCGGCTCCCAATCCTGTGTTTGCATGCCCAAACTGCTATGTCAGAGAAACAGTATGGAGACCACATCGTGTACATCATCACGCAGCAAAACATCATCGATGTGGATATTACCGGCACTATCGAAATTATGCCTATGACATCAGATGCGTTGTTCCCGCTTGTGGCGGCTGCATGCCGCCGCCACCGCCATGCATGTCCTGCGCGCGCTCGCCTGACTTTGTTCAATTTAACTGGAATCCAGGCGCATATGGTCATGGAAGATATGTCAGAATCGATGAATTCGATACAAACGATCCCGACCTGAGCACAGGCGACGATGATGCGAGCATACACCCGGATATGGATATAGATTACTAACCGAATGTGATTGCTGGTTTTATTTATCAAAAAAATAATGAGGAGGATTTTACATGAAAATAAAACTGTTAATCATCACGTGTCTTTGCTGCACCGGTTTTCTGACTGGATGCGCCAGCTGTGATTCATGCGGCGGCTGCTCCACGCCAAGCTGTGGATATTACGATTACAATTCCAAGTGCGGACTCCCAAGCTGCACGGATAATAATTATTATGATCATTATTATTCGAATCCATGCCCGGGTCCCTATAGTTGCGATGTGGATCCATAGATTGGTGACGGGGTTGAATCGGCATGCTTGTTCAGCCCTGTGACATATGAACTGATGCTATTCGATAAAAGACCAGCCCGGCACACCAGGTAGAACCGGGCATCATCGATAATGCTGTTACTGGGATTTCTTTAATCCTGGGGAGGAATTGATTTCCTCTTTTGATGTGTCTGATGGACCATTTACACGCGCAGTAACAGCAGGTTTGAAAAACCGTGAACTGAGACCTTCCTTCATAGAGCTCAGACCATTCGCCACGCCATGCAAGGCCTTACCCCAACCATATTCATTCACCGCCAGCAATTCAAGCGTCAAGCCAATGCCTAATTTGGCGTACATGGAATAGCTATCGCAACACCCTGACAGTGTGTCATAGGCTGTGACCAATAGAATAGCCGTGCCTGCCGATGCACTGATGGTGTGATTTGGAACATTCGGACTTGTTAATGACCACAGATAACTCCCTGTGTCTGTAACCGTGTTTCTGGCTCTTTCCAACATGTTGAATTCCCTCTCCCTTCACTGAACATCAATAAAAATATCCATTTGAAAAAATAATATAATCCATGATATTGGAAAATATCAAATTGGCCCGAAGATATCATGCATGCATGATATACAGTTTAACGAATTCTGCTTCCATATCATTCAATTCAGTATGAGTCAAGCATAGCCGCATAGGCAATATCTATCTGTTAAGGCTATAATCATATTAGGTATTATCAGAAGCGAGCAGATATATGTTTAAATTTATTTCCAGGATACTTATCTTCGCTCTTGCACTAATCAGATGGGCTCTCGTTGTAATGCTGTTATTAACCATCTTCGGCCTGGTCATGCCATACATGTCGAATCTGAATGACTATTCTTATCTGCAGCCCATTATTAATTTTGAAATCACATTCAATAATTCAGTCGAACATTACGTTCCAACAAAAATCGCCGGCTTTGATTTGTCCCGCGTGATTACACTTGTTGCGATATTGATCCTGATTGATCTCACGAAATCTTTCTCAGAAAAAATCCGATTTATCGAGCAAAAACGCAGAATGATGCGGGAATTGAAACAAATTCAGAAAACCTATAAATCATCAACCCAGAAAGACAAAGTTGCGCTGCTTGCAAGCAAAATGGAAGCAGCGAGCCTGGCATCAGGAAAAAATCGCCAGGAATTGTTGAAAGAATTTGCGAATATCAAAAAAGAACTGGAAAAGATTGGCCGCGATCTTGCATTTCTTGCTATTGATGTCGAAGATTCAACAGGCATGAAACAGGGTGAGGATCCTGGCATTGTCGAGCATGATTTTCTGGAATATCACAATTTTGTTGAAGCAAAATTCAAGGAACACGGCCTGATCAAGGCAGCATGGACACCAGATGGGGTGATGGCTTGCTTTAATACCATAGAAGATGCCGTGCAAGCTGCCCAGAATATTCTGAATGGCCTGGAATACTTCAATCGAAGTGTAAAAGTAATGAAGCGTGATTTTGTCATTCGATGCGGCATTAATGCCGGACATGTGTATTATGACGATTCCATTCCTCTCGAACAATTCAGTGACCGGACCATAGACATCGCAGGACATATGCAAAAACATGCCCCGGCTAATTCAATACTGATCGCGAAACAAATGATTGAACCCGTATCATCACGCGATAATTTTACACCGACAGAACGTATTGTTGACGGTCTTGAAGTGTGTGAATGGAACAAGGCTGATACTAAAACCTCATAAAATTATAAGGCAGATATGTTATCACCTGCTGTTCACCAGATTGCATTGGTCACTGGCGCGAATCGAGGCATTGGACTTGAAGTATGCCTGCAACTTGCGCAAAAAGGTCATACCGTACTATTAGGCTCACGTGATCCAGAAAAAGGACGCGCCGCAGCCGAAAAGCTCGGCAATGAAAATAGCATCAATGGCAAGATCATTCCCTGTCAGCTGGATGTAACCAGTGATGATTCCATCAATCAACTATTTCAGACCGTGAATGACACCTATGGACATCTGGACATTCTGATCAATAATGCTGGCATTCTTTATGATACCTGGGAGAAAGCCTCCACTGCTGATCTAGAAGGCACGGTCAGACAGGCCATTGAAACCAATCTCTTTGGTGCCTGGAGAATGATTCGCGTATTTCTGCCCTTGATCAAAAAATCCCGTCATGGCCGGATTGTAAATGTCTCAAGCCAGGCAGGATCAATTAATGAAATGGGAAACGGTCCTCCGGCCTATCAGGTATCAAAAGCAGCCCTCAACGCTCTCACGCGGACACTTGCTGGAGAACTCGCTAATACCGGGATCCTGGTCAATGCTGTTTGTCCCGGCTGGGTTGCCACTGATATGGGTGGAGCTGGCGGAGGCCCTGTGTCAATTGGCGCAGCCAGTGTGGTATGGGCTGCTACCCTGCCTGATAACGGACCTACAGGCGGCTTTTTCCGCCATGGCAAACCGTTACGCTGGTAACAACCCGAATATTTTACAAGTCGTAATTCATCCAAGCACGATAGGTTTTTTCATGGCAGCATTCTGCGTAATATATCATCCTTGTTGATAAAGTGGTGCTTGAGCGCTGCCATGACATGAAGACAGATAAGAGCTATCATGGCCCAGGCCAACCATTCATGTAATTCACGAAAAAACATGAACAAGTCATGATTCGGCGACACCAGATCCGGAAGTACAAACCATCCAAAAAAGGAAACTGGCAATCCCGCAGCAGATGACATGATCCATCCAGTGATCGGCAATATGCCCATTAACAAATAAAATGCCCAATGCACACAACGTGCAGCGAATGCTTCCCATAAAGGCAGATAAGGTGCAAGTAACGGCGTGATATTTGCCAATCGCCAGACTACCCTTATCATTGCCAGCATGAATACGAGAACGCCAAGCTCCTTATGCCATCCATAAAATCGCAGCTTGCGCAAGCCAATCGGCAATTCAGTCATGTATAAACCCAAAATCAGCAGAGCGATGATAAGCACAGCCATCACCCAATGCAGCAGGATTGCAATAGAGCCATATTCATGCTGATTATTTCGTAGATTTGGCATATCAGTTACCAGTTAACCCGCTAAGTTTGCTTCAGCTCCGATTTCAATCTGCACATCATCACCTAACGCGGGAAGATAGGCTTTCATTCCGAAATCCGAGCGCTTGATCATCGTTGTCGCACTAAAACCAAGTGACTTTTTGTTTTTCATGGGATGCATGCCCATCTTCAAAAGTTTTACTTCCAATACAACCGGCCTGGTCACACCCACAAGCGTCAACAGACCATATACTTTTCCGGTATCCTTGCCTGTCACTTGTACCTTATTGCTCACAAACGTTGCAGTTGGGTATTTTGTGACATTAAAAAAATCTCCAGATTTCAGATGCTCATCCAGTTTTGGTATGCCAGTAGCGATGTCGTCAGTATGTATAGTCACATTGACCTTGCTGTCTTGCGGTTTAGACTCATCCAGAGTGATAGTTCCATCCACCATGGTGAATTTGCCAGCCTGCTCTGAAAATCCGAAGTGATTGACATGCCAGAGAACATAGGTATGCATGGGATCAAAGTTGTAAATCTCGGTTGCCTGGGCTGAAACAGCCATGGAAAAAAATAACACGGCCATTAAAAACAAGCGCATCATGATTCGCTGCATTTCGTCATTATCCTTAATTCAATTAATTTGAAGTGTTACTTACAGGATAAACTGATAGCGGGAGTCATTTCAATCACATAAAACTGATCGGAGAGAAAATCAGACAAATACGGACTCTAGAGTATCATGCCTGAATTAAAGCGTACTCTGTCACTTTGTCTTTTCCTGTGTTTTTTGCCGAATACAAGGCTGTGTCCGCCGCATTGATGACTTCATCAGCCGTTTCGCCATGATCAGGCGCCTGGGCAACACCAATGGATAATGTGATATGCGGCAAATGTCGGTCACCGACAAATATATCTTCATTTCTTACATTCTTGCGGATTTCGTCAAGATGCTTGACGGCATATTGAATTGTCGTATCAGGCATAAGCACCAGAAATTCTTCTCCACCATATCGGCAAGCTATATTCACGCCCTGAAACTCCCGCCGCAGCAAAGACCCGACATATGTCAGTACTTCATCGCCCGCTTCATGACCATACAAGTCATTAAACTGTTTGAAATTATCAATATCGATCATGCAGACACAAAGTGTTCCCTTTTCCTGAATGATACGATTAAGGATGGGCTGCATGATTTCATTCAAATAGCGGCGATTATATAAGCCGGTTAATGGATCATGTATGGCCTGGTCCTGTAACGCCTCATGAAGCCGGATATTGGCAATAGAGAGTTTAATAACTTCATTGAATATCGTGGCGAGCTGCAGCTGTGTTTTGGAAATCGTGTTTCCGTTCCTGGCACTCAGATGCAACATTCCGATGATACCGCTTTGCACAGTCAGGGGCAGGTTGACATACCCGCCTGACACGACACCATCAAAGTGTTTACAGAGCATCTCGCGATTGACATCATTAACAATATAGGGATGACCCGCTCGCAAAGCCCAGCAGTCATCTATGGAAAATTCCTTTTTTAATAAACGCTCCGGACCCCATTGCAAGACTGTTTCCAGATTATTCGTACTGTCATTGAAAATGGCAAGGCCGCCGCTTAAATCCGGAAAAATGTCCTGGGCTGAAATATATATAATGGAATATGCTTCATCGGTTTTTCGGCAGGCCTGGAGCCTCTCATTCATCTTGTTGATCATGTTCATTTCATCTTCGTGCTGCTGTAACTGACTGAGCATGAGTGAGGTACGCTCATTCAGCGCGGACATTTTTATCTCGTAATCCTTGCGAATGCTGATATCCTGTATCTGTATGATTCGATTAACTGGTTTTCCATCGGCATCCCTTTGCAGCGATTCATTTATCAACCCCCAGACAGATTGACCATTTTTCTTGATGAATTGTTTTTCATACTGACACGATGCAAGCCTGCCCTGTAATAAATTTTGCAAATAGAGGTCTTCCTTGTCATCAGGATGAGCAATGTCCTGAAAAGTGAGGTTTTCAAGCTCTTCCCTTCCATAACCAAGAATATCGCACAGCGCATGATTGACTCGCAGCCATCTTCCCTGCAAAGACACGATGGCAAGACCAATCGGCGCGTTTTCTTCTGTGTTCCTTAATGTCGCTTCGCTTTCCTTCAGCGATTGATTCACCTGTTGCAACTGCGCATTCATTTGCGACAGGTTTTCAGCAAGCCGTAGATTTTCGAACTGCAGCCTTAACCTCATGTATAACTGTTTATATCCGCGCATGGCCGTAGCCACCGTGAAGATTAAATAGGTTGTCATGGCGATACCCAAAACAAAATAGGAGTAACCACTTTGTGAAAAAAGCCAGATACATAATGGCGTCACAATCAGAACAACGTATACAATGGATGCTATCAAATTGGCATATAATGTTTGTATGCCGCCAGCCGTGATACCAGCGACGATAACGATGATAATCATCTGTTCAACCAGCTGCTCATCCGGCATCAGCATGGAATCTGCCACTCCCCAGATAGCAGCAGATATCGCGACGCCAAACACGAACAACCCAAGATTTAAATCATTTTCATTTGGATGGCGGTGAAAATAATATATCAATGCAACACGAAATAACGATGTCAGAATAACGGCAATATACCAGCTCCATAAAGAACCTGCGCTGGCGGTCTGATACAATCCTGCAAACACCACGGTCGCACAGACAAAGTTTGCAGGAATGCTGATCATCAGGTTTTTATACAATATGCTTATCTGCTCAGTGAGAATTTTCCCCTGAATATCGTTATTGGCATACCCGTCACTCAATAACTCGTTTGCAGCGACAGGTATTGGCTGATCCAGTTTATTTACATTATTCACACCCGTCTCCCTGGAGTTTCACAAATCATGATTTCTAAGATTATTATACCTTAAAAATCTGCCCTCCATTCAGTTACAACCTTGATTATTTCAATGGATACAATTTATTAGCGCATTTCTGACAGACATTTTTATAATTCAAGGGATAACAATCTTCCTCCGGATCAGCGAAAGCAAATGAATACGAATTAAAAAAGCCGGATAGACATGATGTCTATCCGGCTCTTCGATTCAGAGTATCAGGTTATTATTTTCGCAGGCCAAACCAGCCAGATATCGTGCTCACCACATCCTGGTATGCAGAACGTCCACACAACCCGGGTGTTTTATACTCTTGCAGATATTTCCTGGTTGCAGCCTGCCTTTCCTTGAGGTCCGCGAGATACAATTTTCGTTCGTCTTCATGGATCAGCGAACCAAACTGATTGAAGATATCATTAAAATCATTTTCACTGAGCGAGGCGAATTTCTCATAAAATGCAATCACGCGGCCATTTTCCAGATCATTTTTAACCGCCTGCCTGAATATGGGTTCAACCTTGTCCTTCACTATCTTGTTTGCCTTTAATGGCTGATGAATATTTTCATTGGTATCAAGACCGATATCATTTTGCTGTTCCATGGAGTGTTCGATAAATGTTTTGCTTCTGAATTCGCCGATAAAACTGACTGCCTCGGCCGCATCCGCAATGAAGGTGGGAGCCATATTAAAGCCGGATTCATTATCAATCGAATAGCAGTTTCCATGATGGTCCCGCTTCACAATCAGGTTAGCAAGCTTGGAATCTGTTTTGCCAAATAATTTATCGAAGGCCAGTGCTTCACCCAGATGAGCTGGACCAAAATTGATTTCTTCCTCGTCTTCATCATACATTTCTGCCCATGTTTCCAGATTATCTAGCCTGACATTCGTACCCAGGCTTTCAGACATGACTCCATATCGCGACCGATTCGCATCGACCGGTGTTTCAACGGCATATACTTTTGGAAATTCGTCGCCCAGAAGTTTCTTTCCTAACGCGCCAAGAATTAATTCACGAATCAGGCCCTCACGACTGAAGGGTTCCTTGTAATAATAATATCTATGCTCTCCATGCTCATTCTCAAGTACAACCTTATGTCCGTGTGAACGCCCAGCGAGAACCTTGTGACCAGCGGATTTTATTTCGGTTGAACTCACAACACTCAGATCTTTCACATTGGAATTGTCACCTTTCATGACTGAGTCATCGAGCACCGGCTCCTGGAAGTTATCTTTATAAAGCTGATAGGCGAGCAATGCCATTCCACCTGCGATCGCCAGCAACAGCAGTTTATCCTTGATTGAAGCTGTTGGTTCTCTATCCAGTACTTCCATGATCTGACGGGAAGAACTTTTTCCTGAATTGGCCGAATAATACCGGCGTTGTTCGTGACCAGAGCCGGATGAGTGTTTCTGAACACGCCGGCGCTGAAGTTGCGTAGATTCTTTCTTTGCTGCTGGAACCTTTACTTCGCGATGAACCTGGACAGGCTGAGCAGCGATAAGCGGAACTCGGAAATCAACCCGTGGAACTGGCTGCTTTCGTTTTTCTACAGAAGGTTTTTTCCTTTCTATTTTCATTTCCTTAGCCGGCTTGACGGTAGCAGGTTTGGCAGTATCTGGTTTTACCCGCTCAGTCGGGCGGGGATGTGAGGTACGATGTATCTCTCTGGTATATCTAGCCAAATTGGCGGCTCTTGGTAACATCTTAATACTGCCTCTTGATTGTGTATAATAATTGCGCAGAATGTATCACAGAAAGCTTAAGGAAAGCTTATGAAAACCGGGGGATGAGAAGAATCGTCATCAGGTCAGATACCTTACAATGCCCTTGTCCGACAGCAGAAACATAATGATCAATTACTCAGGCACTTAAGTGGAAAGAAGTTTTACGATTTCATCATGACCAACCATGAAAAAATGAAATCCAGTTGCGCATGATGAAATAAAAACGATAACTTGCTGCAATTGGATAATTCGGTCAGTTTATCCATGTCTAGCTGATTTACACCGCGCAAATAGCGGTTCGAATTCTGCGTAATTTTCCATCTTTGCCGATTTTGAACATGGGAAGATGTTTATCCGTGGTTGGCGCCGGAATCAGACGCATTATCCGGCTTTGATCCAGTGAAATCGCTCTTTTATTGACGAATACTTCATGGATTTCATTGACTGCTTCCTGCATCGCAGAACATGATGACCGCTAAGCTGCCTTGGCATGAAACACCATAGCCAGCGACGCCAGGGCAGCAAAAATAGCGACCAGTGCGAATGGCGTATTCAGATAACCGGTTGCATGTATGCAATAAGTATTAATCATTGGTGTCAATCCAGCGCCAACCAGACACCCGAGGTTATAAGACAATGCCACGCCGGTAAAGCGGACACAGGTGGGAAAAAGATCAGCAAGCATTGCCATCATGACTGAATTAACCAATGCAATTGCCAGCGAAACAAGGACAATAAAGATATATGCATCCACCAATGTACCTGTTCCATAGTTATTATATGCAGCAGCTGCACACAGCATGATTAAAAGAGACGCCCCCGCCATGCACTGTCTTTGTCTCCCGATATACATGGAAGCGAGCGCAAACAATGGCGAGAAAATAGCCAGTGCTGCAATTCCAGCCGAGCTCACCAGCACCACATCCCGCATTTTAAAATTCAGGAAGTCAGTTAAATAGGATGGAAAAAAGAGATGAAAGGTCGAAGTCGAGCTTGACACAATAATAGCCAGGCTAAAACCAAACAGTAAACTGGGACGATAATGTTTCCAGACGTAGGCCAGCGGCACTTTTTGAATGTGATGCTTATTTTGAATTTCTAGAAATAACGGGGTTTCCGAAAATCGCTTGCGTAAATAGACAGCGGTCAATCCCAGCGCCGCGCCTGTCAGAAATGGAATCCGCCAGCCAAATGCAGTCATTTGTTCCGCAGATAAGGCATTGGTCAATACACTCACTACCAAGGCAACCAGCAATACGCCAGCATTAGCGGATGCTGTCATCAAACTGCAGGCAAACGTTCGCCAGCGTTCAGAAGTAAACTCAGCGACATACGTTACAGATCCAGCCACCTCGCCTCCAAGTGAAATGCCCTGCGTCATCCGCATTAAAGCGAGAAGAATGGGAGCGGCAATACCGATTTGTCTCGTGACAGGCATCAAGGCAATGATTAATGACGGCAGCGACATCAGTAACAGTGTTAATATAAATATGAGCTTTCTGCCGTAACGATCACCGAAATGCGCGAGCAAAATGCCCCCGACAGGCCTGAAAAAATAACCCGTTGAAAAAATAATAAATGTATAAATCAGACCCTGGGACTTGTCATGAAACGGAAAGAAAACCCTGGACAGGATGGATGAAAGGAATATGAATGAAAGAAAATCAAATAACTCAAAGCAGGAACCCACAGCAGACAGTGCTATCAGTTTATAATAATCCTTAGCTTGACCCAATCAGCTTGTCTCCTAATCCGGCAAGATTGACATGTTGACTGACATTGTAATGTGTCTTTGAATATTTCCCAATAGGCGGCATATTTTAAATAAATCTTGATTCAAAATGATGATTTTGCTTTCAGGCAAGGCGCGGATGGTTCGAAAAGCAGGTTTGGCTGCAGCGTAGTATTAACATAAGAACATTTTTGAAACAGACCTTTCTGCGTTCGCCTGATCTGAGGCTTGTCATACAGAGTAATTCTTAGGACAATACCCAATCTACAGCATGCGGCATGACTGACAAGGTAACTCATGAAATTATTGTTCGCCAGACACCTGTGGGGTGTTTCCGCACCCTATCATGAATCATTAAAAAAATTCAAAAATGAAGGTTATACAGCCATCGAAGCAGGATTGATGTATTCAGCCGAATCGCCCGGCGAATTAACTGCACAATTAAACGACCTGGACCTGAAATGGATACCCATGGTATTTACCCAGGGTAAAAGCGTTGGCGAGCATCTCGCCTCGTTTGCCGCACAGATAAACGAGGTTGCGTCTTACCAGCCCTTACTGATCAATGCGCATAGCGGACGTGACGCTTTTACTCGAACAGAGGCGGAAACATTTTATCGCGAGGCTTTGAAAATCGAGGCTGACTTTGGCATTCCCATCGCCCATGAAACACATCGCAGTCGGACATTTTATAATCCATGGATCACACGCGATATCTTGCTGGAATTTCCCGGCCTGAAATTATGCTGTGATTACAGTCATTGGGTCACTGTCTGCGAGCGACTCATCGATGAAGAATCCGACATCCTGAAACTCTGCGCCGAACGCTGTTTGCACATCCATGCCCGTGTTGGATATGAACAGGGCCCTCAAGTTCCTGACCCTCGTGCACCAGAGTATCAATCCTACGTGGAAGCTCACGAACGCTGGTGGGACATTATCTGGGACACACAAATGAAATCCGGCCGTGATTATCTGACACTGACGCCCGAATTTGGTCCCGCTCCCTATTTGCAAGTACTTCCCCATACCAGCGAGCCGGTCGCGTCCCTGGAAGATATTTGTTTATGGCAAATGCAGCGGCAAAGATCACGATTCATGCGCAGGCAGGCAGCCGGATAGCGCTACACATGACCCGATGGAACGCCAAGGAGCCGTAAAATGTCAGAGCAAAATGGAGATGAACGTCAGGGAAAAAAAGCCAGCCGCAATTTCATCATTCTGTCTATCTGTACCGCGCTGATCCTTTTCCTGATTTACAGCGTGGCCTACTTGAACCAGACCGGCTTGAATTACGACGAGACATTTTTCGTGAATGCGGCTCTTGGCGGACTGACCCCGGATTTTATTTACAAAAAAATCTTCGACGTGCCCGTCATGATTTTTCCCTACGCAGGCGCATTAAAATCGTACCTTTATTTCCCCATCTTCAAACTGTTTGGCGTCAACGTCTACTCAATTCGTATACCTGCCATCTTGCTGGCTGCGTTAACACTGTTGTTCTGGTACAAAAACGCTGCATATATTTTTAAAAACACCGCATTTTTACTCTTTTTTATTTTCATAGCATCAACGGACCCTGCTTATATCATTCAGTCCAGGTTTGATTTCGGGCCAGTCGTCTTGCAGAATCTGCTTGTTGCTCTTTCTTTTTATTTATATTTCAGGATGATCCATGACAGGCGGATGCTTTATCCGGCATTATTGGCAGCAGCCATGACACTCGGCCTGTATAACAAGCTCAATTTTATCTGGTTCGTATCAGCGTTCGTCGCCGCTGCGCTAACATTCTATCCAGGAAAAATATACTCTCTCTGCCGCAGGCATGCCTTCGCCGCAATCTGCATAATCATACTCTTCTCAGTCATCATCGCAGCTGCGATCATACTCCTGATCCTTCCCTCACTCATCAATGTCAATCTCGGCTTCCTGATGCTCGCACCCTTATACAGCAAATGCATTTACATGCTCCACCTTTACCTCGATACCATGAATGGGGCAGAAAGATATTTTTTCATCTTTCTCGATCCACTCCCCGCGCCAACACTGGTTAATTACATTGAAATAGCCGTGTTTTTGTGCTGGCTTATCACCTTCATCCTGTCTTTTGTTTTACGGACAGGTAACAGACATTACCGAAGGTATAACCGTCTGCTATTATTTTTCCTGTTAATGTTTGTTCTTGAATTCATCCAGATTGTCGTGACACCGCAGGCAAGGAATTCAGAGCATTTAATGATCCTATGGCCAATGCATCATTTGCTGTTTCTCCTCGCACTGGCTTCAGTTTATTCACTCATCTCCCGGTATCGATTCAGTTACGCTTTATTTCTTCTCCCGTTATCACTTGCCGCTTCCCAGCTGTATACTGATCAGCTTTATCTTTCAGCATTCAAAAATCCGTATGCGTACAAAAATCAAATGTGGACACCCGCTGTCTATCTGCTGAGCAATTACATCAATCATCATATTAATGAATATGATGCTGTGATCTCGATTGATTTCGGCCCTAACAATCAGGTTTTTGCGCTGGCAAACAACAATCACGACAGAATGAAATTTCATGAGATTTATTACCTGCTGACTGATTACCCGCCAATCATTCAATATCGTAATTACGTTTATCCCATGTTCAGGAACAGTGATAGCGCCAACGAAGAATGGCTATACACGAATTACTTCAAGGGCAAGAATAATCTGATTATCATGTACCACGACAAGGAATCCATCCCGGGAATAACAGAAAAATTTTACGCATTTGCGATTAAATATGATATCAAGCTGAACTTTGTGACGACCATCCAGGATGCAGCCAACCGAAGCATGTATACCCTGTTATCTGCATCGGATTAGCTTGCTGCTTTTGTGATTATCTTAGAGGTTAATATTGAGTTCGCTGATTGCCTTATCAATCATTTCGGATTTACTTGACACGCCCATTTTACATTTTATATTTTCCAGATACTGTTCAACTGTTCTAACCAACAGATTCAGTATACCGGCTATTTCGCGTGCTGTTTTATCACGCGCTGAAAATTGCAGCACTTCCATTTCACGCGTCGTAAAATAGATTTCGCCAAGTTTTCTTCCCGGTGGTACCGTACAGCGGCTTGCATCAAAATCCATTTTCATGATACTCAGCATCTTGTTAATGGACGGAGCCAATGCATGCACACCAGTTGCCATACCGAATCCAAACACCCCGATTAACTGTAACCGGTATCGGTTGATTGATCATTTCGGGACATCCAACAGGATCAGGCTTGATTAATTTGATATCAAGCTTATAGCGATGAATCTGAAATTCATCACTTATATCAATCAGATATGAAGACATGCTGGATTCGTCTATTTATTCTGTCGATTTATTATGCATATGTAAATGCATTGTTTAATATGTGATACATCAATTTCCATATATATCAATCTAAAAGTTCTTACTTTTCAGCAATAAACAGCATGTGATTTTCGTCACGGAAAATTTTTTCCTGAAATGAAATATGCCTGAAACCAAATTTCTCCAGCATTAGTTCCATCTCATATCGGTAATACCAGCTAATATGCATTTGCTCGTATTCATCAGCGACAATCTGATCATTTATAATTTTTTTATAAACTGCTTCACTATAAATATTCTGATCATATATATTTATCTGATCATGCGACTGATAGACAATTTTTCCACCATCAGGCGTCAATACTTCCTTTGTATTGAACTCGTTCTCATTGCGCTTGGATAAAGCATCCCAGGGAACAAATAAATCCAGTATCAGCTTGCCGCCTTCAAGCAGATGCCTGTTAAAGTTGCTCAAAGCCTGATATGCCGCAGAACGCGGATAAAGCAGCTGAAACGAACCCAATGGTATCAATATGACATTATATCGACAGGGCAAATCCATGGTTTCGATTGAGTCATGATAAAGCACTGGGTCCAGCCCTCTGGCCCTGGCTCGCTGTTTACAGCTTTCCAGCATGGAAACAGAATTATCAACACCATGAATACTATATCCTTGCTGCAATAGCGGGATCAGCAAACGGCCGGAGCCGCACATTGGTTCAAGAATGACATCTGCCTGATCCAGACATGGTTGATAAAAACTGATTTCATCGGCATCCGCGAACCGTTTGTCAAGATCATAAAATTCCGTACACAATTTTCCGTACATCATGCCATGCAGCCCTGAATTAAGATGAGATAATAATACACATATTAATATCAGGTTCGCTATATGACGGAGCACAGATCATGCGCACACAATCAGGAATTGGAAAAACCTCGCCTGGAAACCAGATAGCAAATACCGCCTACCGCGACAGCGCCCAATGCAAACAGTGAGAATTTTTTCAAGGCACTGCCCGGGCTTTTTTGCGCTGGCAATGGTTGAATTTTTTTAGGATCAAGCCATGCTGGACTATTCTGCTTGTCATATAATCCATTCATGCCAGTTACATCAGCAACAAAATAGGCATACGAATCGGCATTATTCAATGCCTTTGGCGGCGATTTGCCAAGGTCTTCAGGATAAGGACGGCTGCCTTTGCCATTTTTTAATAACTTCTCTTGATGATAATACCCTCTATCCTGAACCCAGCCATACCGATGCGACGCTTCATGCATCAATGTAATCAAAGCCAAAAACGGCTTGTTTTGCAGCAGCCTGTAATCGAGATAAATCGGGCCGTAATTTTCCCATGCCACACCTTTACGTACATAGTGGACATATCCAATGGCAAGGTTATTCACATCGTTTTGCTTTTTTACGGAAATATTGGAAATATAAACATTATCATTTTTCGACTGCATATTCTTTGCATGATACAGCATGATTTTTCTGATTATTAACGATGCGTTTACCGTGGCCAGCTCAACGCTCGGAATATTATTAATCTGTGCGTCCACGTCATTAATCGGAATAGTCTTTTTTTTGACTCTGTCTTCGTAATATGACAATTCCCAGCCGCCGCTGTTGTCAGGGACAAGCACATATGTCTTGTCATACAACTTGCTGATCTCCGCCGCACTTGGATTATGCGGCAGCACCTGAAGCCGAACATCCATTTGGCCCATAAGCCCTTTACAGGTTTTCAAGAGATTATCGTGGAGAATACGTACGCCCTGAATGACATTGGCTATTGTATTATTGGTAATATTGATATAAAAATGCCTCTTTACCATTTTGAGCGCATGCAAAACATCCGGATCAACTTCTTCATCAATAAGCATCTGCTTTATGTTTTTAACTTTATATTGTTCATCGATACTTCTGGATGACAAACAGATGTCGAGTTTTTCCAGTAATTGCAACGTCCGTTCCATACGTATTACCGATTCATTATAGATTGTATTAAGCGTATGCCGTTCAGCATCAGTGATAGGTTGTGTCTTATGCTTGACTGCAAGAATATTGCCATTACTGGTTATCGGAGTCAGAGTCTTGTTCAATGGGTTAAATGCACTACTTGCCACGCAGAGATCCTCGTATGTCAATTTATCTACCCAGTGACTCGCCATCCTTCTTTTTTTACTTTTATTATTTTAATTTTCTTGTTGAACGGCGAATCATGGCCAGGTAGATTTTTTATTATTATTTTTGTACGTGTTTATTTTATAACGAGCAGATTAAAATAATATTAGATAAAACGTGAATTTATAAGCAGATGCGGATATGCGAACATGTCTTTGCGCGTCCAGACAGGACGCAGGTGTATTTAACTTTATTTTAATATTGCTGAAATCGTCACATTGTTACGATTAGACATTCTCTTTAGGCAGCAAAATCCAGTATTCGCCCGGACTATTCATATGACCAGCAATAAACTCGGCTTTATCGCCTGTGCCCCAATATACATCACCGCGCACCACACCTTTTATTGCCCCGCCTGTATCCTGCGCAATCAATAAATGATGAAAGGGAAGGAGTGATTCGCTGGATTCATCCGGTATGGCAGTGCTCAACCAGACAGGCGCTCCAAAGGGAATATAGCGGTTATCAACTGCCAGCGATCGCTCTGGCGTCAGCGGCACTTTTTCTGTGCCTAATGGATTTTTATCAGGCAATACTTTAAAAAACACATAGGATGCATTTTGATTCAGAATGGCATTAACCTGATCAGGATGATTTGCGAGCCATATGCGAATTGACTGCATGGAAACGGTTTGCCTGGTCAATTCATTATTCGCGACCAGAATTTTCCCTATCGAGGAATAACGGCGTCCATTATCACCTGCATACCCGATAATAAAACGACGTTTATTGTGCAGTTCAATCACCGCGGATCCCTGAACCTGGGCAAAAAACACATCGATCGGGTTATCACTCCATGCCAGCGTTCGCGCCTTGCCGTCGATCATACCTTCAATAATTGCCTTGCGATCCGGATAGGGAAATAACATGTTGTTCCTGACTTGCCCTACTATGCTCTTTCCAGCAAATTCAGGCCGGAACAGTCCCAGGTCAACTTTCACCAGATCGTTTGGCAATGCATGTATCGGGATGGAAAATTTTTTACTGGGCTTCAAACGGGCATGCAACAGCGGCATGTAATACCCTGTAAATAAACCTTCATGCTTTCCTTCATTGGACACGTGATACGGCGCAAACCAGGTTTCAAAAAAACGCCGTGCGGTGAGCTGATCTGGTTGATGTATTTTCATTGCCGCCTGACAAGCGCGCTGCCATTGCTGAAGGGCAACAGACTTCAAGCCTGCATTAAAATCTGACTGGGGATCACGTCTTAATATCTCTGTGCAAGAGAGTCTGAACGCAAGCAGGGCTCTGCTGTGGTCATCCTGTTCCCAGGATGGTAATTGTCTGTAATCCGTCTGTGACAATGTCATTTCTGCCGCCGGCTCCGACAAACATTGCTGCCCGGGAAGCAGCCCGCAAGACACGATTATAATGCGAATTAGAAAACGTTTGACCAGACGCATGTCCTTTATCACTTGCAGAAATCGATACGCACATCCTATCTCATTCATCCATATTCCGCCATTGAAAGAACGCAGGAGCTGAGTCATATTTGCCTTAAACCTCCTCAGTAACGTGATATCATGAATAACGATATCGCATGTGACATGGAAACAGGAGCAGACCATGCAAGACAACAAAGGACTACGAATAATACAGAAAATCTGGAAAAGCGAACCAACCATTGAAGGAGCCGGCGTACATTTAAAACGCGCATTCGGCTTTCACGAACTCCCTCTCCTCGATCCATTTTTGCTTTTGGACGATTTCCGGTCGGAAAACCCTGCTGATTATAAAGCGGGCTTTCCCTGGCACCCACATCGCGGCATAGAAACCATTACCTATGTGTTAGACGGCAATGTCGAACATGGTGACAGCATGGGAAACAGAGGCAATATCTCCGCCGGTGATGTTCAATGGATGACAGCTGGCAGCGGCATCATTCACCAGGAAATGCCCAAAGGGAACAGCAAAGGACAAATGCTGGGATTTCAGTTATGGGCCAATCTGCCCGCTCAGACAAAAATGATGGATCCACGCTATCGGGAAGTCAAAAAAATGCAAATACCGCTCATCACCACCCAGGATGGCGCATCGGTACGTATTATTTGCGGTGAAATTAACGGCACACGCGGACCCGTTCAGGATATCATCACAGACCCCGAATATCTGGATATTGAATTGCCGGCCGGTAAAACATTCACACATCCAGTAAAAGCAGACCACACAGTATTTGCTTATGTGATCGATGGCGAAGCATATTTCGATCCGTCAAGAACGCCATTTGCGCATGATGCCGCAGGCATCAATTATTTTGACATGCAGCCCCCCTGCCCCTGCGGCAATGGAACATTAGTGCTGTATGCAACGGGCGGCTCGCGTGTCAGTATCACCACTGACAAGCATTCCGTCCGCTTTCTGCTCATATCAGGAAAGCCACTACGTGAACCTGTCGCATGGTATGGTCCCATTGTCATGAATACTCATGATGAATTAAGAAAGGCATTTCAGGAATTTCAAGACGGAACATTTGTGAAACACAGGCAATAAACAAGCATACAGGACTGAATCTGTCGCCGCTGCTTGCACTGTTAATCTCACTGATGGACAACGGCGTGCTTGCTGCAAGCATAGCGGGGTTCTCGGCCCCGCCAGTTTTTTACTCTCCCAACCCATGTCGAACCACTTCTTCTATCGCGTACGCACAAATGCCGCAAAAGTGTTTATTGGCTTCCATGACACAGCCAAGACCCGGCTTGTGGCTGCGACCACGACTGCTCGCGGAGTCTGCATAACCGCCGGCATAAGCACCATAAACAGGCGGTGAAGATCGCCAGACAGCATCTGGGGTTGGCAGTTGAATATGGCTGTCGACGAATGTTTTCCATTTCAAATTATCGTAACGTGTATCTGTGAGAAAAGTAATATTTTGCGACCAGGGTTCAGCTATATCGGGAGCAAACTCCAGTTCTGTGCGCCCGCCCCCTTCGTATTCTTCATTCAAGCCAAAGAAATGTCCAAACTCATGGAGCAGCAAGTAGGTAAAGTACATTGAATTTGCAGCAGGTATCGCGGTATGCGACATATAATTGCCAACGCCCCAGTAACCAGTACTGTTTATCAGTACGATAGGATAATCATAAGGCGCCGCAGCCAGGCCTTGACGGAATTTATCTTCGCGGGTCGGATAGACAATGTCATACCAGCGGCCAAAATTATCCCAGTATGGATAATATAGACCCAGGAATGAATCATATTCAGGAACAGGCGTACCCAGATCACCTGGACTGCCCAGTCTTTTGTTAGAGGCATGAAATACGCCGTAAAAACTCATGAACTCGATTCCGGGAAATTTTTCTCTCTGCAATGTCTGTACTGTTTTCAGTGCATGCTGCCAGAATAAATCCTTCTCGTTACTTAAATAGCCATCAGCATAGATGTTTACCCGAAGCGACGGCGTCTTGCTGGCAAGAGCGAGCTCGCGAATTTCAAGTCCTTCAGTATGCTGACGGGATTTTTGCAGCTGAAGTTGCGCAAGATGCTGACTGACCACCCTTTCCATCACGCCAGAAACAGGATTCTCAGCATACAATTCAAATGTCATATCACCAGCCGGGACAGGAAAACGCAGGTTAATCGCGCGAGCGAGTTTGCGATACTCTTTTCCTGTTCCAATGGAATCGTAATAAACCGCCTCGCCTGTTTCATTGTCGCGCAGCACACCAAGATAACTGCCAAATCGCGGTTTGATTTTACTGCGTGCGAGCAGCGTCGGTGTTCCTGAAGGTTCAACAATCATTTTACTGACATGGTAACGCTCATCATTCTCTTGCCAATCCACCTGAATGCGCAACACATCAATCGCATCAGCATTATTTACAATTTTAAAGTTATTGATATCAGGCAGTACCAATCTTGAATCAGAATATTGAATATCTTTTGGTACTTTATGTGGATCCCAATAGGGATTTGCAAATGCTGACGATTGAAAGAACAATAATAAGCTGGCCGATAAAAATATTATGAACCTCATGTTATAAAATTCCTTCCATAAAGTATTAAGCTGCCTGGCAGCCAATTGGATTCAGACAGAATATCATGATATCACTGTTACCAGACAGACATTGAAATTCTTTGTAATAAATTACTCACTGGCATCTAGCAATATGGCAAGCTGAATACAGGGTGTATTTGTTCGATTGCTCCAGGCATGATTGGTTGCGCTCTGTATGACAATGTCCCCAGGTTTCAATAATGTCTCCGTATCTTCCATCATCAAATACACTTCACCTGAAAGAATGATAATGTAATCCAGTGTTTCTGTTTTATGCATGAGAGGATGCGGTGCATCAGGCCTGGATGGAAAATGCTGCTTCACAACAGAGTCTGGTGGAATATGCACGTAACGGAATAACGTTCCATTCTTTTGCAGCACTGGAAATAATGAATCTGCAATTACCGCTGATTTATCCAGTTTGGCAGGCATGGCATCGGTTGCCCAGACATCTGATATCACAAACCCGGATTCGTGCGTCGTGACATTCCTGACCAGCTCATCCTGAATAATTGTTGCCACACCATTTTTATGCCCAGTGACAACACGGCGCGGGATTGTTGGAACATCATGCATACTGATGATAGATATTTTTTCGTTCATGATTAATTATCTCCGAATTTGTCACTTGTGTTTAATAACACAGTGGCAGGGACGCAATCGCAATCTGGATGGCCTATTAGCGCAGGCGACTGAAATGCTATATATAGGCGACTCAAATTCTTTCAACTGCCGCCAAAGTACAAACCAAATTCATTGTCTATCAATTGAATTAGCGCAGTTTCGCCTGGCATGATCGCCAGTTTCGTTTTACGTCACCCATGAATTTTTTACATAAGTCCATGAAATATTTTCATTTAAGCTCTATGACATGATAAAAAATGACTGATATAATGACGCGGTTTTTGGGACCACCATCCCGTTTTTCTTTCACAGGACAATTGTTAAAGGACAGCTATCATGAATAAATTATTATTTGCCACTGCCCTGCTTTTCGCATCCACCAGCTTCGCAGATCAGTTACACAATTATGATCAGGTTAAATCCGCCGTCGTTGCAGGCAAATCAATACGCATTTTTATTGATTTCTCAAAATGCGCAACATCTTCAAAGAATGCTCACATGCCAAGTTATCTGGGCCTTTATTCACCCAACGAGATTGCCATCAATGATGATGCCGGATATATCGCCGCGTCCTTATTGCATTTCACACTCAACAATCCGGCATTCCCGTCAAAACCGGTTTATGAATTCACTCGATACACTATCTCGAATGACAACACAGTGGTCATGTCTGACACACCTTTAAATGCAGGAGATTTCAAGCCATTGAATGAAAAACTAACCTTTACCTGCAAACTGGATGAAAGCGCCAGGATTTACGTCTGAGTGTCGCCAGCATATGGGGCCTTTCTGGCCCCGTGTGCCATACCTCTTATTCGCTTATTTCGTCACATCATCTTACGTGATTCTGATTTTGACTGCCGCAATGAGTCATCCAGACTATGATTATCCAACAATACCAGCTTTTTCAATGATGGTGACAGGTGATAGGAATGCGTCGCCAGCCATTCATTCAAGAGGATTTCAGACGGCTGATTCAATAGCGGATCCCAGGCAGTAATCTTCAAGTATAGAAGTCTGGTTGAAGATTTTTGCAAATTGAAAAGAGTATGCATTGCCAGTAACTGTTGTTCTGCAATCCGTAGAATTTCATCAAAGATGGACATTGCCTGAAAGATAGAATCAAAATCTTGCTGTTTGGCTATATCCAGCAATTCAAGGATTTTTTTTGCCCCAGAAGACACAGGCTTCTTCTGATACATGTCCTGATGGAACAAGCCGAGCTCAAAATCATGGTTCAGTATCAGGCTCTCAAGCCTGTTGAATAATCGTTTGTCTGCGATGATATCATGCAGACTGCCATAGTTACCTGTGTTTGTCAGATAAAACGTTGTGCTGCCAAGATAGGCAGCATAATTATCCGCTGGAATTGCCTGCTTGCTCAATGCTACGCAGCACTGATCCAGAAGTTCCTTGACCGATTTGATATCCAGACTGTATCTCGTTCTCTCATCACTATGTATCTGCTCATTGAATGCGATGATCACACGGACATCACTTGTATCATCACAGTCATGTAAAAATGAAATCAAGGCGGCGGCAAGCTTTTTGTTGCCTTCTTCATGATGAATGGAATGCTCTCCATTTGAATGATAAACACCAATTGATGCCGGCATGTCTGGCTTGCTTTTTTTAACCAGCCCTATCCCTATGCAGGAAGTCAGTTCACTGGTCCAAAAATAGGGAGCATCCGGAATTGAATCTGAGTCATACTCATCACTGATGACGTTATGTTTGTAATGAGAAGTATCCGCGAGATAATTCACAAAATAGGTCTTGGGGAGATAAAACCGAAATGCGCGCTCTGGATTCGTTTTATTTATTTTTCTTGTCACAATCATTTTTTGCTTGCTCTTTTCTTTTGATATAACACGCGATAGACAGCCGAATTTTCGGCATACCATACCACATGAGAATTAAGGCTTGATTAACCTCTAGATTGCGGCCTCGACCACCGGCAATGATTTACTTACCCCTCCACCGTACTGATTGGTCATTATATAATCAGTTAATTTCATTCAAAAATAATTATTAAAATCTAACAATTCTTATTGATTTACGATAATTAATATTATATTGTTTATCCATAACGGAATGGAGAATATGTGGAAATGAACAAGATCAAGTATGTCAGCCTGTTCTTCAGGTTACTCTTCCAGATCATTTTTGTCTGCATGCTCTGCATGCAAGTCATTGGCTGGGTTTATGCCCCCATTGACAGCTGGTTCAACGTCATTCCACGCGTCTATCAGGACAATATTGCTTACAAGCTCGATCTCAATACCAAAATTGCCGGTTTTGTCGTCACCATGATCCCGACCATGATTAAACTCATGGTCTTGTATTTCCTAATTAAACTGTTTGGCTTATATGAACGTCTTGAATTTTTTTCGGCTAATAATGTCCGCTACATTCGCAATGCCGGCTATGCATTATTACTGGAGCAAATCATCAGGCCATTTTCTGATTTCATACTCGGCTTTATCCTGACCTCAGGAAATCCGCCTGGTTTTCGATACGCCACCATGATCATCACCGGAACCAATTTGGGCCTCATGTTAACAGCCCTGGTCATCATACTTATTTCCTGGATCATGACTGAAGGCGCGAAGCTGCATGATGAACAACAACTGACAATTTAATTCGAGCTGACTATGCCTATTATTGTGAATTTAGATGTAATGCTTGCCAAGCGCAAAATACGCTCGAAAGAATTAGCGGAAGCAATTGGTATCACTGAACAAAACCTGTCTATCCTAAAGACAGGAAAAGCGAAAGCCATACGCTTATCAACGCTGGATGCCATTTGCACCTACCTGGTTTGCCAACCTAGTGACATATTGGAATACCGTAGTGAAACTGAACTGGAATCTAACAGTTAAGGAGGTGAATACAAAAGAGAACCGTGAAAATCAGGATCAGAAGTAACGAACAATCAAATGAGTTGCAACATGAATAAGGAATAAGGAAGTATGTTTATGAAACCAGCAAAGTATATGCTTACATTACCTCTTACATTGATGTCTTTTGGAATCGCTCAGGCGAAAGGCGATATCTTTTATGATGCACCGTTTTCAAATATTGAAATCAAACCAGCCAGCAAGATATATGTCAGATATCAATTTGATCCGCAAAAAAAAGTCCTGGTCTGCAAAGCGGAACCAGATACTGATGCGATCACCTCCGCTGAATGGGAATACAAAGACGCAACACGCAAGGTTGAATTACCCGTTGTACTAAAAGACAACTCCCATACCGAAGGCCATTATGCCGATCCGGAAGGCAAGCTTGTGATCACGAATGAATTCGGGTCCAACGCTAACGGGGGAAATATTTACGTATCATGCGACTATCGCAGAATTGACTAAAATATTAGCCCTCGATAACTGCAATTACCGAGGGCTTCTTACATAAGGAAGTTTTGCGTATGTTTAACAAAACAGTAGTAGCATGTATGATTTTCGCTTCAAGTTCAAGTATTGTCTTCGCCAAGGCCACGCCATACGTGGGGGCTGGCATTGGTGCGGGCAATAAATCAACACTGAACATTTTTGGCGGATACGGGACAACGATTGGTGCAAAGCAGCAATATTATCTTGGCGGCGAAGTGAACCTTGAGGATATAGGCTATAGCCAGCTTGATCATGTGAATTATGGTGTGGGCGCGAGTATTATTCCGGGTATTTATATTAATAGTAATACCATGGCATATGCTCGTGCAGGTATCGAAACTACCCATTATTCAAATTCACATGGCGTTCTCTTTGGTACACAACTTGGCCTGGGCTTACAGACGAATGTAGCCAAAAACTGGGACGTACGTGGTGAATACGTACATACGGCCAACATCAATACCAACCAATACGGAGTGGGTGTGCTTTATAAATTTGATTAACTTGATTCATTTTCTGCAAAAACGGCTTTCACTCTCCTGGTCGTTGATGCATTTTAAAGCCTCTTCGGAGGCTTTTTTTTTGCCGTATCATTTTATTAGAATGCCCCCAGCATGATTAAATTTGATTATAATATAACGAATCTCATGGAGATATTGAATGAAAAGCCGAAACAGCAATGAGCTGATAAAATATACGCCCGAGGAACTAACATACGCATACCTGAATAATCTGCAGCATATCATGAGCTCAGAGGAAGAAATCGATGACGCCGTCAGGATGGCAGGGATAATAAGAAGAACCAGTGATATGAAAAACCCGAATCTGACCGAACTTGATTCTGAAAATCTGTTTGATGAATCAGGAAATCTGATCCTGGATGAATCAGATTACAGATATGTCAACAAATCCAGAACAGATAATGAATGCGTGACATTGTATTTGACTAATAAAACTGATCGTGAGGTTGTTATATTTACCGGCGTCATTTATAAATCCGGTCAAGCATTAATTCCTGCGCCAAATCCACAAAAAACCGAGGAAGAAGACACCAGAAAAAAACAGGATCATCTCGTCAACATCATTCGGGAAGCAGCCGCTTATGAAACAAGAAACGAGATGCGCCTCGAGAATGGTGCCATCACCCCCATGTTGACAAACAAGATTACATCAATGAAAGACGACAGTAGCCATGTCAGACTGATATCACTGTATGCCCAATGCAGACTGCAGGCAAACGCACTGCACGTTGAATTGCAAAGCAAGATAAAAACGATAGTGCACGGCGATACATTTACTATCGATTTTGACATGTCTGACGCAAGGAATTGGTTAAAAGATAAGAAGAACAAAAGCCATCCCAGATATGCCCGATTAAAAAGGGATTATCATTTTTATATCATGCTTACCGAAGGCTGTGAAACTTTACTACCCCCTTTGACGCCTGACAACAGTAACAGCCCTTCACCTCCTTCAGTACAGAGGCTGATAGCTTTCTTTGAAAAATACCAAGGATGGGTCAACGCTATTAAAGAGCGTACAAATTTCGCTAAATCATTATTTTCACCATCGCATCCTGCAATTAAATTCTGGGAAAACCATATCAAACCAGCCAAAAAAGCACTCGCAAAGGAAAAACCTGAAGTCAAAAACATGCACTCCTATTTATGATCAGCCTCTTCAGGGTCAACATGCATGGCACCTGAACTGTCATACAGGTTGCCGCTCAACAGATTCGCAAAAATCACACTCTGTCAGTTTGACAAGTTTTGTCTTGTTGACCCATTTAAATCCAAGCCACAGCGCAAGAAAAACAGGCAAGCCAATATAGCTGACCAGAACAGCATGCCAGTCTATCTGATCATCAAGAAATGCCTTATAGTTCTGGCCGGCGATGATGATCAGGCACAATGCAAATACGCAAAGACTGCCAAAAGGATATCCTTTAGCCAGATAAGGTAATTCACTTAATTTCTTGCCCTGCACGATGTAGGCTTTACGAAAACGATAATGACTGATTGCTATGCCAATCCAGGCAATAAAACCTGACAGACTTGCCGCATTAATAAGCCAAAAATAGACTGCGCCATTTCCATATAATGATGAAAGAAATGCCAGCGTGGCGACCATGGTGGTTGCCAGCAGCGCGTAGATAGGCACGCCTCTTTTATTTATTTTTGAAAAAATCATCGGCACATGGCCTTCATTCGCCAGATGCCAAAGCATGCGTGTCGAAGCATACATGCCGGCATTGCCAGTCGACAAAATCGCAACAAGAACCACCGCATTGATGAGCGCGGCAGCAATACTGATGCCATATTGCTGAAAAACCAGAGTAAAAGGACTCATTGCCACATCGGTGCCTGCCAGTAATGGAGAGGTATGAGGAATCAAAAGACTGATCACAAAGACTGCCAAAACAAAAAATAACAATATTCGCCAAAAAATCTGCTTCATTGCACGTGGAATATCCTGACCGGGATTCTGACTTTCGCCCGCTGCCACTCCGATCAATTCCGTACCCTGAAATGAAAAACCCGCAATCATGAATGCATTCAGTATGGCCAGCCAGCCGCCATGAAACGGAGCATCCCCCATGGTCCAGTACCTGAATCCCACTGGTTCCTGACGTGCAAAACCGAAAGCCATGGCAAGACCAGCCACGATGAACAAGACAATGACCGCTACCTTGACTACCGAGAACCAGTATTCTGCTGTGCCAAACACTCGCACGGACAGGGCATTGAAGCCAACGATAATGCTTAAAAATGCTGCGCACCAGACAAATGAAGCACTGTCAGGAAACCAGAAATGCATGACTAGCGAAGCCGCTGAAATTTCAGAAGCAACAGTGATAGCCCAGCTGTACCAATAATTCCATCCCAATGCATATCCAAGCGCTGGATCGACGAATTTGGCGGCATAATGATAAAACGATCCGGCAACCGGCATGAAAGCAGCCATTTCACACAGACTTGTCATGAGGAAATAGGCCATGATGCCTGTCACCAGATAAGCTGCCATCGTACCACCAGGGCCTGCCAGATAAAGCGCATTTCCGCTCGCCAAAAAAATCCCGGTTCCAACTGAACCGCCGATAACAATCATGCCAAGCATGCGTGCAGTCAGGTTACGCTGAAGTGAACCCGATATATGTGATTCAGTCATTCAAAAACTCGCAAAGCAGCTGATGAAAATGATGCGTACCCTGTTCAGTGGTTGGGGAATACCTTCCGGATTGATAAAGCCTGGAACGGATACCTTTCTGCACGGATTCAACAACCGCTTCATCTTCACGTTCAACTTTGTCAAGTTCGCCGCCGGCGCCACGATTCAATCTGGATTCATCATGTATGAATGTCAGAAACGAAACCTTGGTCAGGGACAATCCGAGAGGTTTAACGACATTCACGGAACAGCCCCAGGGATAAAAATTCAGCATGGTATTGGGAAATATCCAGTAATAATATGCAGCCACATTTTTACCATAATCCTCAGCACCCTCTGGCAGGTCGAAACTGTCTTCCCCACTGTTTGCGAGCGCCAATTGCAGATTCGCGTAACGGTATATTTCAGTCGTGTAATTCGCATAGTCAAGAACACTGCGCAGCGCGGGATGCACAAATGGAATATGCAATCCTTCCAGATAGTTTTCACAATATAATGCCCAATGGGATTGAACCAGGTAATCACGCGAACGATTGGGATCGAAGCGGAATTCATGAAGCGGAAGCCAGAACAAACGTCTTTTTATTTCACTAAATACATCCTCAAATAGCGCAGATGGCGAGATCGAGGCAAAAATGAATTTGCCGATTTGATCAAATGGTACAGCCGGAAGATTTTCCTTTTCGGTGGGAAAATTTTTTGCCGCCTCAAACTCAGGCATGTGAATGAAGTCGCCACAGAGATTAAAACGTCTTCCATGGTAGCGGCAACGGATTTTTTCCGCCATACATGGAGCCTCAACCAACAAATTACCGCGATGCGTGCATACATTGCTTAAACAACGCAAGACTTCATCATCGCCGCGCACGAATAAAATGGGCTCATCCAGCATTCCGGGAAGAAGCGTGAATGGAATCATTTGCCTGGACAACCTCAAATCATCTGAATGCAGACAGAATTGCCAGGTACGGGCAAATATTTTTTCCCTGGTTAACTCATACCAGTCTGGTGACGTGTAAAATTCTGATGCAATGGTTGACGCAATAGAAATATCCGGATCGACAAAAAGTGATTTCATTATACCTCCTTGTATATTCTCAAGCTTACCAGATGAATTACCCCGAGTCCTGATAAAGCCGGAAATAAAGCTCCATATAATACGCTGCAAGCCGTATTAGAAATTCGTTGAAACCTATCACAACACAGGATCAATATACAAGTGAAAATAGCGATATGAATGGCGCATAAATAGAATATTCAATGATCAAACCACACAAACAGGAAGAAATCATGAGAGATAAAAATCACTATGGCATAAATGAGTCTTGCCAATAATCACATACTCCAGAATCCGGCAAACAATGTCATCTTTGCGTTTCTGATATCGTGCTCAGTCTTGCTTGAATGCATGAGGTCCACCAATATCTGATTGGTACGGCAGATGCGCAGGGATAATTCATGCGCGATGTTTTCAATCAGTTGATAATAGATGAGCCGGTTAGCAGCAGTATTATCGTGTTTAATGGCATCCAGTTTGTCAAAAGAAAGGCTGAATATTTTTAAGGGACTGACTGCCTTGACTGTCGCCGTGTATAGTGAACGGTTGATAAATGAGATTTCGCCGATAATTGAACCCGGCCCTAACGTGACTATCGTATAAACATTTTCACTATTATCCTTCGTTTTTAATATATCAACTTCACCTTGCGCAATGATATATATTTTGTCCGCTGCCTCACCCTCATGACAGATAATGTCATCCTCTGCGAATTCTTCCACCTTTGCCAGATTAGCGATCAATGAAAATTGATCTTTAGACAACCCGGAAAATAATTTATGCCGTGCCAGGAACCCATCATCGCTTTCCATAAACTATTCCTTTAAATTTTCATGATGGAAATACAAAATCCATTTGCGAGCGAATCGATTTAACGGTTCAGTTTTTCGATCATATGCAGATAATCGTTGACCAGATCTGCCAAACGCTGCTGCAGTTGCTGATTTTTTAGTCCCCCATTCGCATCAAATGCTTCGTGTGCTGTGGCTAGTGAAAACATATCGGGATAAACCAGCGACCCGCATGACTCTAATGGAATACGTGTCGCCCAAAGACTGCGGTTTCCCCCAACCAAAGAAGGCGAAGCCGAGCAAAGCAAAACACGCTGGCGCTGCCAAGGCATTGGCGTGACGCGTGAAACCCAGTCAATTAAATTCTTTAACGTGCCCGGTATGGAAAAATTATACTCGGGTGTTGAAATAATGAGTCCATCTGCATTATGCATGCGATCAATAAATTGCGTAACTGCCGCCGGGAATCCTTGTGTATTCTGTATGTCTGCATTATACAAAGGCAGCTCAAATTCGTTAAACTGAGCCAGGTCAACTTCACGTCCAAGATCTTTGACAATGCTGGCGACCAGATTGATTAATTGTTTATTGAACGAGTCCTTCCTTAATGATGCCGCAAACATGAAAATCTTCATGACAACCTCACTTGTTGACAATCCAAACCACCCGTTGCGTATTGCATCCACACGCGGCTATAACATTGAGTTTCACCAGCAAGATACCTACAATACGCCTGCGCTGTACTGCTTGCAAGATCAAAAAATTCCAAACGGCTAATCCATGACGGCTTCAAGTATATGATTTTATTATCATAAATATAAAACCATTTCAAGACAATCAACGCTGAGCAATCTCTCTCTTGTCGCACGGACAAACCCTGACACCCAGATTAAATGCGACAGCAAGGGCAACGCTGCCATCATGCTTGCTCTTCAAAACATGGTTGAATTTCAAACCAGCCATTCAGCATTCCGGCTGATTTCATGCTATACTGATTCCACAGATTTATTTAGGGACAATGCATGGCTGATCATTCATCATTAATCACTTTCTCCACAACATTGTCTGTCGCGGAAGTCATGGACCGCATAGAAAAAATTCTCCGAGAAAAAAATATTACGATTTTTGCCCGCATCAGTCATAGCGAGGCTGCACGTAATGCTGGCTTGACGATGCAGGATGAAGAACTAATTATTTTTGGCAATCCCAAAGTTGGAACTGCACTCATGATTGAATCCCCTGCCATCGGAATTGAATTACCATTACGAATTATTGCGTGGAAAAAGAACCAGGAAACCATTGTTGGCTTTCAGGATACAGACAAGCTTGTATCTGAATATCAAATTGAAACATCCACAGACACTATCAGACAATTTAAAAAAATCCTTACCACTCTGGTTGAAACAGCAATCAAGTAACGCTCTTAACCAAGTATCAACTCCAAATCAATTTCATCACGCACTGGAATACCATAATCACCAATCAAACCAATGGATGGTTTTAACTTTCGCGATTCTTTCACAGAATCAATATGAATCGTGCAAATGGTAAATCCTCTTTTCTGATAGAAACGCAGCGCATCAAGATTATCATTTGTCGTCATCAGATATATACGCTGGCATTGCCTGTTTTTAGCGATTATTTTTAGCTCTTCAAGCATTTTCGTGCCCAAGCCTCTGAATTTATCAAAAACTTCAAATACTATGATTTCACAATCCCGCCCGGAAATTTCATAAAACAAAAATCCCTGAATCTTGTCATTATCTGTCGCCACAATACCGTCCAACAGGTCAGGAAAATATTTTTTCCCTCTGATTACCAGCGGCAAACCACCCCACTGCTCATTCATCAGCCTTGTCAGCCACTCAGAGTCAGCTGGATTGGCCGCACGCAAAAATACTTGAGAGATTGGCATATGAATATTACTCATTTATCAGTAAATATGAAGTTTGAATTCAATCCGCGCCCTGATTCCCAACAATATCGGATTAATGCAGCGTATCAGATAATCCGCCCAACTTATCGCCTGGTGATTCATGATTTCGCTTTACGGCCTCGGCTGCTAAACCAGTCTTCCCCATAGGAAATGGTAATTTCCTCCCCTTTATGAATGGTTCTGCTAGCCTTGATCGTTGTCACGCGCTTTTTCATATTGATTGAATAATCAGCATTGGGATCATCGGAATGATTATAGATAATGCCAAAGCCAGTGAAGATAGCATGCTTGCCTTTCGCATCAAAATAATAGTCTTCCAGCCCCCTGTCTCCGCCACGCGTGATAATGATATAACACTCTTCGATTTTTTCGTTTTTTCTGATGGTCTTGCCAGCAAAAACGCCGTATCCATGTTTTGAGGATTTTTTAACAATTAACTTATTTTGATATAACTTGGCCTTCATTGTTGTATGCTTTTATTAAGTTATTGAAAGTGAGGGTACATAAATTACCACCGCCAGAAATAGCACTCAATAAATACCTGAGGCTAATCCAGATACCGCCTCTGAATGTGTGCCAGGAAATATTGAGGGTCCAGAGCCGCCCCAGTTACATTGATCAGCAAGTCATTTACAGGAAGCGATGCTGCCAGGCTATGAACATTTTTGTTCAGCCACTGAGTTAATACCTGGAATTGCCCATGCCTGACAGACTCACTGAATTGTCCATGCATTTGCCTGAAGGTATCAAATAATTGCGCTGCCATTAAGCGTCCCAGCGTATAGGCAGGGAAATACCCAAATGCGCCGCTCGCCCAGTGCACATCCTGCATGACACCATCCTTATCATTATTTAGCGTAGACAGATCAAAATATTGAGCCATGCGCTCATTCCAGGCAGACGGTAAATCCTGAAGCTGCAAGTCTCCGGACATCAGCGCTTTTTCCAATTCATATCGCAAAATTATATGCAACGGATAGGTAACCTCGTCAGCATCAACACGTATCAAGCCGGGTTTAACTCGTGTGACATATTTATACAAATTTTCGACTGTGAAAGCAGCTTGAGTGCCAAACTCATCCTGAATCAGAGGTATTAAATATTCAATAAAGGCCTTGGATCGGCATACATCCATTTCAACCAGCAATGACTGGCTTTCATGCATGACCATATTGTCAATCTGGCCAATTGGCTGCTCCAGCCATTCTGCCGGCAAACCCTGCTCATAGATAGCATGCCCGGTTTCATGGCAAATTCCAAAAAGCGATGAAATAAATTCATCCTCCGAGTAACGTGTCGTTATGCGCACATCAGATGGGCCGCCAGAACAAAATGGATGATGACTCACGTCCAGACGTCCACGTTTGAAATCGAACTGCAATGCCTGCATGACTTTCAAACCCAGTGCTTTCTGTTTCTCTATGCCAAACCGTCCCCTAGCCACGCATATTGTATCGCTTTGCTGTTTCCCACGTATTTGCGTCACGAGCGCAGGTAGAAACTGTTTCAGTTTTAAAAAAATGTCGTCAATATCACTCTGCCCAAATCCTTCAGCATATTTATCAAGCAGCGCATCATAGGGACTTAAATGTGTTACTTGTGATTCCCGTTCTGCAATTTCCCTGACAAATCTGAATGTCTGATCCAGGTAAGGAATAAAGTCTTGCCAATTATTTTGTTGTCGCAATGTGCGCCATGCCTGCTCGCAGCGGATCATGACTCTGGTAGATTCTTCGGTCAGCTTCAGAGGAATACAAGCGGCCTTATTATATTTTTTTTCCATTATATTCAGATTGACGACATCCCAGCTTGACAACCTGTCTTCATCCCTGGCTTTATCAATGAGCGTTTTGACTTTTCTATTAGTCAACATGCGATGAATAGTGCGGTTTAATGTTGCGACAGTATGGGCACGGGCTTCCTGGGCACCTTCAGGCATCATGACTGCTTCATCCCACATCAAAATACGCTGTGCATATTGCAACCGTGAAATTCGCGCGAATACTGTCTTTAACCGGTTATAATTTTTCATCATCATCCTGTTCCTCTATTGGCAAATTTCATACGCGATTTCAAGTGGTAATTTATGGTGGAAACACTGATGTCTTTGCTGTAAGATCGTGCCTCTCTATTAACGGTATGATACGTTGTTATGAAGTTTTTTAGAAGTGAAGAAATGCGCTTTTACTGATCGTAAATGCTCGGTCACTAATATAATTTCGTAGAACTTTTCATATTCGGGAATAAGGAAAAATGTATAAAAAATATGTTAGTTTTGGCAATCGACTGATTATTGTCGGTTTTGGTACGATCGGAAAAGCCATTCTGCCTCTCTTGTTTCGTCATATTGACATTAAGCCAGATCAAATCACTATCATTACAAAAAATGATGATGGACAATCTATCGCGAATGAATCCGGCATCAACTTCGTGATCAATCCAGTCACACGAGAAAATTATATAACTGTACTGGAAAGTCATCTGCAAGCGGGTGATTTTCTCTTAAATCTGTCCGTTGATGTTTCAAGCGCTGCATTGATCCAGTATTGTCAGCAGAAGAATATCTTGTATCTGGATACCTGTATTGAGCCATGGGCAGGCGGATATGTCGATAATAATCTATCCCCTTCTTCACGATCTAATTATGCCATGCGCGAAGCTGTATTAGCCTTACGCGATACCACCCGGACTCGCCCGACCGCTGTTGTGACACACGGAGCCAATCCCGGCCTGGTTTCGCACTTTGTTAAACAGGCGTTATTGAATATAGCAAACGACACGGAATTGCATATTGATCAGCCGCAAAATAAATCACAATGGGCCAGCCTCGCGCGCAGCCTATCCATCAAAGTCATTCATATCGCTGAACGCGATACCCAGGTAAGCGCGAAATCCAAACGTCCTGGTGAGTTCATCAATACGTGGTCAATTGACGGATTTATTTCGGAGGCATCACAGCCTGTTGAACTCGGATGGGGAACACACGAGCGGCATTGGCCCGCTGATGGGCATCAACATGATACTGGTTCACGATGCGCCATCTACCTCAACCGTCCCGGCGCTTCCACACGTGTTCGAACATGGACCCCGCTTTCAGGCGCATTTCACGCGTATCTGATCACACATACGGAATCAGTTTCCATTTCCGATTTCCTGACATTGAAACGTGATAACGAACTGCATTATCGACCAACCGTTCACTTCGCCTATCACCCTTGTGAAGATGCGGTCTTGTCATTAAATGAATTCGCCGGAAAAGAATGGACCCAGCAGCAACACCAGCGTGTTCTGTTTGATGAAATCACAGACGGCATGGATGAACTGGGAGTATTGTTAATGGGTAACCCCAAGGGGGCCTACTGGTTTGGCTCACAGCTTTCCATACATGAAGCCCGTCAACTGGCTCCTTATAATAACGCAACCAGCTTGCAGGTTGCGATTGGAGCATTGTCCGGCATGATCTGGGCGATAGCACACCCTGAACGCGGCATTGTGGAACCTGATGAGATTGATTTTCAGTACATCATGAATATTGCCATTCCCTATCTTGGCCAGGTATCGGGATATTACACAGACTGGAACCCGCTAAAAGAACGGGAAAAATTATTTCCGGAGAATATTGATAAATCCGACCCCTGGCAATTCCTGAATATCCGGGTTAATTAGTTACTTTCCAGCATCAGCCGGGCTTTGAACATTCGTATTTAAACATGCCATGTACAGCCGCAGGCTTTGATGAAATAGTAATTATCAATATGAATATGAACATTCACGCATACACTGGTTAAGTGTGTGCCGTTTATCGATGCAAAAATCCACACAGGCATTATCCACCTGATAATCCTGTCCCGTGCATTGATAATAGAAATGCTGGCAATGACAATAATGCCTATAGCCAGTATTGCGATAATTGTGATAATGACATGCAGGCATACTGACAGACGGGATAACGTGAAGCGCTAGAGCTGTCATCAAGATAAGACCGGAAACGTATTTCATTTTATTCATGTCCTTAAATAATCATATTCCAGAACCGCGTCTTTGCCAGAGAAATATTGATGACGTTATCTGCCGAGAATTAAACTCCGACGATATTATTATTTCATAACGTTCAGATGGTTAGCAAGACAAGCTCCTGCCATCCGCTCAACAGTACATGTGTTACTGACTGCTATCTGATTGTCATGCTTTCATATCATGCGCCAATTATATCAAAACTTACCTCGACATTATTACGGGTCGCATGCGAATAAGGACATATTTGCTCATGCGCTTCCTTTACCAGCATAGCCAGCTCAGCCTGTGGCAAGGTTTTATCTTCGACATTCATTTTAACTGCAAGACCAAATCCGCCTTTGTCGCGTGGACCAATCGAAACCAGACAGGTTACTTTTACCTTGCTCGCATCTTTCTTATGCTGCCTCGCGACAAAATCTATTGCGCCGCCAAAACAGGCCGCGTAACCTGCCGCAAAGAGATGCTCAGGCGTTGTCGTGCCCGATTTTCCAGCACCGCCCATTTCTTTTGGCACAGACAAATCAACCTTGACTGAACCATCATTCGTCTCACTATGACCATTACGGCCGCCAACTGCTACCGCCATCGCTGTAAAAAGTGGTTTAATCGTGTCCATGTCAGAGCTCCTTTATAAAGTGTTTTCATTTAATCACTTTTGCAATCCAAACAGAATCAGCAGTTCTTCTGGTTTCCTCACCATGAATGATGGTTGATGCTGTAAAAGAACTTTTTCAGAATTGTATCCCCAGGTAACTGCCACTGAGTGAATGGCATTCTTCCTGGCCGCGTCGATATCCCTGGTTTCATCTCCTATGTAAAATGCCGTGGATTTGTCAATCTTGTACCTCTCCAGTGTTTTCTTCATTAAATGCTTTTTTGAAAACAGTCTCGACTCGGCATGTATATAATCAAAATAATGACGCATGTCATGGATATCAAGCCACAAGGTAACATTCTCAACCGAGTTTGAGGTCAGAATACCAAGTGAAAAATGGGCATTGTAAAGTTTTTCCAATACATTCCGGATATTCGCCACAGGAGCCAGACTGGGCATGTCATTATGCAAATGCTTTCGTATTCTGGAAATGACCCTTGGGAGATTATAAATGGGAATTTCGAGAAACCGGAGGACTTCCAGGGATGTCAAATCACGCAAACTCTCGATTTCATGATCCTTGATTTTTCTGAAGTTGAATTCATCAGCCAGCAGCGAAGTCTTTTTCACCACGTGATAGAAACTGTTTACTAACGTACCATCAAAATCAAAAATCAGGTGCATTCATGCCTCGCAAGACTATGTGCCTATCAAATTCAGACAATTCATCATCCAGGTAATATACCAGATTGAAATCGAATTACATGTATTCAATTTTATCTGCTATGATTAGGCACATGAATCCCATTCCCAAACTTTTAAGCAAAACCAGACTCATGAGAGGCTTCCGCTGCCTCAAATGTATTTATCTGACAATTCATCATCCCGAGCTTGAAGCGCCAGTGACGCCTGAAAAACAGGCATTGTTTGATCAGGGCAACGAAGTGGGGGCAAAAGCCAGGGAATATTATCCTGGCGGTGTATTGATTGACAACAAACCCTGGGACTTCAGCGGTGCGCTCGCCAGGACCAGAGAACTGCTTGCCAATGGCACCTCTCTTATTTACGAAGCCGCATTTGAGTATATGGGTTGTTACGCGCGCGCCGATATCATTCAATACTCGAATGATACCAGGCGTTGGCGTATCTTCGAGGTGAAATCCACAACAAAAATAAAGCCCGAACATTATGATGATATCGCATTGCAAGTCTGGATTATGGCCAAGAGCGGACTGCCAATTGAGCAAATCAATATCGTGCATCTGAATCCTGACTGCCGCTATCCCGATCTCAGCAATCTTTTTTGTGAAACAGATATTACACACGAGATACGCGAAAAATATCTCAGCGTACAACCCAGGCTCAGGGAAATATTTTCCAGCATCAGGCAGCCAACTGTACCTGATATAGATATTGGATCGTATTGCCATTCTCCAACCGAATGCGACTTCACCCAGCATTGCTGGAAAGAAAAACACATCCCTGATATCAGCGTATTTAATCTGCCGCAGATAAAGTCGCAAAAATGGGATTTGTATCATGCAGGAATTATTTCACTGAATGATCCGCGGTTGACAGATCTTAATGAACTGCAAAACCGCGTCATCGCCTGCTTCAGAAATGGAGAACGATTTATTAATGTTGAAGCCATCAAATCTGCGCTGCTTGACTGGCACTATCCGCTTGTTTTTCTGGACTTTGAAACCATTAATCCCGCCCTGCCCCGCTTTGACGGATGCAAGCCCTTTGAACATGTGCCATTTCAGTTTAGCGCACACATTCTGCAGACACCCAATGCAGAGATCCTCCATAAAGAATTTCTGCATACCACTGCAGATGACCCAAGGAAACTCCTGATTCCAGCCTTGCTCGATACCTGCGGTGAACAGGGCTCAATCGTTGCCTATCACGCACGCTTTGAAATTGAGCGCATACAGGCGCTCGCGGACTATTCCCCCGAACATCATGATGCATTGATCAAGCTGATCGGCCGATTTGTCGATCCTCTGCCGCTGATTCGTGAATCGGTTTATGACAATGCATTTGCCGGCAGTTTTAGTTTGAAAAGTGTCGCACCTGCCTTGCTTGGAGAGTCTCATGGGTATGATGGAATGCTGGTAGCCAATGGAAGCGATGCGCAACGCGCATACGAGGAACTTATTTCCGCAGCCACACCCGATACACGCAAAAACAGCCTGAAAACCGCAATGCTGGATTATTGCAGAAAAGACACACTGGTCATGGTAGAACTGGTAAAATGGCTCTGTGCGCAGACTGAATCAAACAACAGCCTGGCGATCAACCCCGATCCTTCCACACAGACGCCAGGTTGATCCAAACCTTGAATATTGATCACACAGATGCAAGCCATCAGATTGACCGTAAGGCAACAATCCCAAATAACATAATAATTAATACTGAAAATCGATTGATTCCCCGCATCTATGCAGGGCTGATACGATGATGCAGAATGCAGGCCACTCCACCGCTCAACGACTAACTAAAAAACAAGGCAATGATTGCCCCTTGAAAACAAGGTTCCGCATAGTATATCTGCGCTATTTATAAGCCGCAGTTTCACGTTGTCAAATAGACTTTACATTATAAGATGTATAGTCTATTATACATTACAAATTTGCTATTCAAGAGGTTCTATGCCCAGGATTGCAGGAAAATTAACTATCAATAACTCTATTCAGGAATTGAGGAACAGAAAAAATCTGACACAACAGGATTTGGCTGACGCCGTCGATGTAACTCGAGCTACGATTATTGCCCTAGAAAAAGGCAGTTATAATCCTTCACTTGAACTTGCATTCAGGATAGCCAAGTTCTTTAAAACCGGAATTGAGGACATATTTTTTGAATCAGGAGTTCACCGTGAATAAGATCGCCCGTTTCATCCATAACTATTTACTGATTGGATTACCCTTTGTCATTACTTGCATGATTTGGGAAACCATCGAGCCTGAAATTGAATTCGGAAATAATGCCGCCTTCCTGACGAAAATACTCTGGGAGCTGCTCAGTTATAACTTGATGCTATGGTTTGTTACTCTCATTCTGTTTCTAATTTGCCTGGTCATGATACCGGATATTCGTGAAAAAACCCTGCGCCGCCTGGCAAATCTCCGGGAAAGAGATGAGCGCGAACAGTATATTACAGGCATAGCCTCGCGCGCCGCATATATCTCGACATTGAGCATGATGATTTTATTCCTGTTTTTCTCCATGTTTTCGCTGAGAATCACTACCATTCCAAACAATCAAACCATGAGTGATCGCCATCACTTGCGTGCTGGTATTGGATTGCATTTCAGCCTGCTTAATAAGGACAGGGCTGAAGTTGTCGGCAGTAAAAATCCGGAAGGCAAAGTGATTTTCGATTCCAGTGACATCTCGCTTTCCACTTCCGCGACCATGCTTCTATTGTTAGGCTGGCAGCTATTGGCATTCAATTACGCAGCGAGAAAGGAACAAATCAAGGACATGTAATCTGAGCATTCACAAAATCAGAGGGCCTAAACACGGTCCTTTGATGGCCAGAAGATGTACACCCTAATTGTAAATCAAATGCAACCATGACGATGGTATAATGATTAATATCACCATTTCAGACTGTCATCATGACCCTGAAAAAATATCGTGAAAAGCGGAATTTCAAAGCAAGCTGGGAACCGGTGGGAAAAGTTTCCAGGACGAAAAAAAATTTGTATGTCATTCATAAGCATGCCGCCCGTCATGAGCACTATGATCTCAGACTGGAATTAAACGGGGTTCTGCTCAGCTGGGCCGTTCCGAAAGGGCCCTGCCTCGATCCTTCCACCAAACGACTGGCTGTACATGTTGAAGATCACCCGGTTGAATATGGCCGTTTTGAGGGAACCATTCCCCAAGGCGAATATGGTGGCGGAGCTGTCATGATATGGGACAAGGGTTTGTGGTTTTCTGAAGACAAAGATCCTGTCAGCGCATATCGAAACGGTAATATGAAGTTCAGGCTGGAAGCTAAAAAACTACACGGCGCATGGAAACTCGTGCGCATTAAAAAAACTGAAAAAAACTGGTTATTGATAAAGATCAAGGATAAATATTCGAGACCGTTGAAAGCTTATGACATTACCATGAAAGAGCCCGACAGTGTCGTCAGCGGCAGATCAATAGATGAAATAGCCAAGCATAATCAAACACCCCTGGATAAAAACAAGCAGAAGACAATTTCTGCCCGCGCCTTGAAATCGAAAAAAAAACGACTCGATAAGCAAATCAAACTGAAGCTGAAGCCTGCCCCGTTTTTCCAAACACTCTCCCCTGAATTGGCTACCCTGGTGGACACACCGCCCACAGGTCGCGATTGGCTGCATGAAATTAAATTTGATGGCTACCGTCTGATTACCTTTGTCAAAAATAACTCGATTCGCCTGATGACAAGAAACAATAATGATTGGACAAAAAAATTTCCGGGAATAATTGACGAGCTCAAAAGTCTGCCGGTTCAGAATGCTGTATTTGACGGAGAGGTTGTTGTTCTGGATGAAGATCAGCGCCCAAACTTCCAGCTATTACAGAATTCATTGACTGAAACCACTGGCCGCCCATTTGTATATTACATCTTTGATCTGCTTTACTATGATCGATATAACCTGTGCAATACCCCCTTAATCAGGCGCAAGCAGATCCTGCAAAAAATCCTGTCTATCTATGATGGATCAATCCTCCGTTACAGCGACCACATAAAAGGATCAGGCAAAGAAGTTTTAAAAAAATCGTGTGAACTGGCCCTGGAAGGTATTATCTCGAAAAAATCCGGCAGTTATTACATTCAAAAACGAACACATGACTGGGTAAAGATCAAATGCTCAAAATCCCAGGAATTTATCATCGGCGGCTTTACCACCCCCAAAGGAAACCGCTCCTGTTTTGGAGCATTACTTCTTGGCACATATAATAAACGCAATGAACTTCTCTACAATGGCAAAGTAGGCACAGGTTTTACCGAATCATCATTAAAGGATATTCATACATTGTTAAATGGACTCAGGACCAACCGCATGCCATTTAAGCACACCCCTCCTGAATTCAAAAAAGCCTCTTGGGTAAAGCCCCTGCTCACCGCAGAAATTGAATTTGCCGACTGGACAGAAGATGGATTATTAAGAAAACCGCGTTTCAAAGGACTTCGCAAGGACAAATCTACTCGTGAAATTACAAAAGAGACAGCCACTCCTGTAGAAAATATTCAGTCAGCGAGCCGAAGAATAATATCAAAATCGAATCCTCCAGCACTCAAACTGACCCATCCGGACAAAATTCTCTATCCGGAAGACAAATTCACCAAACGTGACATTGCTGATTATTACCAGAAGATACATAAATGGATACTTCCTTATATATCAAATCGCCCGCTGACACTGGTTCGCTGCCCGGAGGGATATGCACATTCGTTTTATCAAAAGCATTTCAATGAGAAAATACCTTCTGCCCTGCTGGGCATTACAATCCAGGACAAGAGAAGCAAGGAAAAATATATCTATATCGACGACGAAACGGGATTAATGGCGCTTCCTCAATTAGGAGTACTGGAGATACATCCATGGGGAAGCCGGGTGGATGATTTGGATTATCCGGACATGATCATCTTTGATCTAGATCCCGCACCTGAGCTGCCCTGGAAAAAAATCGTATCTGCAGCATTTGAAATTAAAAAATATTTATCTGAATTCAAACTCCGCAGTTTCGTCAAGACAACAGGCGGAAAAGGATTACACATTGTGATTCCAATCAAGCCCGAATACGACTGGAATGAAGTAAAAATCTTCTCACACACCTTTGCCAGATTCATGACCATGCAGCACCCGGACAAGTATGTCAACAAGACATCGATATCAAACCGGTCAGGAAAAATATTTGTCGATTATTTACGTAATCAGCGTGGCGCAACCGCTATTGCACCCTATTCTACACGCGCCAGAATCCACGCTCCTGCCGCGACACCACTTCACTGGGACGAATTGACCAGTGATATCAGAGATACATTTTACAATATCAAATCCTTACCAGTCAGGCTGAATAACCTGAAAAATGATCCCTGGAAGGATTTTTTCAAAGTGAGTCAATCACTGCATCTAGACAAGTTATAAATCTGCGCGATATTCAAACGAGGCCAGCGGTGGCATCCGCGCAGATCTCAATGCTTGGTGGCATACTTCATGGCTGAATGTCTTTTTGCATGGATAGCGGCTTTTTTAAGACCGACAGCCTGCCTGGCATGCGCCTTTGATTTTGACTCCTTTAAACTCTTTTTTAACAACCCGACAAAATCAATGACTTTACCTGGCTTTGAAGCGGGAGCACGCTGCTGCATGGTGGTATGCGGCAATTTTTTCGCTTTTTCCTGTGCCCATTTATGCACAGTTTCCTTGTATTCATCCACATACTTTTTCGGCTCCCATTTTTTGGTCATGGACTGAATCAACTGTTTCGCGATATGAATTTCATTCGTTGTGACTTTATATTTTTTTAAATCAGTGGAAGGCACATCGAATTCAGAAAGAGAACGTATCTCATTATTGTAATGCAAAAGGTACAGCACCAGTGCATTTTCATGCACGGCCACCGCCGCCAGATATTCTTTGGTACTGATAATCACCTTGGCAATACCGATTTTCTTCGACTTGCTCAGCGCTTCTCTTAATATGACATAGCCCTTTTCACCCTTCTTTCCGGGAAGCACATAATATGTTTTCTCAACATCGATCAAATCAATTGAATCCGCATTCACAAAGCACTCAATAGCAATTGTTCTTGCGTTTTCTCCAATTACCCTATTCAGCTCGCCTTCTTCGACTTCAAATATTTCGTCTTTTGAATATTCATAGCCTTTGATAATGTCTTCCCACGGAACTTCTTTTCCGGTCTCTGCATTAACACGCTTGTATTTGATTCTGGCATGATTGCGTTTGTCTATCTGATGGAATACGACTTTTTGCGAAGTATCTTCCGAGGTGAATAGCAGAATAGGTATACTGACCAGACCAAATGATATAAAACCTTCCCAATTGGATCTTGGCATAGATTTATCCTCATGATTTGCTAACGATAGCTTATGTGATAATTATAGCTTTCAGCTGAACAACTTATATTAAGCGCCTGATTTATTTTCAAATAATCGAAATCAGAAACTGATATCAATTCATTTACTTGGAATCTATAGTGAAAAGCTGGACGCAGTTTGAAAGTAAATCTTTGGTATGGATCCCTGCTTTCGCAGGGATGACACGAGGTTCTTTTAACGGATGACACGAGGTTCTGTTAAGCGAGACATGAAGCTCCTTTGAGCGAGACATGAAGTTCTCGTCAGCGCTGCATATTGCCAAGTCATGATGCATCGCTGTTTAGATGCCCGCTGTCTAGGATTATTTCCTGTTTTGAATTATCCTGTCGATGACTGTTCATGCATCCATGCTGCCAAAACTCAATTGGACTGCGAGGTAGTTCCTATTTTTAAGCGGATTTTGAAAATCATACACAGGAAACATCCGACAGAGGGCGAGGTCAGCCTACCCGAAGTTCATCGCAGTATTCACATACCTAAAACCGCCTCATTCTGGAAAAAGATGCTCGCCTATGCCGGTCCAGGATTTCTGATTGCCGTTGGATACATGGATCCCGGAAATTGGGCCACCGACTTGCAAGGCGGAGCCAGATTCGGATTTTCTCTGCTTAGCATCATCCTGATATCCAGTTTGATAGCGATGTTTCTGCAATATCTGTGCGTCAAACTCGGCGTCGCCACCGGCCGTGACCTGGCCCAGGCCTGCCGGGATCATTACCCCAGATCTACCGTTACCATTCTGTGGCTATTTGCCGAAATTGCCATGATCTCGACCGATCTCGCTGAAGTCGTTGGTTCAGGTATTGCCCTGGAGTTATTATTCGGCATTCCGCTCGTGATAGGCTGCATTATTACTGCCCTCGATGTACTCATCATTCTATTTCTTCAAGGCAAGGGATTTCGTTATATTGAAGCCTTGATTATTTCCTTGATTGTCATTATTGGCGCATGCCTGATAACCGAATTTCTTTTCAGCAAACCCAGTATTGCAGGAATTCTCTTTGGCTTTATGCCAAGTATTGAACTAGTGAAAAATTCCGGCATGCTCTATACCGCCATTGGAATCTTTGGAGCGACCGTCATGCCCCACAATCTTTATCTGCATTCCGCCATTATCCAGACGCGGAAATTTGAGCAGACAGATGAAGGCAAACGTGACGCAATCAGGTTCGGCACTCTCGATGTGATTATTGCCCTGACAATCGCTCTTTTCATCAACGCCGCCATCCTGATAGTCGCAGCAGCAACCTTTCATTGGTCTGGCTATCAAGACATTGCTCAAATTCAGGAGGCTTACAGATTACTTAGTCCGGTGCTGGGCGTAACAGCCGCGAGCATTGTGTTTGCCATCGGGTTGCTTGCATCCGGCCAACAGGCAACTTTTACCAGTACATTGGCTGGACAGATTGTGATGGAAGGCTTTATTAATTTGCAGATGCCGCCCTGGTTAAGACGCTTGCTGACCCGGGTTCTGGCCATTGTCCCTGCTGTCATCATCATCGGTTACTATGGCGAACAGCACGTTACCAGCCTGCTGGTCGCGAGCCAGGTAGTGCTAAGCCTGCAGCTCGGATTCGCTGCCTGGCCGTTAATGCGCTTTACCGGAGAAACCAAGCGAATGGGGAAATTCGTTAACTCCCTATGGACGAATGTGATTGGATGGTCACTCACGATGATCATTATCATTCTGAATGGGAAAATGGTATTCGATGTTCTGTTTTGAGAATCCGCTTCGCTATCCCGGTAATTCCTGAGGCCTGTCAACCCATATAATTTGATAAAGACTGTCTCAACTCATATAATGATAAAAATTTACGGCAGACAGCCCAACAAAACTGGCTGCCCGGGTTTACGTAACACTAATAGATTTCTACCGAGCCAAGGAGGCCTCACAATGCGACATTTTCGTTCGCTGCCCAAAATATCCGCGATTACGCTGATCGTTTCACAAGCATTTCTCACTGTGCCTGTTTTCGCAGCCGGCTTTCAGATTAATGAAATAAGCCCAGGCTTACAGGGAGACGCATTGGCAGGCGCCGCGGCAGCCAGCAATGACGTTACCGCCATGTTTTTCAACCCCGCCACATTGGCCACCTTGCAACAGAATCAGGCCTATTTAGGCGGCAGTGAAATTCTTCCCAGCGTAAGCATGAAAGACGCATCCGTCATCCATACCGTCAATGTGCCAGGCATCCCACCCAGCAGTATTACTGCAACCGTTCTGGGCCAAAACTATCAAAGCAATATTGGCCAGTCCACATTTGTTCCGGATGGTTATATCGGTTTTCGCATTAATGACAGGCTCGCCGCCGGTCTTGCGATTGTTGCACCCTTCGGCCTGATCACCAACTATTACGAAAATTCAGTCATCCGTTTCGCCGCAGACTATAGCGCTGTCAAATCGATAGACCTGAACCCAGCCATTGCCTATACGATTAATGATCACTGGGCACTGGGCATCGGTTTCCAGGCACAGTATCTGAGAGCAACTTTCTCCAATTTCAATGGACCTTATACCGGCATTAGCGATATTGACGCACTGATTGCACCAACCCACCCAACTTATCTGAAAGGTGATGGCTGGGGTTATGGTTATACTCTCGGTATATTGTACAGACCTGATTTATGCACACGTATCGGTCTCGGCTATCGCTCCCAGATTTCTGAACAACTGGATGGCGACGGCCAGCAATATACTTCACCAGGCGGCACAGTTCCGGCACCATCCCAGAATTTCCTGTTCAATGCGCAAACCTCTGTTCGTGCGAGCGTCAAAACGCCGGCCGTGTTAACGCTAAGCGGCGCGCGTGATGTTTCACCAGCCTGGACAGTAAAAGCATCGATAGCCTATAACTTCTGGGATTCCTTTAATCAGCTCAGCATCAAGATGCCGGAAGCATTTGCAACCAACAGCACCATTCAGACTGGATGGCGGAATTCCTGGTTTGGTTCATTAGGCGCTGATTACCGGGCAACTGATCAATGGACACTTCGCGGCGGTCTTGCCTATGACCAGACACCTACGACAAGTCTCAGGGACCCACGCATACCTGACAATGACCGTTATTGGCTGGCACTTGGCGCGACTTACCAGATGAATAAACATCTGTCTATCGACGGTGCTTATGAATACATCTACATTAAGGACCAAAAAGTCAATGTCACACAAGCTAGCGGCAGCAGTGCTAACAGTACTGTCCCTCTTGAAGTCAATCAGATTTACGCAAAATACAAGGGATCAGCAAACATATTGGGACTGGCAGTACGTTATAGCTTCTAAACCAACAAGGAGATGACGCATGTTAAAGAAATTGTTGCAATTAGCTGCGCGCAGCAAAGCACAGATGGCTGTGTTCGCAGGTGCCGCTGCATTATGCTGCGGCCTGTCAGGCCCGGCGCAAGCATTAGGATTTGATCAAATCAGCCAGGTGTATTTTTTTGGTGACAGTTTGTCGGATAGCGGGTTTAATGATCTGATCTTCGGGGCATCGTCGCCCAAGGCACCCACCTTCGTCAATTCGGGCGGCTATACCTGGGCACAATATATCGCCCGTGATGTGAAAGGTTTTACATTACCTGTATACCCTAGCGCCTCTGCCCCGAACCCACAAGATTTGATCACCAACAACACCATCTTTTTCGGAGCTGGCGATCCTGTCGTCTCAGGCACATTGAATGGAATCGATTATGCAGCAGCTGGCAGCACCACCAATTCCACAGGAAATGGTATAGCAGCACCGTCCTTGGTTCAGCAAATCGCATTTTTTCTTGGTACACACTCAACACCATTGGATCCCAATGCGGTCTATTTCATCTGGTCAGGCGCAAATGATTTTCTTGTCTTGCTCTCCGGCCCAACACCGACGCAATTGCAGTTATTGCAAACAGCAAATACCGCAGCAACCAATATCGCCAATCAGGTTGCCTTGCTAAGTGCTAACGGTGCCAAACGCATTGTTGTCATTACACTGCCTAACCTGGGTTTGACACCATTAATCGTTGGCATGAATAATCCCACCCTTTCAGCCAACTTGAAAACGGTGACTTTCACTTTCAATTCCATGCTCAATCAAAAACTGGGTAAAGTCATTTCCCAATATGGCACCAAGGTCTTGTATATCGATTCTTATGACTTGCTGAATAATGTCATCAGCTTAACTGAATCCGGCAAACCATTCGTTGTATCAGGACAGTCATTCCAGTTTACAAACGCTACCAACGCACTTTGCGCCTCAGCCCTCACCTGTTTCAGCGCTACTAATGGCCATATTTTTGCTGATCCTGTACACCCAACCGACATGGCCCATCGCGCTTTATCACTGTATGTTGAAGAACAAATATTAGGATGGAACGCCTAGGAAAGCTTTAACATGCACAAGAGACACCTGAGAGCATACTGCCAGGTGTCTCTTGATTTTTTATTCCTGCCATTTTAGATAGCAGACAGAGTGTCTTCAAACATTAAGGCCCACGGGATTATCCTGGCAGACTTTTCATCATGACCTTAATTTGCTACTCATGTCGAGGACAGCATAAGCAGTTGCGGTAGCAAGTGACTTATGGACAAGACGAAACGGAAATCCCCTAGCGAGAGAAAAAAGGCCATGTTTTTGCACCAGCTCCTTGCCAACAGACAGGATGGAGTCTGATTTTTTATGTGCCGATGCCTGCATTTGTGTCTTGATCACGTCAAGCGGATTGGTCATCGCGGTAATGGGTATGGAAGCACAGGTCGCCCACAAAATGGTAGATAAAAAACCCTGCTTTTGTCTTTTATCTTTCGTTGCGTGATAACCGAGAAACAAATAAAACCATGTTGGATAGGATTTGAAAATGGTCGGCTCGATGCCAAAGAAAAACCCGCGCAAGCCCCGCGCCTGATAAATCTGGCTGACAGCTGTGCGGATTGATGTCTGCTGCGGCATCTTCATTTGCCATGTTTTAATATTTTCAGGCGGAGTCGTAAACGCCGTATCAATACTGCTGGCAAAAAGCGCTTTTAACGCTGTTCCGAAAAAAAAGTTCAGCCCCAAATCATCCACACGGTGCGGCATCTCGCTCATAATCATGGACCGATACACCAGCTTGACATTCTGTCTGTAGACACAGGATACAAACCCAGTGTAGAGAGCTGAAAAGCTCGATAAAATGGGTTTCACGACCTGATAAGCGGGCACCCCCAAATTAATCTGGGCTGCGACTTTTAACCGCTCAGCGGGATGCCCAACAAACAGCGCGGCATTACTGCCCATGAATCCTACCATATAAGTTTTGAAAAATGACTTGAATTTACCTTGCTCCGCACCCTGGTTCGGCGATCTATTCTGACTCATATTAATTACCTTTGGTTATATACTATTCGTTTTGTGTTGAACGAATTGTAGCAAAACCAGTTTGAAATTGAAGCCAGGTCGCGAAATATCATCATCACGCATGATTTCAGTGCTTGCTGCCCATTCGTCATCGCGAACCGCCAAGCGGGTGTGTCGATCCATAATGAAGATCAAAATAATTATTACCGAATTTGTCGCGAACATGGTTTATGCTATAATGCGGATTATAATTATATGATTATTATTAAATTTTATCACAGGCCTCAGAACTGATGTATAATGTCATATCCATGTGGCCACCGGCCAGACCTGGTTATCTTCGTCAAACGTAAAGAGAAGGAGTTCTTTATGCGCACGTTTTGCAAGGTTACGTTGTTCTCCATGCTGTGCATGCTTGTCTTGCCATTATCAACTCCTGCTAATGCTGATACCCCCCCGACAGCCGCTCTATCAACCATGCCTGATATATCCGGTACTTACAATTGCACTTATCATGATCCATTATCCAACCCTCCGGATTCATCAGAAACAATCACCATCAAAAAGTCCGGGAGTAACTACAAGGTGACACTCACGTCCAAAGATAATGTTGTCCCATATGGTTTTGGCATAGGCATGCCAAGCAAGAGTGTCAACAATGCATTTGCGTACATCTATTGGCAGCCAAAAACACCCGCCACAACCAATGTTGAATTTTTTATTGTGAAACCTGACGGGTCTCTGGATGGCGTTTTTGCGGAAAGTAATAAAAGCAAATCGGGAACAGAAGTTTGTACAAAATCATCCTGATGTTTCATCAATCGTTACCGGCATAATACGATGCCCCACGGAAAGGAGTTGCCATGAAAACCACCACCAATATTTTTTTAATCATTGCGTTATCATTGCTCACCCTGACAGCTTACGCAGACACAACCGTCAATACAAATGTGACAGGTAATTACACTTGTCAACGGACCGATTCTTCAAATAATACTTCTTCTTTGCCTTTGTCTGTCATCAAAACCGGCGATACCTATACCCTGGAATGGGATGACAGCGATGGCAATCCCTCCATGTATGGTACGGGCGTGATTCATCCAGGCATGGCCAACGTCTTGTCGTCCTCCTACTGGAGTTTGACAAGCTCGGACATCAGCGGCCTGGAAATTTTCACTATCAAACCAGATGGATCCCTGCAGGCTGACTGGATATCACAGTCAGGCAAGGACAGCGGCTCGGAAACCTGCAAGAAAAGCAAATGAAGCTGCGTTCGGCTATATCTAAGCAATTGCATCATCGGTTCCTGGGCAGATTATGGGGATGTCAGAAAATCTGCTTCCTGGTCTAGACGTGAAATCCTCGCGCTTACGACAATACCTAAATGGAGCGCGGCTCATTCGCGAATACTCACACAACCATGAACATTCTCTCATTTCCTAATACGGATTAGGCATGAATACTGTTTGTCCGTTTGCCCAGTTCACACCTGAACAATTGCCCGAACCTGTCCCCGAAGTTGATGTCCACGTCCCGCCAGAATGACTGGAATTGATTGTTGCAACCGTGTTGGTACATGAACTGCTGGTTGACACCAGGGTAACCGTATCACCCGCTGATAACGTAATCGTTGGCCAGGGGGTTAAATCCTGATTCGTTCTGTCAGCCGTCGGAACATTGACGACATACGTCAGGCCGCCATGCACATACTGGATACTGAACGGCGGCTGTGCATTGCTGGAACCTCCTGCGAAAGTGAAAATTGCATTACTGTCCGAGCATTGGGGTGAACCGTTATAAGACGTATTGGGCAGCAAATTAAGCGGTGCGCTTCCACCCTTCAGATTGCATTTATCATCGAAGACACCATAAAAATTTTCCGATGTCAGGTTTGGATCGGTGGTTTTTGTCGGTGTGTCAAAACCCATGAAAGCCAAGGTTGAATACTTATTGGCTGTATAGGCATATAACAGCGGGAAATAGGTTTCAGATGTATTGATATCACCTGTCGTGACATTGGAACCCACCTTGTAATTGCCAGCGGTGGCCCAGCCTGTCTCAGAAATGAATAATGGATTATTAGGATAATTCAGTCCTGACAAATACCAGTTAATTGAATGCAATGTCGATGTATTGACAGACTGCGCGACAGGCACGACCCATTGAAATGGATAAATGTTCACCCCGATTGGCGCATTGGTCGAAAGCGCATTAACCAGGGTGTTCAGATCTGACTGGATTTTTTTATCTGTAGTAATCCACACATCACCCTGTAATGATATGCTGGTGGGAATGGACAGTGGATCGGCTATTGCGCGCACCTGCGTGACTGCAGACAACAAATCACTCAGATTGGATTGGTCCTGACTATTCGTAATATAGATTTCATTTCCTATCAGGATCAATGGAACAACTTTCTGAAAGGTAGCACTGCCAACCTGATTAATAACACCTTGCAGCCGGGTGATTTCCGTCGCAAGCACACTTGCAAATGTGCCCGGCCCATTGATGCAATTATGCGTGACCGGGTCACTCTGACATGTTCCCAGCTGGTAGATAACCTGCATACCCTGGTTATTGGCGGCGTTAATGGCCGCGATCCAGGTTTTGCCAGGTTCCTCATACATGCGGACGGTATTAAAGCCAGCCAATTGTAATTGCTTGAATTCAGGAACAACATTGGCTTCGTCTTCATCATTTCTTGGGTCGCCCTGGGGATAATGACCAGGTGCATAATCTACACCCACAAATGCGGAAGAATGGAATACAGATGGCGACAAGCGCGCTGATTGCGCCAGAGCAGATGACACTGTCAAATTAATTGGTGCAGTAAGCGGATAACGTCCATGGTAATCGATGCTGAGTGTCTGGTTAATCGTACCTGGCGTTGTCGGCCTGATTGATAAGCGCAGATTACAGCTTTGACCAGCAGGTAATATCGAGGTGCAATCATTGTTCTGGGTCACCGCACTAACAGAAACTGGCGGTACAATGCCTCCAATGACCAGAGGCAATGCTACACCAGTCTTATTATGCAGCGTAAATGTCACAATCTGGGTTGAGCGGTTCACCATATTGGCAATCACAGGTATCGTACTAAATTCAAGCGGCAGCCCGCCTGCGAAAGCGGTTGTCGATGCCAATAAAATACACGCAGCGGCCTTGCCAAGCATGAGTGTCTTACCATGGTTCATATGAATCTTCCTTTAAAAAGGTGAATTAAAATATATAATCAAAGCCAATCAGAAATGAATTCACATGCAGTGGGACAGAGACGGCGGATAAAACCTGTGTATTCCCATATGCTGACGTTCTTGCATGGCCAAGATTGGCATACAGATATTCGGCATGGACAGAAACAGCTTGCGTGAGCGGTGATTTCACACCAACCCCAGCTTCATACGCAAATTTCAATTGTTCGCGGCTATTCAGGGTAATTGGCGCAACAAATTCTGGTGACGGGTAATCCTGATAGCTTGCACGGTTCCATGACATGCCGATTCCAGCCGTCAGATACGGCATCAAATCATGCCAGGCAGGCGCTGCAACCTTGACATCGAACATCAGACGTGTCGTATAAACCGGTAAATCATAGTCATAATTATTTAAAGATGGGTTTTCAAACTGATAGACTGTTCCCTTGTTATCAAGGTTAACATTATACAAATTGAGTCCAATTAAAATATCATGGATACGGCATGAGTAATCCGGCCCCATCAGAAAATCATAACCAAGACCGATTGTAGAGATAAACGCTGAACGGCTGTCATTCGTTTGATGCAGCGTGTCAGTTTCAGTTGACGTAACCAGCAGCTTCAAATTGTCAAAATCATCCAAAGCGGCGCCGCCGGCAATGGAAAATTCCATATGCCCGGTATAACCATATATTGTTGACGAAAGCACATAAATGAATACTGCAAAACCCGTTTTTCTCATTAACCATTCCATGGCGGTATCCTGTTAAATTCCTGAAATATATCCTGGTTAATTTATCATAATCCGCAGGAAAAGCTTATCTTGAACAGTAATTATGGCCAATTATGGCGAGTCATGTGTGGATTGCAGTGTTCATGTCAGCAGCCGGATAAAAAACGAAATTGTCATTTGACATATGCCTGGTGCATAGCTCAGATTAAGTAAGACGCAGATGAATCCGGGAGTCCAAATGAAGACGTGCATGTTAAAATTGATAGTGACATTCATCGCATTCTGCAGCATGTCACCGATTCTTGCAAAACCAGCGGCAGATGAAAATAATACTCTTTATATCACACTCACCAATACAGGCAGTGAAGCATTGCATTTTGAACGCATATCGGACAGCCGTCCGGATAATCATTTCACCGTCAATCCACAAATAATCAATCCCGGTGAAAGCACCCGGATAATCGCAGAGAAATTGGCTGATAATGACATAGAGGGTCATCTCCTGTTTGCCAATGCAGCTGGTGACCAGATAGTGCTTTATATCCTAGATCAACAGCAATTTCATATTGGCCAGCCCGTGTTCAGTGTTGGCGGAACCCGCTATCGCTCAACTCTGGTTTCAAAAATGCGCAATAGAAACATCGGCCCGCGATATCTATCTTACATAGCCGCCGATTTGAAAATCATTGCCGGATAAAATTGATTGATGCGCGCGTTTTCTGAATAACCCATTCAGCACTGAGGATAGCAAGACATGAATCTGGAACAATAAAAAGCTATCCACGAATATCACAACTGCCTTGTCTTAATACATCATGTTGAAATTGCAATTCCACATGATCCATATCGAGCCGACCACAATGGAGCCGAGAATAACACCCGTGAATATGAATGACATGACATTAATTCGGCCCTGCTCTGTTTGCGTATTCAGACGAAGAAAACAGACTATCTGAACCAGAAACTGGATACAGGCAGCTGAGTAGATGATGGCAAAGGTTTGCCATTTGGTAAGCGCATTCGCCATTACCGTCCCAAATGCTGCCAGGGTGAGAATCGAACAGATAATCAATCCGGTCAAATAAATTCCCAGATTTTTTTTGCCAGTTCCATAATCAGGCTGTCCTGCTTTATGATGATAAGGCATTTACATCGCTCCCATCAGATAGACAATGGTAAACACAAAAATCCAGACAATATCCAGAAAGTTCCAGAACAAACCCAGATAAGTCATGCGGCGTCTGGCGACATACACATCTTTCAGCAACGGTATTTGAATAATCATGATTAAAATCCATATCAATCCGCAGCTGACATGAAATCCATGAGTGCCTACCAGCGTAAAAAAGGAAGATGCTTTTGCATTCACATCCCAGCGGAACCCTTCGCTTGCAAGATGCATGAATTCCTTCAATTCCATCACTACGAAACTCGCTCCTAACAAAAAGGAAACAGCGAGCCAGAACTGAACCCTGAGTATTTTTGTCTGATACAGGCTCAGGATGGCCAGACAAAACGTAAAATTGGAAGCCAGCAAGAAAAAAGTCTCAATCAGTACATCTGACAAATTGACATATGTCTTCAGACTGGGACCAGCGGGCAATCCGGGATAGTTTAAAACAAGAAAGGTTGCAAACAGACAGGCAAATAAGATGCAATCAGTCATGATATACAGCCAGAAGCCAAACACATCGGTTGAGTCGCTTTCATGATGATGATGGTGTTCATGTTCGTTTATTACTGCTTCACTATGCATTGATCATCTCCTTGAGATGGGCCAACTCCGTTTTTCTCACTGTCTCGGTGTCGACATAATAATCGATATCCGTCGCGAACGTGCGCGCGATCATTGTCACTATCATTCCTGTCACGCCTATAATGCCGGGAATCCACATGTGCCAAATCAATGCAAAGCCTGCGATACCTGCAAACATGGCGATAATAAATCCTGCGGACGTATTCCTGGGCATATGGATGGGATGAAACTCCATTGTTTTTGGATGAACAAGCCCTTCCGCAAGGTGCTTCTGCTTGAACTCCCAGAAATAATCGCGGCTGTCGACAATAGGCAGCTCAGCGAAATTATAAAATGGAGCTGGAGAGGCGACTGACCACTCCAGAGTGCGCCCATTCCAGGGATCACCAGTCGCATCACGCAATTTATGACGGTTTTTTATGCTGACAATCACCTGACCGATTTGCAGGAAAATTCCAATCATGATAAACGCCGCACCAATCGCGGCAACGATAAAATACGGCTGATACATGGTATCGGTATAATGATTGACGCGCCGCATGAACCCGTTTAATCCAAGCACGTACAATGGCATGAATGCAACATAAAAGCCTACCACCCAGAATACAAATGCCCATTTCCCCCATTTTTCATCCAGCCGGAAACCAAATGCTTTCGGGAACCAGAAGATTACGCCAGCAAAATATCCAAACAGAACACCGCCGATAATGACATTGTGAAAATGTGCGACCAAAAACAGGCTGTTGTGTACCTGAAAATCAACTGGCGGTACCGCCATCATCACGCCAGTCATGCCGCCGATCGCGAATGTGGTAAAAAATGCGGTTACCCAAAGCATAGGGGTCGCCAGTATGATGCGCCCCTGATACATGGTAAACAGCCAGTTGAATACCTTGACGCCGGTGGGGATCGCAATCACCATGGTCGCAATGCCAAAAAACGTATTTACATCCGCACCCGCGCCCATGGTAAAGAAGTGATGCAGCCACACGATAAAGGACAAAAAGGTAATGATGGCGATTGCCCACACCATCGTGGTATAGCCAAACAATGTTTTTTGGCTAAACGTTGCTACCACCTCAGAAAACACGCCAAAAGCCGGCAAAATCAGGATATATACCTCAGGATGTCCCCACACCCAGATGAGGTTGATATACATCATGACATTCCCGCCGGCAAAATCGGTAAAGAAATGCATGCCAAACATGCGGTCCAGGAATAATAATGCCAGGGTGACGGTCAATACGGGAAATGCCAGCGCGACCAGAATCATGGAGCATAATGCCGACCAGACAAACACAGGCATGCGCATCAGGGTCATGCCTTTGCAGCGCATTTTTATGATTGTTGCAATAAAGTTGATGCCAGCGAGTAGTGTTCCCACACCGGATATTTGCAGCGACCAGATAAAATAATCCACTCCGACGCCTGGACTATAATACAGCTCCGATAACGGAGGATAGGCCAGCCAGCCAGTCTTGGCAAAATCACCGATTACCAGTGAGGCATTACACAACATTGCTCCCACAAACGTCAGCCAAAAACTCACTGAATTCAGATAAGGATAAGCGACATCACGCGCGCCAATCTGCAATGGAACGGCAATATTCAACAATGCAAACATCATTGGCATGGCGACAAAAAATATCATGATCACGCCGTGAGCAGAAAAAATCTGGTCATAATGCTCGGGCGGAAGATAGCCAAGATTGTTTCCAGCCGCAATCGCCTGCTGCGAGCGCATCAGGACAGCATCTGAAAATCCGCGCAACAACATGAGGCCTGACAACATCAAATACATGATGCCAATTTTTTTATGATCTACCGAGCAAATCCATTCATGCCAGATATAAGACCACTTCCGATAATAGGTGATTGTGAAAACTGCCGTGGCCGCAACCAGCACCATAAAGAATCCGGCGCCCATGATAATTGCGGAGTGAAACGGGATTGCATCGAGAGTCAAGTTACCAAACAATAATTGTGCGAACATTCCGATTCCTCATTCCTTTGACTGAATAAATTTGCCATCAATATTCCGCGGATGCGCTGTACCAAGCGAGTTCATGTAAACGTCAATGACATTTTTGAATAAATCTGCTGCGACACCTGAAAAATATTTTGGCTGGTCGCCAATACTCGGTTTCAACAGCTCATTATAGACATCAGGCGTCAAACGGATGGAAGATTTTCTGGTCTGCTCAATCCATTTCTGCATGTCATCGGCCGTTACCACCTGTACCGGAAAATGCATGTCAGAAAATCCGGCGCCATTATATTGGGTATTCATACCATCGTAATTACCTGTCTGACTGGCTAGCAAATGCAGACGTGAACGCATCCCTGCCATGGTATAAATCTGGCTGCCTAATTGCGGAATAAAAAATGCACTCATAGGCACATTGTCCGCCGTTATCCAGAATTCAACCTGCTGGTCTTTTGGGAGCACAAGATAATTGACGGCCGCAATATCCTGCTGCGGATAGATGAATAACCATTTCCAGGGCAGTGCAATCACCTGGATCAGCAAGGGAGGCTGACCTGAGCCCGCAATCTGCTTATAAGGGTCCAGCTCATAGGTTTTCTTCCAGGTTAATATGGCAAGCACCAGAATGATGACACAAGGTATCCCCCACCAGAGTGATTCCAGAAAAATACTATGGCTCCAGTTTGGCTTGTATTCTTTTACACGGTGCGACACCTGATAGTGATAGACAAAAGTAAAACTCATGACTATCACCGGCAACACGACAATAAGCATTAATGCCAGCGTATCAAAGAACAATCGGCGCTCTTCATAAGCGACAAGGCCTTTGGGATTCAATATGCCAACGAGATGCCCATGGCAGCCTGTCATGGAAAGCATGGTGATGCCGGCAGCCAGCAACAGCAGACATCTGGCCAGCAGTTTTAGCGCTGAGGAACAACCATGTGAATTGATAAACACTCTTCGCATCCTTGCGATCATAATAAGACCCTAACCTGGTTACTTTCAAACAGTATAATCTAATGTTATTATTTTCAGTAGTTTTGGAAAACTATTTTATTAAAAGGGAATTGAGCATTATGATGAATTATCTGATATTTGCTCGCTGGTTTGGTCTGGTTTCACTGTTTTTATCGCTTGGTATCTTGTTTAACCTTGAAGACGCTCGTGAAATGGCAAAAAACATGGTGAAATCAGAAACAGGATACATTATGGGAGGCGTGTTACCAGTCATTTTCGGCAGCTTGTCCATATTATTCGTGAATAGTTTCGATCTCAGCTGGAACCTTCTTATCACCCTAGTTGGTGCCTGTGTATTACTCATTGGTATTTTCCGGGTCATTTTTGTCAAACAATGGAAGATTCTAATAGCGAGGAATATTGAGCGCATCCCCTTCCTGTTTAGCCTGTTTGGCTTAATGTTTGGCGTGATCCTGCTTTACATAGGCTTTATAGCGCAAAATCTTTAATCAGCTTTCCAGTAATGTTCAGGGAACAGCTTAATAAAACGCAAGCCGATCAATTAGGTTAAAAATGAATCGATCGGCTTGATATGCATATTTTTTGTATTGTATTGTGTTGTCATTCTCTTTCCGCTATTTTATGCGATACATTCCGGATTACCATCATAGCCAATAGAAAGAACTGTCATGCAACCAAGAAACCCTGCCAGAAACCTTAAATTCGATGCTCTTGACATAGCTTCCCCTACGGAACGCAAGGCATTTGTCAGAAACAAAAAACTTATCCGAATTGCCAGGGAACTCTGCCAAAACATCATCTGGCTCAACAACATGAAGGGTAATTACCTGAAAGCGCATGGCGAGCCAGATGCGGCAGCAGCCTGCTTTAGACAAAGCGCAAGATATCGCTCATGCACCCCCTCATCCGCAGCATTACCTGAATATGAGCGGGCTTTTAAAGAATTAAATAACTGGTTTGTTCGTGAACACCAGAGTTTGGCCACTGCCAAGCTACATTACAGAACACAAAAAGATACTATCGAAGCAAACTTGCTGCAGACTTCCAGTACATTGAATTTCCTGCATACCTCTACTTTGTCTTATGTTTATATTAATGACATGCTACATTCAACCAATAGTGCAATCCGGTACTATACCGAGATTCAAGAAAGCTTAAAAAATCAACAATCGGCGTTAGACAGCAGTATTAAAGAGCTCGATTCAAGACTTGCGTATGTTTCCGTCTGGCAAACCATGTTTCTGAGATCACAATCCATGTTTAACCGCTCCAATCATCACGTGCACCTTCAACTCGGCGATTCACAAACCATGCTGAACAGGTTACGGTAACAGCAGACAATTAACGTTTTATTTATTCTTCATCGCAATCGAACCGAACATAGCCAGGAGAACGCGGCGATCCATACAGCGTGTTCGGATTACCGCAGAATCGCAATTGCCAGGCTAAAAGTCGTATCACTTATTATCGCTTTTCTTCTTCACTCCCTTGGGTCTCGGTCCTTTCATGCCATCAAAAGGCGATGCATGTTTTTTCTCTTCCTTATGTTCCTCGATTTCCGGATTCTGCTTCATCAATAATTGCTGTTTGGTTTTCAACAATAGAGAAGGAATATTGCCTGCTAAACGGATAATAAATTCGTGATAAAGATCCTTGTCTGAGATATGGATACTCAACTTACTATCCCCCATCACCGCCGTATTTTTCTTGACAGGATAACCTCTTGATTTCAAAAAGTGATGGCATTCATCCTTGATTACACTGAGCAGTTCCTGCAATTCTTGCTGCCGCGGATGTCCAGGACGGAACTGGATAGTCAGGATATTTCGCTTCTCATCGCTGCTAATTGACAATTGATCCAGAGTCTTGATTAATTCAAGCAGTGCCTTTTCAACTGCTGAAGGAACATGAATCAATCCACCGCGCTGAGCAGATGCCTGAATCGTTCCATTATCGGTTTCCTGGATATTAAAATACAAAGGTTTCTTTTCATCAGGTTCGCCTGGTTTATTTTCACGGCTTTCCGCTACAGCACCTCCACCGCCGCCACCACCGCCTATTGCATGCCCTTTGCAAATCGGTATTTTGAAAGCCCTGCAAATCACACAGGGATTTCTTTCAATCGCGAGTGTCGTGGCATCTTTTTTTGCATCCGGATTTAATCTTTGAAGTATGGTTGGCATCGTCACACCTGCAGTAAAATTATTATATGCCTTATAATGTATGGCTTTTCCGCCATTAATCAAGTGTTGAGCAAGCAATAATCCCTAATGGCCTGATTTTAATAGCTAATTATTGCTATGATGTCTGGCTTGCAATACCCGGATGAGGAAGAAGCCTGATTTCAATTCGTTCTTTACCGCTGCCTATATTGATTCTTTTCAAACTGACAAATCCAACTTCCGCAGTGGATTTCACATGCGTTCCACCACAAGCAACCCTGGAAAAACCTTCTATCTCCCAAAATCGTCTCTGACTCACGAAATCAGAGAACCCTGTTTTGATCGTCAGATCATTTTTTATGATTTCATTGTACTGGTTCAATATACCGTCGAGAAACGGCGCTATATTTCTGTCACAGAGAAAGTCTATTCTGGCTTTGGTCTCGGCAATGTGCGCTCCTATTTTTTTCAGGCCCAGACTTCGAGTGACGAGCTCCAGTACCAGCTCCGCAGCAAAATGCAATCGCATCAGACAATATCTGCGCGACCAATCAATTTCCATGTCCACGTTGGCGCCGGGAGCAATGCCATGGCTTTCCGGTAGAAAATAATAGATCAGGTTGCCTTCCATTTCCGAATCAAGAACAGGCAGCCCATTTATCCAGGCCTTGTCACTTTCCTGCCCGCCGGAGAATGAAAATGCAATAGTTTCTTCCAGTAAAATTCGCCTGCTATCCACTGACACAGCTCTGGTAGCCAGACGGGATTGATAGGGATTGTCCCAAAAAAGCTTTCTCATTATCTTCCCCGTTCATCGCCAGAGCGAAAATTTTCGTGTTAACCCCGTCACCTTATCCCAGTCACCAAACAAGACAATCCCGTAATACACAAGACTTTCCTCTTTAGCCTGCAGCGTTCTCTCAATCTGTTCCTTGCAGGTACCCACAGTCATGGTATCAGTGAAGTCATTGAACAGAATATTATTTGCTTGCGCTTCAAAGCGTAATCTTCTGATTTTGTTTGAATTTTCCGCAAGAATGATAAATGGCATTTCAGATATGAAGGAATGTGAACCACCATCCGAATCCCGGTAGTCGGTCAAACGCAAATCATCTCTCCTGATCGCAGAGCCCAGGCCAATACACATGTGTGCGAGCGCATTCATCACCTTGCCAGTCTCTATGCTTTTATTCAGTACCGCCACTAATTTATTCTTGAATTTTTCTGTCGACATAACCCCCCCGGATGCTGCCGGATTTGCATTCACAATTTGTGCGCTATAACGCATAATAATGCAGAATACCATTGTGCGTTATAACGCACAAGCGTAATGATGGCGCCAAGTGAGAAATCATATTTGACAGGAACTTGGTCATATCGGAATGACATCAGGGTGCGACGTGAAAAATATAAATAAACATATTTCCTCGACTTTAAAAGCGCTGCGCCGGGAGCGAGGCTGGAGCCTGGATAGAACAGCCGAAGAAACCGGTGTCAGCAAGGCAATGCTTGGCCAGATTGAACGTGAAGAATCCAGCCCCACTATTGCCACTCTGTGGAAAATTGCAAGCGGCTTTCATACTTCATTTTCTTCCTTCATAGAAGATATTCATCGTGATTTTGACAAACCGGTCTACCGCTCCGGCAAAACCCGAAATTTGCATCCCAGCGATAAAAATATTCGTGTCATGCCGCTCTTTCCTTACGATGAGCAGCTGAACATGGAAATTTTTGTGATTGAATTGCTGCCTGGCTGTGAACATTTGTCCCCGCCCCACAAACCGGGCGTTATCGAACACGTCGTTGTAACCGAAGGTAAAATGGAAATTCTGGTCAATGGCAAATGGCTGCTTTTATCCAAAGGAGAAGGATTGCGCTTTAACGCTAATCAACCGCATGGCTACCGCAATACAACAGCGGAAATCAGCTGCTTTCACGATATCATTCATTATCCGCGGTCCGGCGCATAAACACGGACTGCTTCGACCTCCATGTTACGTCATGATTCGGGAATAACAATAATTACAACCACTTGATTGGTTAATCCTGCAAGTGCAAATATCGGCTATAATAAAAATGTCTTGATGATTATTGAAAGGCATTTTCTCATAACAAGAACAAAGGAGTCTCTTATGAATGCATTTAATAATTCATTGGCAGGCACGCTCGGTTTACTCCTCATATCCACTTATAGCCCGGCTTTCGCAACTCCTGCGGACATTTCAGGAAATTATCAATGCACATATCATGATCTTGGTGATACCTCCAAGATGTATACAGAAAAAATGACCATTAAAAAAAATGGAACTGTCTATAATGTACAAGTCTTTGGGAAAGATGCCGTTATTCCATATGAATTAGGAACAGCCATCTTCAACACTGAGGTGGATAATGCATTCGCATTTGTCTTCTGGAATATCAAGGATTCAACCACGTATGGCTCCGAGATTTTTGTTATCAAGTCAGACGGCTCTTTGGATGGTGCATTTTCGTATAACAATAACAATAACAAACCTGGCATTGAAACATGTACCAAATTGTACTGATGATGGAGGTTATTATGAACACAACGCCTAAACATCTGTATCGATTTGCCTCGCTGACCATGACCGCCCTGTCAGGCATCATGATAAGCACCAGTATTTTCGCTGCTGACGCAGCGCCGTCTTTTGCGGGAAGTTACCAATGCAAACGAGTTGATGCATCCAATAACACGAATACCTATCCACTCGAGATAATCAATAATGGAAATACCTATACATTTGAGTGGATGGATGCAAATGGCTTTCCACTTTATTATGGCACCGGGATAACTCATCCAACTGCGCCGACACTGGCGATTGCTTCCTTCTTTGACCCCAAAAATCCCAGCGCCTTTGGGGTAGAGTTCTTTAAGATCAAACCCGATAATTCGCTGCAGTCCAACTGGGTATTACAACAATCCAACCAGGTCGGCTCGGAAACTTGCACCAGGAGCAAGTAAACAGGAATACCGAAGGTGATTAGCCATCGGCTTACAAATATCTTGTCATTTCAGGCCAAACCAATTGATAATGATATGCTGAATACGTTGCAGGGAATATTCCATGAAGGCCCTCAATAACCAGGCCATATTTATCTTCGTCACGGTCATCTGCATAACGCTGCTTTATTTACTCTCACCCATTTTGACGCCTTTCATGCTGGGTGCCTTGCTGGCATATCTTGTCAATCCGGTTGTCAAATTCATGGAAAAATGGCGGGTGCCGCACTTGCTGAGTGTAACCATTGTCTTCATCTTGTTATTCTCCACTGGCATTATCGCAGTCGCATTATTATATCCTCTGGTCATGAGACAAATTGAGGTCTTCCTCGATTCGCTGCCGCAAATGCTGGATTGGGCACAAAATGTGGGCGTGCCCTGGTTAATGCAATTCATTAACATTGAAACTTTGAAGAGCTCTTTACGAAGCTCTCTTCCAGCGACGTTATCCAAAACAGAATGGGTGCTGCGAACATTTTTGACATCAAGTTTTGCCGCCATCCAGACTATCGTCAGCCTTGTTCTAACGCCAGTCGTCACATTTTATTTTCTTCGTGACTGGGACAAAATGCTTGCGGGAATCAAAAGCTTATTGCCTGGACACTCTGCGTCGGCAATCATTCAACTCGCTAGCGATTGCGATGAGGTATTAAGCGCGTTTATCCGCGGTCAATTGCTGGTCATGCTCTTTCTTAGCATTATTTACGCAACCGGACTGAGTCTCATCGGCCTGAAATTTGGCTTGATCATTGGCTTGATTGGCGGCCTGTTAAGTCTGGTACCCTACCTTGGATCCACGTTCATCATTGTCGCCGCGTCACTGGCGGCATTCATGCAGTCAGGAAAAGAAGCATTGTTGCCTGTTTTGATAGTCTATCTTATCGGTCAAGTCATTGAAGGATATGTCTTGACGCCCTACCTCGTCGGCGGACGCATTGGCTTGCATCCTGTCGCAGTCATTTTTTCTGTGATGGCAGGAGGAGCACTTTTTGGCTTCTTTGGTGTCTTGCTAGCACTTCCCGTTGCCGCGATATTAATGGCAACCTTCCGTTTCTTTAAGGCGCGCAAACTTATTTGATTGAAATGACACGCAAAAACAATTCGTCAGGTAGGGATGCAATTGATGTTTTTGAGTTCCTTATTCGTTTTCACTAGCCTTGATTTTATAATTATCATTGACTTTGTTGAATAATTCCACTTGCCTGTCATCCCGGCGAAGGCCGGGATCCATTTCGAATTTATCTTACACGGTAACTGCCAGACATACTCGGTTGAGTCATTTTATTTAACACTCGATAATGTAAAAACGCTTCTGTTCTCCCTCATCTAATACCTTCAGACCTGTCGCATCAACAACAATGTGTAATTACTCTTTTGTTTTTCTCCTTGTCTGAAGTGTTGGAACCCAAAAGCCTATGGATTTCTGCGCTATTAGCAAGCTTATTTCTGTCCGCGATATCTTGTTGAATAAGATGGATGGATCCCGGCCTTCGCCGGGATGACAGGCAAGTGGAATTATTCAAACAAGCCATTATCATGGTAAGTAAATATTAATCATTGGCCAGCCTCAATCACCCCATCACCTCTCGGAAGCATTGCTGTCACAGGCGGGCGAAAGAGATTAAATGAAATCCTGAATTAATGAATATTCAATTGGTTTTTATCCATTGAAGCGGGTGATGGTATTGCCTTGAGAGCATCGAGCTTTGGATTGTAAAGATAAACAGTCGGCTGTTTTGTTACAGGAAACAGACCATACTGTACTCTCATTCCATTGGATTCCAGATATTTGCATATCGTTTTCAATGATTCCGCATTGCTCGATCCAATGTAGGCAATGTCTTTCTTCTCATTGTAATTCCATTTGGGCAGCCCGAAATCCGAACAGATACGATTTAACTGCGCACAGACAGCCTCTGCCTTGCTTTGGCTCTGAAATCCGAATTTCAATCCCGAACTGATTTGATCAAATGTCTTTTTCATTCCTGAAAATTCACTTGCATCGTCTGCCTTGCTTGCGCCAGCCTTATCGGAAACAGCATTCGGTTTGACGCTTTCATCTTTACTGCCATGCACTGGAACTTCCATTTCAACCTGATTTTCCTTTTCAGCTTCTTCATTATCAGCTGGACTCACCGGTATAGTGTAACTCGGTTTCATGATGACATACGGAGCCGTTGGATTCTTGCTGTATTTTTCCATGAAGTCATCCTGCGTGATGACCAGAATTTCATGTTCTTCCGCCTGGAATTTCATGGTTCCGTCATTCTTGAAGTTTTTCATAATTTCACCCATGGCAAGAGCCATATCCATCTTTCTTGAATCCTTTTCTATACGCAGGATTATTTTATTAGTCAGGCATGCTTCAGATGGAATAATTTCACCTTTTGGAGTAAACAGGCAGGGCACGGCGTGATGGTTCAGCCAATATATTTTTCCATAATCCCAACCCAGCATTTCTCCCTTCATGACAGATCGGTTTGTCTTCAACAGCATGACTGGAAAACCCTTGTAATAAAACATCATCGTGACGAGGTTCTCTGTTGCAAATTTAACGTTATGATCATTTGCTGATACATAATCTTCATCACTTGCGGGGACATGCTGAAAAAAAGCGCCCATGTTTCGATAATATTCTGAATTGATGGTGCCAGTCATTTTTCCGTCATTATTAATGCCAACCGCGTACGGATTACTATGTGACTCCGGAGGAAATTCATTAGATACTGGTATCATGAGTCCGCAATACGTAGCAACATATGTATTAGCGGAAATATCCTGACGGGCAAATACACCATAACCTACTTTTTCGCCCATATAGATTATCGCCAGTTTATCCCTGTTTTCTTCTATTTGATAATAGATTGCCTGGAGCATGGATTCGCTCATATTGTGCGGATGTGAATCAACCTGGAGCATTGAGTGATGCTTTCCTTCAACCACATTCGACTCACACCAGATAATGCCTGCTTTATCGGCAAAAACTTTGGTAGGAACAGCCACGGGCTCCTCGCCCAGACTTTCGCTCACATAGAGATGCGTGGGATTTTTAAATTTGTTTTTATACACAGGATTTGCTTTGGCATTGGCGCGTACTTTGCTGTTATTGGGTCTTGATTCCATCAAATATTCCTCGTTGTTTATTGTTGTATGATGATCAAATCAGATTAGCTTGAAAAAAAGTGTGCGAATTTTACACGCGTATTCTTAATAAAATATTAAGTCAAATAACAAGGCAAGAAGAATCTAAATAACTCTTCCCTAAAATGAATCAATCAGATCCAATTGAATTTTCCCGTCTGCTATCAAACTTTTCATTGCCAGCTGCGTTGAAACATACGAAACAAATCGCTTGTCTTTGGCTTGAAAATCAGTAATGTAATACCTCGATTTTACTTTTTAACCATGGAAGAACTGAAATGAATATAAAACAATTATTGTTGTCTATCGGTATTATCGCTGCGATGGGAGCGCAAGCTGCCACCGCTTCTACTCTTACCCTCAACCCCAAGATTGATAAATTTGTCCAGGATCAATTCAAATCCGATCAGGCAATCAAGAGCACAGTCTTTGTGGTGCTTGCTGACCAGGCTGATTTAAACATGGCTGATTCACTCGCTTCACGTGAAGATAAAAGCCGCTATGTCTATGATACATTAAGAAATAAGGCGCTTGGCACCCAGGGACCACTGGTTGATTTTCTCCAGTCAAAGAAGATTAAATTCCGCCAGTTTTATATTGAAAACATGATAGCAGTCGAAAATCCGACAGCTGATTTGATTAACACACTCGCCTCAAGACCAGATGTGGCAAGAATCATGGGCAATCCGTTAGTGAAATTAAAACTGCCAAAAGCAAATGCCACGCTCGCCGATAACACCGGTTCAAATGCAAGCGGACCTGAGCAAAATCTTGTCCGTATTGGCGCAACCAAAGTCTGGGAAAACTATCGGGTACGCGGCGAAGGTATCGTTGTCGCAGGCCAGGACACAGGCGTCCAGTGGGACCACCCGGCATTAATTCATCAATATCGCGGCACTTCAGCGAATGGAACTGTCAATCATAATTATAATTGGCATGATGCCATTCATGGTCCCATCAACACAGCAGCAAAAAGTTCCTGCGGTTATGACACACAAGCTCCCTGTGACGACTATGGACATGGAACCCATACCATGGGCACCATCGTGGGAGATGACGGAAAAGGCAACCAGATCGGCGTCGCCCCAAAAGCACAATGGATGGCTTGCAAAAACATGGATAACGGTGTCGGATCGCCCGCAAGCTATATTGAGTGCTTTGAATTCTTCCTGGCTCCCTATCCTTTAAAAGGCAATCCAATGAAGGACGGCGACCCGACAAAAGCGCCGCATATCATTAACAATTCATGGGGCTGCACAAAAGAAGAAGGCTGCAAAGGCGATGAGATCCTGCCGTCACTGCAAGCAATGAAAAAAGCAGGCATTTTAGTGGTTGCTTCCGCAGGAAACGAAGGCCCAGGCTGTTCTTCCATTGATGCCCCACCGGCGTGGCATACTGGTCTCACGCTGGCAGTAGGCGCATTTAATCATCGTAACGATACCATCGCTTCATTTTCAAGCCGTGGACCATCGTTGTTTGATGGCGGCACAGGTCCGAATATCGCCGCTCCAGGCGTGACCATTCGCTCATCGGTTCCCGGCAGCCGATATGAATCTGCCATGTGGAGCGGAACCTCCATGGCTGGTCCTCACGCAGTCGGTGCAGCAGCATTGCTTTGGTCATATAACAAAAATCTCATTGGCAAAATCGATCAAACGATTTCTATCTTTGAGAAAAGCGCCGAACCCAAAACAACCAGTGAAAACTGCGGCGGCTTACCTGGATCACATATTCCCAACAATACTTATGGTTCAGGGCTGTTAAACGTTGCAAAAGCAGTTTGCTCACAATCTGGAAATTGCCCAGCGTGATACTGAAGGAATATTGATATTCCCGCGACAAAAAGCCGTGCTTGTGCACGGCTTTTTTTATTAGCGTCATCTGCAAACTCTGGCTTTAATATACTGAGGTCAATCTGCGGGATAAGCGGCAATCCAGTCAATACTGTCATAAAAAACAAAACTTACCCCTGAACAATAACATGAACAAAATTAACGTCGAAATCCACGATCATTATGCAACCGCATCTTGTTTGTTAATTGATCCGATTCTGATAGCTTAGACAGAAACACTTCCACATGACTTTTGAGTTTTTCTTCCGACAACTTCATGACTTTGTATAATTGCTGTTTATCCAGACGATGTAATTGATCAATCGTGATTTCACCAGCCAGGATACTGTTTTTGATATGTTTCATGCGTAGAGCCGAGATAAGTATTCGATTTTGCCGATAGATGTTTGACAAGTCTTCCAATGAGATCAGATGATTTTCAACGTACGCCAAAAAACCTTCATTGATCAGCTTTTCCCGGGACAACATGAAATTACTCGGTTGAGCATAGAAACTATACAAGGATCGAGAAACGCAAGCCTGAGGTTCACTTCTCATCATTGGAATAAAAATCGGCGAACACCAGTCAGAAAACCATTGTTGGTGTTCAGGTCTGCTATTCAATTCTTGCAAGATGCTGATATTCTCACGCAACTTGTTTTTTTGACGTATTTGCCAGGCAATGGAAGAAGCAGTATCTGGTTTATGTTTTCTTTGCATGGTAAAAAACCTCGCTTTGTTTGATCATGAATATACTTGATAACATGCCGGACTAGACAGTAAATTTACTGCTCTGCTCCGAAATTGGAGGTGCCTGTGCCGTTATATTCCCGCTTCCTGATGAAAATAATATATGCTGACTCGCTGATACTTTGTGCTTATGGCAGGTGTTATGAATCAGCATCGTCATCAGATAAGCGGCATTGATAATATTCGAAGCGAAATCAGTCCAGTCTGTAATGGAATCGTTGGTTTCCTTGGAAGCAAGATCATAAGCCTTAAGTATCAATAATCCGCCTTGCATTGCTCTCAAACTAAAATAAAGAATATTGATAAAAAGATCAATTTTATCAATATAGCCATTCTGCTGCATGAACTTGATCTTGTTAAGCAATGATTCTCTGGCGGTTGGATGGGTGTTGATATAGTCACTAAAACCATCGACATCATAAAATTCATCAACTAGCTGCTGTGCTTTTTTATCAGCTTCATCATCAACGCGCTTGTCACCAGAACAGCCATTCGAATACAGATTTTTCAAATACACACCCAGGAGGGAAGCAGATGGCAAAATGTAGTAAGTTGCACTTACATAAAATGGAACAGTATTGGAAAAGAAGTTGGCGACAGCACTTGACCGGCTCGATGCAAGATGAATAGCTGTATCTAGAACACAGGTAATCGTACCAACAACATTCAAGCGTTTTGCAAGAGAAGATCCTTTCCACAAAGAATATGATTTCGCTCCTCCGCTCGGAGAAAGTAATCTAACATCCTCATCATTTACTTCATTAGCATTTCCATTGGCAGATCGCAGCATAGCTTTCTTATTGTATTATTCATTAAAGGCTAAGTTATATGATGAAGGTCATCAATAACAATTCATCTACAACATTTCTGGTCATGAAGACTGGGATGTTACACTAATCGAATCCCGATACAAAACGATTTCGTGATAGTATTTTGTCTATTCGATAACCCAGAATCCAATCGTGCGCAGAAATTAGACACTCTCGCCCAGGCTTAAGCTTAAATTAATAAATTCATTCATGCCGAATTTATAATATTACAATGCATTTCTCAAAAATGTATTTTTAAAGCATGGAGGCAATATGAGATCAACAAGGCTCCAGTCGCGATATATTGGAAGCATTATTAAAACAGACAATCCTGATAATCATCTACCAATGCCTGAACGAGAATGCCGGTATTTTGTATCCAGAAAATATTTTGTCGATTATTTAAACAGCCCACATTATCAAAGCAATATTGAAATTATCAACCATGTTCCGGTAATTTCCGCGATCCCCTACCTTTGGACCAGCGAATTAACATCGTGCATAGGTATTGGTTTAATCAGACAAAGCAAGGATCACAAACCCGCCGCGATTGGATTGTATCACTCCAATGGGGAACATGCGGATGTTAGTGCCTATATAAGCAGAAAACTGGTGCAAGCCGTCAAATCATTTCTAAAAGCCTGCGATCGCACTGATGAAATCAAAATTATCATGGCGTTCAATATCGGAATTCATTCAGATGATGAATCAAGATATGCCCTGGATATCGAGTTAATCAAGCAACTTTTCAATAAGTGCTGTAAGGATTCCAGCTTGCCGCTCATTCCAAACAGCAATTTCATCATATTTAAATGCGATGCCACGTTTTATATCAAGAGCGATGGCCAATATGGCAGCTTTCTTGATTTCAGCAAGGACAATCGGCTATTAGAAAATCTTAAAGCCATGATCATCCGTCATTCTGCTGAAACAAAATTTGTTGATGGCTGTTTTTCTGAATCAACGAAAAAAAAGCATGAAATAAACAGAATATTACAAATCATAAACAGGGTGGAACCGGGAAATTTCATCAGCACCATGCAGGCGTTTCAAGATATTCTTGAAATTGCTGAGACCAATGTTTTCGCTCCAAGAACGTTTTTTAGCCATAAATTGGCTCACGGCAGGTTAATTTTCCTAAAAATATTAGCCTGGGATCCGGTGTTAAATCAGCCGTCTGCGATTATCCTGGATGACTGGCTGGCAAGAAATGGACATTCAGTCACGCCATCGCTAAGAAAAAAAATCACTGCCAAAAATGATATTCAGGAATCACTGATACCACCATACAAATATAAAAGACATATATAATTTTTCCAAAAAAGTACTCAAGGCTAAAATGAATGTTACTTCTGCTGAGTTTTCATCTTTTTCGTTGTGTGTTCGCGGTTTTTTGATTCATGATCTCTGGAAGAAGAATCGGGAATTGTAGCAGGTGCTTTTGGGAAAAACTGATGCTTGCTGCTTTCCTTATTATCAGGCTCAGCGCTTCTTTTTTTTGTCTGATTCGAATCAGATGACAAAAACAACATCGTTTGCAATTGTTCATGATCGATAGAATCGACTTTTTCAATTGAGAGCTGGCCTCCTTTATATAATCTTTTAAATGCTTCCTTGTTTTGCGAAATCAGTAACAGACACGGAATTGCTGATTCAGATTTCCTGATCAGAACGCTGAATAAATCAGCGCACCTAAAATGCAAATCAAACGACAAAATTTCAATAATTTCAAAGGCGCCATACAATGAATAAATCGAATTCAATATCGGATCGTCAAACAATCCCATCGATAGCTTTGCAAGAATTTCATGATGACTTGATTCAGGCGATGGCTTTTCCGTGTCTGTCGCCTGATTTTTGAAATGATCCATGCTATTAATTATGTTTTGACACTCAGTATCATTATTCAATGATAACAAAAATTGCAACGCGCGATCCTTGATAATCTGACGCTTTATTTTGATTGCCATATTCCGCAAGACTGGAACTGATTCAATCAATTCTTCCTGCTTGCGATTTTTGCTGTTTAAATAATCATCGAGATGCGCTTTTTTACTGCCAGCCAATCCGGAAATTTTACGCGACAGTTGTGAAAGTTTCTTCAGGGATTGCATGTTTCTCATTAGCACGCCAAATTCAGGAGGCATATTGTCCAAAGGCACAAATTGAATGGTTGGATCAGTAGAAAGATTGTATCCTTTGACAGCATCCAGCTTGCCATGAAAATCTTTCATTTTGGCCATTTGAACTGAGTGGTCAATGGCAAAGATGGCACAATGTTTTAAATCTGACTGTATATGGCCACTGCTATACTTGATGCGAAAATCGGAACAGCTTTTCATGATTTTTAGAATGATTTCACGATTGGAGAAATAAGCCGCATCCAGTAAATAAAACTCGATAATTCCATTTTTAATCCTGATATCCATGACGGACCAGTGCTTATTGTTTTTGTTGAAAGAGAGCACCTGAAAGCGTGTATCTTCAGGAAATGTATTGTGGTTTGCTTTCAGATATTCAAAGAATCCAGCCAGATCAGAGTCCGCTATAACAATTGGGTTATATGTAATCCCTTTTTCTCGATAATGCCGTTTAAGAGCCGCCACAACAATTATCATGGCTTCAGGTGACAGTTCCGGATCATCAGAGTGTAACGCCTTTGCCAATGAAGATTTAAGCGGCGAATCGGGAAAATGATATTGATCCACTTTTTCCTGATTTTCGGGTTTGATTTCGATACCGAAAACCACTTGCAGCATCATGAGCAGTGCTTCGGCCGTAAACTCATCCGGCGGCTGAATATTTGACAAGCCATTGATAATCAAAGCTTTCGATTCGCCAGGTAAACGCTCAAGAATGCGCTGGCATTCTGGATTGAATTTGGTAATGGATTGATTTGTATCAGTATGATTACCGAGCATTTACTTCTCCGGTCAATATACTTTTATTATAGTTTGGATTCACTTTCATTGTTCCGGATAAATGCAATTAAGTCTTGTAATATTAAAAAAAACAGTCCGCGTTGGCCTGATGCCAATTGAAGCCATGTTATTGAATTTTAACAAAATTGAACCACTCTATTTATTATCATCTCGCAAAGCAAATCATCAGAAATAATCTATAGTTATAGGTATAGGTAGATATCATAACCATGGTGAGAATACGATGCTGCCAAGAATTCAAAGCCTGGATGACATAATACGTTATAAAGAAAAGCTCCTGGAAGTTATTGATATATTATTAATTGACGCTGTCACACAAAGAAAGCGATCACTACAGATAACAAATCCCGCACCCCATACATTGCAAAATCCACATGTAGCCAAGCTATACACCGACAGGCTAAATAAAATTAAAGCCTTGCTGCTTGGCTTGAGGCCTGATGTTATTCAGGATGAAAATGCCAGATCAGAACTAACCGCCATTATCTGGCTTCAGTTTATGAATTTGTCGGAATTCTATAAGTCACAAGAACAAATATTCAACCACGTATATGAACTCTATCCAATACTTGACATGGATAACCCGGATATCCAGGCAAAACTCGAACAGAAATGGAAAAAAGAACAGGAATACAGAGCACATTATAAAAGAGAAATCGATGAATCCCAATTAGGCAAATATTTTTCAAGCACAGCCGAACAAGACAATGCCAAACGTATCAAGAGTATATTAAAAGACACAACGACAGATCCACTGTACGCGGGCATTGAAAATTATAAGAAAGGATACCGAGATAAAGTAAAGGAATATAGGATCAAATATGGCTTTCCACTTGTCGATGATATCAATCCCGAAAACCGGACGTATTTCAGAGAGCAATTCATACAGTTACTGAAGGATGTACAAAAAAATCCATTACGCTACAGCAAGGATCCCAAACTTAGAGAAACCAGCCCAGAACAAGCAAATATCGATCTCATGTCGCTGCTGGGAAAGCGCGGTGCTGAACTATATCAGCTTGCACTTGAAGAAGAAATGAATACCAAAGAATACATGGATGCGTTGCTCAATAAATCCACCAGAGAGTACAAAGGCGCGAAATGGCAGGAACGTCCATTTATCATAATGGGCGGACCATCCGGCTGCGGTAAATCAACTTCTTCAGAAGACGCGGTGTCTCAAACCATGGACTTCCTAGAAACAGAAGATGGTAGCGAAGATCATACGAATTATGTTATTTCAGTAGATGGCGGCGATGCCCGCGAAATTTCACAAATGCGTAAACTAGCAATCAAGGTCGCCATCAGCAAAGGATATACTGGCATTTCCGATTTGCACAACAAGAGCAATATATTAGAATCAGCAAAAGAACGGGTACTCAATTACTGCTTGCAATCGGATACACCTCATGGCGTGGTACTCCCGGAGACTTTTTCAAAATTCCCAGCCGGTAAAACAAAAATGTTATTAGATAAAATTGCCAGACTGCCTAAAACCAAACCTGTATTTTGCATGGTCGTTGGCAAGAACCCATCTATATTTCAGAAAGTGGTCGCCTTCATGGGGTCGAGACGCGCCTGGAAAACAAATTGGAAAAAAAATCAGCATGTTAATTTTGACATGAACAGCAAAGAAGATTTACCCGAATCCAAAGCATACAATGCGCGCGGATTCCTGTTTGGAGAAAACGGGTCCAGAGCTGCCAGATTATATTTTCAGCTTTTGCTTGGAGGAAGATATATTGGCATGGAAGTCATTAATGACCTTGTTCTCAAGAAACAAGATACAAACGGCAACTGGATAGATGCATCACAAGACGATCCTGGCGCTATCAAGATTTCTGAAAGAGTTTTCCTGCGCTGGCTTGACTCCGACAGAAAAAAAACGCTCGAAGAATTTCGCGATTCTCCCGAACAGAAATTACCTGCTATCATCTATACTTCAAATACCTTTAAAGCCTTGAAAGCTCTCAACGTACAGCATCAGATAGAAAAGCAAATCAAGAGTCTCATGAAAAATAAATCCTCGCAAAACGCGATTGAATTGAAGCTGCTCTATGAGCTTAGCGGTAAAATGAAAAAGCTGAATTTCTCTGATCCGGCAGGTAGGGATGAAATCAATAACCTGGTAGTCCGTCTGAATGTGATTATTAATGATCCAGAGTCTACGTATTCGAAGAGCACACAGAAACTCATCTCTTCCGTTATCAAAACACTCCAGGCGATCCATATCGAGCTTGAACAAAGACAGCAAAAAATCAAATCAAGAGAAGGGATTGATGCGCCAGGCAATGTTAGCGAGATACCGCTTCATCCCATCACCAATCCCGATACGTCAACTTCCACTCAACAGCCAAGACTTAGGGCCACAACAAGCAGTACCGCGCTGCTTAATGCAAAAATATCTGGACTTAAACATCATCATTCTGAACCAGTCTTGCCTTCACAAAAGCAAAAACCAGAGCCGGATACCAGAGAAAAGATGACCACGACAAAAAAACCACCAGATGTACCGGCAAGACCACAATGGCTGCTGGAGTTAAACCGCCAACATCAAGAAAAGAAAAAATCAAAAGAAAACAAGGATACCTCTTCTGATGATCGTGATATGACTTACAAATCATCATGATTCTGTATGCACAGATAGGCCTGCAACTTGATATGCACAATCTCTCTATCAGGAATGGGCAATCCTTCAGGCAACCCTGAAATTGTGCTAACATCATATTTATTTTGCGAAGCTGCAAAACAGCCGCAGCAATCCAGATAAAATGCTTTGGAATGCCACACCGACCCCATCAGCTCAATGCCCGGAGTCGTTCTTGACGACGATTTATACAACAACATTATCTTACAGGCGCTTTTGCCCATGAAAAGACTGCTGATTATTTTTGCCATGTTTTGCACCATCTCACCCGCATTTGCATCCGCTGCATTACATGACACACTGGCTAATAAAATCAATGCCGTGTTAAAAGACTTCAATGCCACTACCAGTATCAGCATACTGGTAAAGGATAAGCGGACTGGAAAAACAGTCTATCAAAAAAATCCTGGCCGCTATTTTATGCCGGCAAGCAATGAAAAATTATTTACGGCTTTTGCGGCATTGCAGTCCCTGGGTAAAAAATTCACTTATACAACCCAGTTATATACCGATACCAGAAAAATCAAAAATGGCGTGCTTGAGGATAATATTTATATCAGATTTTCCGGAGATCCCACCCTAACAGTGTCGCAACTTGATCAAATGATACATGCACTGGCACAGGCTGGCATACAACGCATCAATGGAAGCGTCATCATCGATGACACAGCATTTGATCAAATAGGTATGAGTCCTGGCACCACCTGGGACGACAAGGATTTCTGCTGGGGGTCACCTGTCAATACCATCATCATTGAAGGCAATTGCGTCAGCACAATGTTGAGTCCAGGATCCGGTCCAGGCCAGCCGGCCAGAATGACCCTGCCTGAACATCCTCAATCCATGCAGTTCATCAACAATGTTGTGACAGGCATATCGTCACAAGCCAAATGCGAGATTAAAACAGAACGCACCGGCGCTTCAACCTATACAATGAATGGCTGTATTAATCCATCCATGCCGAACAAGTATATTGCCCGGGCAATTGATAATCCTCGTTCGAATATCCAGTTTATACTGGATTACCTGCTGAGCAAAAACCGTATAAACAACACTGGCAAATATGAATATCATCACATTGATAATCCACCGTTGCTGTTAGCTCAAGAAAAATCATTGCCACTCTTCAGCCTGATAACTCTCATGCTAAAAAACTCAGATAACATGATTGCGAATTCACTGTTTAAAACAATCGGCGCACATTATGCAAATACTGCTGGCAGTTTTAAAAATGGCAGTGATGCCGCGCGTGACATTCTTGACCGGACGGTTCATCTTGATATTCCCAAAACGACATTGATTGATGGCAGCGGCGGATCTCGTTATGATTTTCTGACACCACAACAAATTGTAACGCTGCTGCAAAAAATCAACTCTCTCCCTCAGGCGGGCATTTTAATTTCCGCGTTACCTGTCAGCGGCACAGATGGTACTCTGAAATTTCGCATGAGAGATCCTGACACGCTTGGAAGAGTTTCTGCCAAAACAGGGACCGCAACCGCAGTAAGTAATTTATCCGGCTACCTGCTAACCAGGAAAAAGCATACCCTGATATTTTCAATAATGATCAATGGATTTGTCGACTTGCCAGAGAAATATGAAGAACTGCAAGATAAAATCTGTGCGGTATTGATCGATGGCGCCTGAGTACAGGCACAAATCATGCATTTCCGCTTGGGTCCATCATGACCAATAAACAGTTTCGTAACAGTGCTTATAATGCTATCTTTTATTGGAATAGGGAATCGATTTGTTGCCAACCAGAGGTACATGGATTGTTTATGCTTTTCAACACCTATGCGGATACTATCAAAAGTATTATTGACCACGTCGGTAAAAAGATTGTAATCGGCATCCCGTTAGGAATAGGAAAACCTGTTGGCCTGATTAACTGCCTTTATCAGTTGGCACGTGAAGACAGGACCATTGATCTTACCATTATCACTGCATTAACACTGGCCCGGCCAAACATTAAAAATGAATTGCAAAAACGACTGGCAGCCCCTGTTCTTGAAAGAATTATCGGGGATTATGAAGATCCGCTATTCGAGCAGGACCGAATCAAACAATGTATGCCTGACAATATTCGCGTCATTGAATTCTTCCTTAATCCAGCAAAATATTTGCACAATAGATATGTCCAGCAAAACTACATTAGCAGCACTTATACGCATATCATTCGCGATATCCTGAATTTATCCATTAATGTGATTGCTCAATATATTACACCCTCTGAAGAATATCCGGATCAATACAGCGTCAGCTGCAATTCAGATCTGTTTATTGATTTGGCAAACGCGTTCAAACAATTTGCAGAGCAGGGGAAAAAAATAGCCGTCGTTGGTGAAGTCAATATCAACCTGCCATTTATGTATGGAGATGCCGTATTAACTCAAGACACATTTACCCACATTGTTGATACAAAAGAATATAGAAGTCTGTTTGCGCTGCCGCGTGATGAAATATCGCCCCAGGAACACATGATAGGTCTCTATACAAGCGCATTGATCAAGGATAATGGCTGCCTGCAAATCGGCATAGGATCATTAAGCAACGCAGTGGCCAACGCACTAATCATGCGCCATGAATCCAATGCCGTCTATCAGGAATTTTTAGACAAGCTCGAAATCCGCCATAAATTTGGCAAAACTGTTACTGAGTTGTGCTGTTTGGCGCCCTTTGAAGATGGCTTATATGCTTCAACCGAATTATTAAGCGATGAATATCTGCATTTGTACAGACATGGCATTCTTAAAAAGCGCGTCTACGACCACACTGGCTTACAAAGATTGTTGAACACAGGGCAAATTCAGCCTACCATGAAAGCTGATACACTGGACATCCTTCTGGATAATCATATTATCAACGCGAAACTGACTCCGGGTTGCGTTGAATTCCTGGTGAGATATGGCATTTTTAAAGAGACTGTGGTGTATCGTGATGAGTACCTGATTATCAATTCAGAAAAAATCCCGGCAGATTTAAGTCTCCAAACCGCCAGGCAAAGAATCATTGCAACCTGTCTAGGCACTGAATTGAAAGGCGGCATCCTGATCCACGCCGGCTTCATTCTGGGTAGCCGCTTTCTATTTGATCAATTAAGGAAAATGCCGCGGCATGAACGTCAGTCTATCAATATGACATCCGTATCCCGAACCAACCTCCTCGCCTGGAACCCAGAATTATTGACACTGCAGCGCATACATGGACGCTTCGTCAATTCTGCCATGCTTGTTACTTTAACAGGCTCCATTGTTTCTGACGCCCTGGAAAACACCCAGGAAGTAAGCGGGGTTGGCGGTCAATTTGATTTTGTTAACATGGCGCAAACCCTGCCGGATGCACGCTCAATTATCATTTGTCGCAGTACAAGACAGACGATGCATGGATTGGAAAGCAATATTCACTGGGATTACAGCAATAACACCATTCCCCGCTTTCTCCGTGATATCGTGGTTACAGAATATGGAATTGCCGACTGCCGCAGCAAGACTGATGCTGAAATCATCAAAGCCATGCTTAACATTACTGATTCGCGTTTTCAGGGATCCCTGCTCAACCTGGCAAAAAACTATGGCAAGATAGAACACGATTATGAAATTCCCATTCCATTTCGTAACAATCGTGAAGAAAATATCGAATTTAACATCAAGGAATTACAGTCGAAGGGATATTGTCAGCCGTATCCATTTGGCACCGACCTCACCGAAGATGAATTAGTCATTAAAAACGCTCTCACCATGCTGAAATATCACAATAAATTCCAGTTATTTTTATACGCAATCAAATCTGTCCTCTATTTTAAAAGCGATGCTCCATTTGAAAAATATTTACGACGCATGAATTTGGAAAAGCCTGATAGTTTCACCGCATGGATTTATAAAAAAATACTCAAGCTGGCCATCAATCAAACCAGCCGATCTTCAATTCAGTAATCTGTAATTCTTCGTGTGGATCATGACATGTCCGCCATCTTGATCCGGTCTGTTTATTCATGCTACTGTCACGTTCATTGATTTAATCCACACTTACCGATCGTTCGGATATAACATGCCTATTAAATCACTGACTATCCAGGGATATCGCTCCATACAAAAACTGAGATTACAGATGGAAGCGGTAAATGTCGTTACTGGCGCTAACGGCTGCGGAAAAAGTAACCTGTATAAATCTGTTTATTTATTAGCTAAAGCAGCAAACGGTGAGTTGGCGAAAACGCTCGCACTTGAAGGAGGCATGCCTTCTATATTGTGGGCTGGAAATAAAAAACAGACGACCAGGTCCAGACCTCCCGTACGATTAACACTAGGTATCCAGACACATAATTTTAGCTATGAAATTGCCTGCGGATTGCCCCCGCCTTCCAGCTCAGTCTTTGCGCTGGATCCCATGGTCAAGGAGGAATATGTCTGGTTTGGCGATGCCAGACGGCCTGGTAATACCTTGCTCGATCGCCAGGCAGGAAGTGCATGGATAATCAACCAGGAAGGCCAACGGGTTGCGTATCCAGTCAGCCTGTCCCAGTCCGAATCCGTCCTGTCTCAATTGCAGGAACCTCATCTCTATCCCGAATTGTCGGATCTTTGCAATGAAATAAGAAAATGGCGCTTTTATCATCATTTTCGTACCGATGCGGAATCACCGATCAGGATTCCGCAAGTAGGAGTCAGGACCGACATCCTGAGTAACGATGGACATGATCTCGCAGCCGCTTTGCAAACAATTATCGAAATTGGTGACAAGGATACACTCCATGAAGTGATTGATCGGGCATTTCCTGGCACCGCCCTGATAATCAATGTTGACAGCAAGACACGCTTTGAAATCCAGCTGCAAATGCCTGGTGTGTTACGACCGCTCGAAGCTAGAGAGCTCTCCGACGGCACATTGCGATATCTATGCCTGGTTGCGGCATTGTTAAGCCCTAGGCCCGCTGCGCTGCTGGCATTGAATGAACCTGAGACAAGCCTGCATCCGGAATTGCTGCAACCGCTGGCTGAGTTAATAACACTGGCATCGCGCTATTCACAAATCTGGGTGACAACACATTCACAAGATCTGGCGATGATGATAGGAGATGCCTCGGGTAGAAAGCCAATCAATTTAATCCGAACAGAGACAGGCACTGAAATCGACGGTCTCGGTTCCTGGGAGAAACTAATATAAACTGCCATGAAGAAACAAACACCAGACAAACCATCGAATACAAACGCTCGCTCTATGACATCGTCAACAGCCAATGAAAGCATCGCTAACTTGTCTGATGGCAGAAATGGATTGTCATCTTCTCACTCTTTCTGGAAGAAATCTCCTTTACAGCCATCAATTGTTTTTGATAATGAGAATCAGGTAAAACTCAAATGGTAAGGTGAATATATTCGCCATCCAATGCATTCAAATTACTCATCGCTCGACTGACCCTCATGGCCAGCAATTACGGTTAAGGCATCATAATTGATAAATGTAAACAAACATGCAATTATCAGTTCCCTCAATCAACAAGGAAAAGAATCATATGCAACTATTCATCTTACGAAAACAGATATTCATTGGCATGTTCTGGCTGATCAGCTGCCTTTATGCTTCTGTTATTATCGCCGGAAATGCAAAACTCGATAATTACACTTATATTGGCGAATTCGCTCCGGAAGCTGCAAAAGCAGTGCTGCAAAAAATGCCGCCGCTGGATACACTTGAACCAAAATACTCACTCAATTTATATAAAATCAAATACACAACCACTGCGCCAGATGGAAAATTCACTCACGCTTCCGGTCTGGTGGCCATGCCAGTGTCACCAAAAGACAAAGTCGCTATCGTCAGCTACCATCATGGCACAAGGGTAACACGTAACGATGTTCCTTCCAATTTCAAGGAAAATTACTATGTCTATCCCGCTGTCTTTTCGAGCAGCGGCGGATACATGCTGGTCATGCCAGACTATCTCGGCCTTGGCGACAGTGAATTGCCGCTTCATCCTTATGTACAGTCTGAAACTCTGGCCAGCAGCAGTATCGACATGCTGATTGCAGCAAAGGAACTGGCATCCATTTTAAATTATCCGGTCAATGACAAGCTTTTTTTGGCAGGCTACTCAGAAGGTGGATTCACCACCATGGTGACTTATGAATCCCTGCTGAAAAACCATAAGGATATTCACGTGACAGCCGCCGCACCTGGTTCTGCCCCTTACGACTGGCGCGAAACCGTGCGATTTATCACTCTTGAACCTGGTCCGCGTTCATCAGTTTATCTGGCCTATTTCTTTTATTCCATGCAATCCTACTACCACTACTGGTCAGGACTAAGCGAGATATTCAAGAAACCCTACGACACGCTTGTTCCTGTTCTGTTTGATGGAAATCATGATGCAGCTGAAATTCTCCAGGCTCTACCATTGGATCCGCGTCAGATTCTTCAAGATACATTTTTTGATTCCATCATTAATGGAACAGAATCACACACTGAACAATTTATTAAAAATTTCAATCATTACAATTTTAAATCCACTTCGCCCTTATTGCTCGTAGGAACAAAAGGCGATCATGATTTACCTTATCATGGTGCTGAAATCGCCTATAAGGAATTAAAAAATCAAAGCGATACTGTTTACATCAAATCCGTAAGTGATGTACTTGATCATATACAGGCTTCAACATTTGTAATGAAAGAGCAACTGGAGTTTTTCCAACAACACGAGAATAGATAGCTTGTACCCGGATGCCACAGGCATCCGGGTTTCGTCTCTGGTCTGGCATACACATCGCAACCACGTCCACTATTCCCTCTCTCACCTGACATAAATTAATTTTACAAAATAATCATGTGGTTAAAATACCGAGCATGGTCTCGGCTTCCTGAAAGGATTAAAATTAATATATATACGCGCAGGAGCACGCCATGCTGAATACGAATATATTAAATATTAATCCGGACACCGTTTGTTTTATTATCGCAAAAGCAAAAGAATTTCACGCCAAGGAAGAAGTGACGTTCAGAGAATCGATTCCAGAATCAGAGTATGAATATGACTGGTCCCAAATTTTAGCTGATCATGACGATGACCTTACTTTTGCTGAGGTAAAACATGTGATTGAAGATCTGGAGCCTGACCAGCAAATTGACTTGCTGACATTAATGTATGTTGGCAGAGGTGATTTTGACATTAACGAATGGAGTGACGCACGAAAAGAAGCAAAAAGCAATCTGGCACCCAATTTAACAGGTTACCTGCTTTCCAAACCATTAATTGCAGATTACCTGGAAAAAGCCCTGGAGTTGTTAGGCTATTCATGCGAGGAATAATGACTAATAAAAGCAAATGGTCCCAAAAAGTAACGGAGACCAGTCATGCGCTGAGCCTTGAAGATGGAATATTTACCTGGAAAGATCCTAAAAAAATTGCCAAATCATTGCAGCAATCGGCATTGGAAAGCTGCGCACGCAAAGGCACTCCGTATCAATCTGCCATGTCCATGCTTAATTTCTATATCAACCGCGCAGGCAAAAAACTGTCACGCACACAAAAAGCGATCCTGGAAGACGCGAAGCAAGAATTAAAAAATCTCTTTTCTAGATGAATTTTTTCATCGTTTCGTTCATCGTTTCAACATACTGTTCATTGCCAGAATAACGCTCGATACATGCTCATCAATCGCACCATTATCCGAACTGATAGAGTAAGCAGCCACCTGTTCAAATAAATGATCACGTTCTTTGCGGAGTTTATTCAGAAATGCCTTATAATCACTAACAGGCAACAGCGGACGATTATGCGCAATCCGTTCAAACTGAACCAATGCGCTTACCTGTAAATAAACGGTAAATTCCGATGACAGAACTTTACGATTCCGTTCATGGCATACAATACTGTCATCTGTCGTCACGACAACATTTTCCATGCTCCGTTGATTATCCAGAATTTCAAACAGACAATGCTGAAAAGCTTCTTCGCCTTGACTCCCAAGAATTTCCGTCAATGTGCGTCCCACCGATGGCACCAGTCCAAAATCAGCATCAATGAATTTCCATCCCAGCTTTTTGGCTAGCGCCTGAGCCAAGACACCTTTACCTGCGCCCGAGTGACCAACTATAAAGATTCGCTTCTGCTGCGGCATAGAATCGGTTCCTTGTTGAATGAATGCATATAGCTTAATCCAGTTTCTTACTCCTTTACTACAGCAGACACTCATAAATGAATAATATATAAACACAAAACTTAATTTTGCCTTAATCATAACAAGATAAAATTACGCATCAACACACAAACTTCTCTGATAAATATAAAAAAGAACTTTAAATCATCATGTTAAGACAAGAAGCGATTGCTCAGTCCGTAAAAATAATTAATCTGGATCATTACATCCACGCCATTAGTGATGAAGAAGCCATGATGATCACTCAATGGCGCCCGCAAAAACATCTGGTTGTCATACAGGCAGCAGGCCCATCCAGACTCAAGATTAACTATATAAAAGATAATCAACCCATGTCATGTATCCTGGAGATTGAGCCGGACAATAGCTGTTACAGCCTGGATACAAATTCAATGAAAAAAGCGGTTCAGTATCCTGGAATACTGGATGCCATCAAGCAAATAGCTGGCTCACAGGCCAGTATCCTGAGAAATCTTGAATATGCTGAATCAGTGCTGAAAAAAATTGAACATGGAAATTGCGTGTTGACTGATTTTGATGAAGACATTCGGGAAATCATTGATATTTCAGCAG
>JAJPJI010000038.1 GCA_021324305.1 Gammaproteobacteria bacterium | reverse complement strand
CCTGCGATCGGTAAATGGAAACGATATGTCCTTGCCATTCCAGGAGCAAATGGCATCCATTCAGGATTTTGAAAATGCTCCTGATCTCGTCTTGAATGCAACTTCTTTCGTGGACAAAATCATCCCGCAAAATGTGATGCGTCAATTGACGGAAGAAGAGATGAACAATTACCGCGAGCCATTCATGCAAAACGGTGCAGGCAAGCCAATTCTTCAATACATCAGGGAAATTCCAAGAGGCGACGGGAAGAGCAAAATTGAGCAGCTGATAGCTGCATACACAGACAGACTGACCAGGTCAAAGCTGCCGAAGTTAATGCTTTACTCTGTTCCCGGTTTCATTACCACTATCGCCACCATCATGTGGGCTAAAGAGCATTTATCAAACCTTGAAATCGTTGATATCGGCGAAGAATTGCATCTTGCACAAGAAAGCTGCCCCAAGCTGTTTGGTGAAACCATCAGTGTCTGGCTTCAGGGCATTGAACAAATGAAGATTTAACATAATCCGTCATGCCGGCAGCAGCCATGCGGCATGACACCATGATAGACAGAGAATATTACAACAAGTTCATAACGGAGTTTATGTATGGGCACACATTCAGTAGTGATCGTTGGCGCAACAGGGCTGGTAGGCACAACCTTGCTTTCACTACTTGAGGAACGTGATTTTCCATTGAATAAATTATTTTTGGTTGCAAGCCAGCAGTCAGCCGGCAAGGAAGTCATGTTTCAAGGAGAAACTCTTCCCATTCATGATTTAGCCAGTTTCGACTTCAGCCAGTCCAGGATCGCTTTCTTCTGTGTCGGCAACGACCTTGCGGCGAAGTATATTCCAATCGCTACCGCAGCAGGAAATGTCGTCATCGATAAAAGTTTTTATTTCCGCAACCACCGTGATGTTCCATTGATTATTCCCGAAGTAAACCTGAATGCATTGTCTGATTACAAAAAAATGAACATCATTGCCAATCCAAACTGCAACACGATCCCGATCGCGGTCGGATTGAAACCAATTTATGATGCCGTCGGAATCAGCCGTATCAATATCTCGACCTATCAATCTGTTTCCGGGACCGGAAAGGATGCCGTTACCGAACTGACAGAGCAAACCAGGCAATTGCTTTCCAATCAGCAGATTCATCCCAGGGTTTATTCGCAACAAATCGCCTTTAATGTACTGCCGCATATCGATGAGTTTCAGGAAAATGGGTACACCCGTGAGGAGATGAAAATCGTATGGGAAATGCAAAAAATTTATAACGACAACTCGCTTGCGATTAATCCGACGGCTGTTCGTGTTCCGGTTTTTTGTGGACACTCGGCGTCAGTGCATATTGAGACAAAAGACAAGATCACCGCAGCCCAGGCAGAAAATCTGCTCGCTCACGCCCCAGGCATTAAACTGATTACCGGTCAATTTCCTTATGCCACGCCGGTGCAGGACGCAGCCGGTCGTGATCACGTCTATATTGGCCGTGTTCGCGAGGACATATCACATGACAAAGGGTTAAACCTCTGGATTGTTTCCGATAATCTGCGCAAGGGCGCGGCATTGAATGCCGTACAAATCACTGAACAATTAATTGCGAATCATTTATCGTCATGATTTCTCTCATACTCAAATGTTATTATTCCATCCTGCTGTCCGTTGGCGTTGCCTCCGTTCTGGCTTTTATTACCGGTCTGTATGTCATTTTCAGGAAACCAGCGTCCCGGCACAAACACGCATCACCTTTATCAAACAAGGCACCGACATCCGTTATAGACAATGACTTGTCTGCTATCGCGGGTGAGGATGTCATGTCCACACAGCTTGACCTGGCACGTGCCTACATCGAAACTGACAAAAAAACATTGGCTGTTAAAATATTAAAATCTGTTATCGCGGAAGGCACAGCCGCGCAACAAACAGAAGCACAACACTTATTAAGTCAGCTCTAGAAACATGCGTATCGCTCTCGGTATTGAATATAATGGTTATGGATTTTATGGCTGGCAGGCTCAACGCGGGTTGTCAACGATACAAGGCGCTCTTGAGGACGCACTTGCAATTGTTGCTAACGAACCTGTGTTTCTCTTTTGTGCTGGACGCACAGATGCCAATGTGCATGCAACCGGACAAGTAGTTCATTTTGACACCCACGCGAAACGGCATATCGATGCCTGGATATGGGGAACCAATTCTCATTTGCCGTCCTCCATTGTAGTTAAATGGGCAAGACATGTGGATTATAGTTTTCATGCCAGGTTCAAGGCGACAGCCCGGCGTTATCGATATATCATCTATAATCATCCCATCCGGCCCGCTATCCTAAGTACACGCGCAACCTGGCATTACTATCCGCTTGAAATCGAACGCATGCGTGAAGCAGGAAAATTCCTTATCGGTGAGCAGGATTTCAGCTCATTCCGTTCATCCCAATGCAACTCTAGGTCTCCGATGCGGAATGTCACAGAATTTTCCGTAAACAAGCACAATAATTTTATCATTATTGAAATACAGGCAAACGCATTTTTGCATCATATGGTTCGGAATATCGTCGGCACACTGATGAAGATAGGATCAGGGAACAAGGAACCGGAATGGATGAAAGAAGTCCTTGAGGCCAGGAGCCGCCGGGCAGCAGCCGAGACCGCACCTGCAGACGGGCTCTATCTGACAAGAGTCGACTATCCTGAACCCTATATATTTCCCGTATCTGATGATATGTTTTTGATATAATGCAGCACACACTGAACAAAAAAAGGCAAGCTTATGAGCTGGTTTAAAAAATTATTACCCTCGAGGATCCGAACCGGTACAAGCACCAAGAAGGGTGTTCCGGAAGGATTGTGGTCTAAATGTGAAAATTGTAATTCCGTATTATACCGTTCAGAACTGGAAAGAAATCTGGAAGTATGCCCAAAATGCGATTATCACATCAGAATTTCAGCACGTAAACGTCTTGGCTATTTCATGGATCCAAACACCAGCATCGAGATTGGTGCTGATATAGGCCCGGAAGACCGGCTTAAATTCAGGGACCTCAAAAAATACAAGGACAGGCTCTCAGCGGCACAAAAAGAGACTGGTGAAAAGGAAGCCCTGGTTGGCATGCGGGGTGAATTACTGGGGCTGCCTGTCGTGGGTGTTGCATTTGAGTATGGATTTATTGGCGGATCCATGGGCGCAGCTGTTGGTGAACGGTTTGCCCGTGCCGTCTATACCTGTATTGAAATGCGGGCTCCTCTGGTATGTTTTTCAGCGAGCGGAGGCGCCAGGATGCAAGAGGCATTAATATCATTAATGCAAATGGCAAAGGTCAGCGCAGCTCTTGCTCAATTATCCGAGCAGGGTATTCCCTATATTTCCGTGCTAACCGACCCTACAATGGGCGGCGTTTCCGCAAGCCTTGCCATGCTGGGGGATATTATTATCGCTGAACCCAATGCGTTAATCGGTTTTGCCGGTCCGCGCGTTATTGAGCAGACAGTAAGAGAAAAACTTCCCGAAGGTTTTCAGCGCAGCGAATTTCTGCTTAAACATGGGGCAATAGACATGATTATGCACAGAAGCGAATTGCGGCCAGGAATAGGGCGTCTCCTATCCAAGTTAACCAGGCAAAAAATTCAGGCCGCAACTGGGAAGTAAAATATAACAGACTATCTATTCATGGCCTTATATGAATAATGTTGCTTTTATCAATACTGGTTGCGCAGAGTTTGACAAACTGATTGAGAAAAATCATGCGCATAGTTATTCTTAACTTATGAAACCAGGCTTTTGCTGATAGAGGGCCTATGAGCCACAAATCCTTTTTCAATTCAGAGGTGATACATGGAAAGACAAACCAAACATAGAATTTTAGGAATTCTTGTCGTTATCGGACTGGTAATCATCTTGCTGCCATTATTTCAGGGCGGCAAAGAAGTATCATCTGAAACTGCGCTAGTCAAAGCACCCCCTTTTCCTGATCAGTCAGTACAAGTCACCTCAACTGGCTCCGGGCAGCAATCACTTTCACAACAACCGGTTGCTGTGCAGCAAGCAGCAACTTCAACCCAGGACGATACCAGCATCAATCAGCAGCCTGACGATGTTATCAGTGTCAGCCATCCCAGTGTCGTTAATAACCAGACACCTGCGGTAACAGCAAATGAAAATAAATCCGTGCAGAGCGCTGCCATATCCACTCCAAATCCCGATACCACCGCCGTTTCATCTGTGCCCGCTCAGGACAGCAATAATTCGGCTTCTGTGCCTGTCGCGCAAAATCAGAGTTCAACAGTGCAAACAGCCAATGCGATTACAGCGGCACCAGCGCCATCCGTGTCAGACGGTCAGGTTTCAAAAACATCTGCTGAGACTGCCATAGCTAAACCCGAAACGGTGAAAAGCTCGAATTACCGGATTATTGAAGGTGTAAAAGCAGCATCCCTCATCAAAGGCACCCGGCATGTTGCCAAGCGAAATCACAACAATAAAATCCAGGCTAAATCTGCTGTTATAACTGCCTCTGCGGCACCGTCACCAGTTGATGAGGATGGTCTGCTCAAACTGAAAAGCGCCGCCTGGGTCATTCAGATAGGTAGTTTCAAAAACAAGGCAAATGCCCTGCGTGTGGTAAACCAGCTGCGCGCGAACGGATACAAGGCATTTATACAGCAAATATCAACCGCTTTAGGCGATCATACCCGCGTATTCGTCGGTCCCGAAAATAAGCGGACTTCGGCACGGGCCCTCGCGGACAAGCTACAAAATGAAATGCATATTCAAGGCATTGTCATCAGTTATAAACCATTAACATTATAAAGAGATTATGTATAAACAATACAAGTTCGAATTAACGACTCCAGGACGAGGAATGATTAATGTTACGGATGAAGTCGCAAAACACGTGGCAGCAGCAAATGTGGCAACCGGGTTATGCCACATTTTTCTGCACCACACCAGTGCTTCGCTGACATTGTGCGAAAACCATGATCCGCTCGTGCAAAGCGATCTTGAAGCATTTATGCTGCGTTTGATCCCTGACGGCGATGCAATATACGAACATATCGCCGAAGGACCAGATGACATGCCTTCACATGTCCGTGCCGTGTTGACTCAAAGCTTTTTGATCATCCCGATCACGAATCACAAGCTCGCACTGGGCACATGGCAGGGCATTTACCTCTGGGAACATCGGCTGCGCAGCCACCATCGCAAATTAACTGTTACAATCCAGGGAAATCCGCCTGATTAAATAAGCACAGGTATACACTAGAGAGAAACTTCATGTCTGATATGATAACCGCATTGCTGCCAACCCTTTTAATTTACCTGATACCTCTCATCATCGTTCTGGTCATCATCGTCAATTCTATTGTCATAGTAGGCGGCACCCAGTTAGCTGTGCTTGAAAGGCGATGGTTTGGCCGTTCCTTACCTGAGGGCCGAGTTGTCGCCATGGCCAATGAGGTAGGTATACAGGCAAGGACTCTGGGGCCTGGCTTGCATCTGCTGATCCCGTTTCTGTATCGTGTTACCAAAGCGCCGCTTACTATTATTGGCGAAAACGAAATAGGACTTGTCGATTCGATAGATGGCGAACCGATCAAAACCGGCCGGATTTTCGCAAAAGCATTTAATGAGCATAATTTGTTTCAGGATGGGGAAGCCTTCCTCAAAAACAAGGGTGAAAAAGGCCCGCAAATACAAATTGTCCCGCCAGGTACCTATCGCATTAATCCCTATCTTTTTCGTTTGACAAAAGTTCCCGTCGTCAATATCGGAAACAACCAGATTGGCGTTATTGTTGCAACAGACGGCGAACCAATCAGTGAGGGAAGATTATTGGGTAACCGGATCAATAACCATAACAATTACCAGAATGGACAGGCATTTCTGGAAAATGGCGGTCAAAAGGGTCCGCAAATTGATATCTTGCTGCCAGGAACTTATCGCATTAACACTAAACTGTTCGAAGTTACCGTAATGAATGCGACCACCATTCCAGTCAAGGAAATCGGTCTTGTGACTGCGCGCGATGGCGAACCGTTGCCGCCAACAGAATACATTGCAAAATCGGTGACTGGCCACCATGATTTCCAGGATGGCGCAGAGTTTCTTGCAAGCGGCGGCCAGCGCGGCCCGCAACTGGATTTTCTAAAACCGGGCACTTATTACATCAATCCATTGTTATTCGACATCACCCGGGATACTGTTCTCATCGTCGAGCGCGGTGAGGTTGCTGTTATCGTATCTACCATAGGCAAAGATCCATCACATGAAACCGGTGCCTCACTGGATAGCACAAATGAAGGTGTCGAACGGTATGTGGTGAATGCCGGATATCGCGGTATACAGCGCGAAGTATTGGGACCAGGCACTTATTACCTGAATAAATTAGCCTTTACACCACACATCATTCCGACCACGAACATTACGATTGACTGGGCCGTTGATAAATGGACACCTAAAAAAGGAACTTTGCCAGCATCCTCGGTTCCGTCAGCAGCAGCATTCAATACCTCTGCTGAACAATTCAAGTCAGCCACGAACGCGGCTGCAGCAGTACACTCGCGAGCCTTTGATCCATTAACCATTGTTTCCAAAGATGGCTTCGAAATGTCTGTTGAAGTCAAAGTCATTCTGCGTGTCTTGCCCGAACAGGCACCGCACATGGTTGCCCGCATCGGGACCATAGAAAATCTCGTGGATGATGTTATTCATCCATTAATCGACAGTTCCTTTAGAAACCAGGCATCATCATCTGAAGCCATGCAATTCATGCAGGATCGTTATGAAGAACAGCGCAAGGCAGAAGATCACGCCGCAGAAGAGTTAAAAAAATATCATGTCCAATGCGTAAGCGTTCTGATCTGTCAAATCAAGCTGCCAGACAGATTGATGCAGACATTGACAGATAAAGTAGTAGCGAGTCAGCAGAAAGCCATGTTTGACGCGCAGCAAGAAGCAGAAGGACGAAGAGCAGAAATGGAAAAAACCAAAGCCCAGGCTGACTTGCAGCCCAGTCTGGTAAAAGCCGAAATCGATGTCAAAATCGCAACCCAGCAAAAACAGCAAACCATTATTCTGGCCGAGGGAAAAAGCCAGTCCATCAGTCTTGAGCAGCAGGGTGTGGCTGCCGGTATCGCTTCAGTCGGTAAAGCCGAAGCTGAAAAAATCAATGCCATCGGTACTGCAACAGCGGAAGCTTATACCAAACAGGCCGATGCATTAGGACAATATCCCTTATCCATCATTGAGATCATGAAACAAGTAGCGCAAGGCAATATTAAAATCACACCCGACATTCTCGTACAAGCATCTGGTGATGGAAAAGACAGCAACGGAAGCGCGAATAATGTGCTTGCGGCCTTTATTGCCAGCTTGATGGGAAATAACGCAAAAATTGTCTCGGGATCAAACCCTGATATCACCAAAAATAATTGATGAGATGAAACCTGCAATGGATCAGGATTTTTTTGAGCGTCCGCCGTTTAAAAACGCCTCCGAAAGGCTGCGGCAGCAGATTGATTTTATTCTTGAGATGGACAAGTTAAAAAGAGTCCTGCGCAGATCCATGCTGCTTGATCAGTCCAGGAATGAAAATGATGCGGAGCACTCCTGGCATCTTGCCATCCTGGCCATGATTCTCTCCGAATATGCCAGCCCCGAAGTCGATATCAATCGTGTAGTGCGCATGCTTCTGATACACGATATCGTCGAAATAGATGCGGGCGACACATTTGTCTATGATGAATCAGCAGTCGCGGATACAAAAGCCGAGAGGGAAAATGCAGCAGCAAACCGCATATTTTCCCTGCTTCCTGAAGACCTGAAAGAGGAGTTAATCAGCTTGTGGCGGGAATTCGAAGCCCGGTCAACGCCCGATGCCAAATTTGCCGCCGGTCTGGACAGATTGCAGCCTCTGTTACTTAATTATTTCAGTGATGGCGGCACCTGGTCAAAACATCATGTTCCAGCTGGCAAAGTGCGAGCAAAGCAGCGTGTAATTGCCGAGGCATCCCAACCACTCTGGAATTTTGTAGAATCCTTGATATCTGATGCGGTAGAACGCAAGATCTTAAATGAATAGGTTATCCTATCCAGTTTTTCTTCAGGCAGCAGGACACGTGATAACCCGCTGGTGATGGAAGGTGACTATAAAAAACTGGATTATATGCTATGCCACACAGCAAGCAGCTCAGGTGTCGATCTGCTCCGGACTCAGATACTGCAGCGCATAATTCAGATATATTTTGTCATTGATGAAAATATCATAAATATCAGGATCAATATGGCCTGTGTTTTTCATATCCTGCATGATAGACAACACTTCCTTTAATGAATTAGGTTTTTTGTATGGCCGATCGGCTGAAGTCAACGCTTCGAAAATATCCGCGATCGCGAGAATTCTTGCCTGAATTGACATGTCATTCCTGGTTTTACCATCTGGATAACCTGTACCATCAACACGCTCATGATGACTGCCCGCAATCTCCGGAACATTTTTTAAATAGTCAGGATAGGGCAGTGATTTCAGCATGGTCTGGGTGATTCTGACATGATCTTTGATAATCGCTCTTTCATGTTCATTCAGCGTCCCTCGAGAAACTGTTAAATTCTCTACTTCGCGTTTGGAGAGCAACGGTTTTCTTTCAGATCCTGAATAATAATATAAATCCCTGGCGATGGCCTTTATTCTGGCCTTGTCTTTCGGCAGCAATGTTTCACTACCCAAATTCATTTGCTTGATAAAATCGAATGACTCATCAAGAAAATCTATTTTTTTGTCGTACTCATTTTTAATTATCTGTCTTTCAGCTGCAGTAGCGGCATTGTTCGATTTTTCAAGAAACTCGATTTTGGCATCGCGTTTAAGTATCTCAAATCGTTCATGAATGACCTCGATACGATCAGTCAAGGTTTCAAGCTTGGTAGATTTGTTCATGATATAATCCGGCGTAACAATTTTTCCGCAATCGTGCAGCCAGGCGGCAATGACCAATTCATCAAATTGGTCTTTTGACAATCTAAAATCCCTGAATGGACCTGTCGATGCCTGATTGATAGAGTTTGCTATCATGATCGTCAAAACAGGAACACGTGAGCAATGTTTGCTGGTATGAGTGCTTTTTTCATCAATCGCCTTTGCGATTAAATGCAGCAGTGCTTCAAACAATTTTTTTTGCGCCAGAATCAGGTCCTGCTTGGTTAAAATAATCGCTGCCTGGGATGCCAGTGATTCCGCGATCAATATCCGCTCTTCAGGGAACGCAATCACTTTTCCGGTTTTTTCATCCAGCGCATTAATCAGCTGTAATACGCCAATAATTTTACTCGTATGGTCACGCAGCGGGATGGTTAAAAATGATTTCGAATGATATCCCAGCCTTTTATCGGCACTGCGCGTCCCGGAAAAATCGAATCCTTGAGCAGAATAGGCATCATCAATGCTTACCGTTTTATTCTCATGATAACAATAGGACGCAATATTTGATTTGTTGGGAATGCCCTTGGTATAGAGCGGAACTGATATCACCGGGAACGATGTTTCAAATACTTTTGATGCCTCAATATGCAAGGATTTATTGGCAATAATTGCAAAGCTTAATTTCGATTCCTTGTGAACAAGATATAATGTTCCTGCATCGGCAATTGTCAAATCCATGGCGCTTGTCAATATCATTTGCAAAAGCCGGTTATGATCCTTTTCTGCGGAAAGCGCCACACCAACACGGTTGAGGGTTTCAATCAATTGCAAATATTTTTCTTTACTTTCATACATATAAACATTCTGCAGGCAGTTGATATATTAAAAGTATAGTAGGTATTGTCGCAAAAGGAACCGCTACTAATCTCCCACAGCGCCTCCCTGGCGAGATTCAGATGCTTGCATCGAATTCGACCAGTTTTTTTTCCCCGGATTCGTTCCATATCAGCATATTTCCTTTCTCGTGCCAGGCACCCAGGACAATCCGTGTTGCCGGAATGTGTCCCAATAAAAAATCATGGATTCCGGGGCGGTGGGTATGTCCATGAATCAGGAATGCGGCCTTGTGTTTTAACATGACATTTCTGACTTCTTCCTGGGTTACGTCCATGATTTCCTTTGGCGCCGAAGATGTGTATTCCTGACTCTTAGCCCGCATTTTATCTGCGATGTTTCGCCTGATACTTAGCGGCAACAACAGGAACAAAGCCTGCAAGACAGGATTTCGCGTCTTTCTTCTCGCTTTCATATAGGCTTGATCGCGCGTACACAAGGTGTCGCCATGCATCACCAATACGGGCGTATTATATAAATTGATTTCGGCTTCATCAGGCAGGAGTATGCATCCGGATTCGTTCAGGAATCTTCTGCCGATTAAAAAATCCCTGTTGCCATGAATAAAGTAGACAGGTATGCCATTTCTCGTCACGGCCTTTAACGCGCTAATGACCTCACGATGCAGAGGTGTATCATTATCATCACCGACCCAGGCTTCAAACAGATCGCCCAGTATATATAACGCATCAACCGAAGCATCACAGTTCTTTAACAGGTGCAGAAATATCCGGGTAATATCAGGACGCGTCTCTTCCAGATGCAGGTCGGATATAAATATTGTCTTCTTGAAGCCACTCATAACATCCTATTTTTAATAGAAATATTTACAGGATTTTACCTCAGCCTACCTTAAGAACACCATTCTATAATAAAATTAAAGAAGGAGGTGTTGTCATGAACCTGCTCACTGGAAATACGTCTTTGATGCTATGGCACGAAGTTATTACGAATGCCGAAAAACAATGTTCACTTACTCTTAATCAAGATCTGGAAGCTTACCTCATATCACTATTAATGCGCTATTCAAACAAGCCCGAAATTGCCCAGAGGATTTTTGCCCAGGCATTCCTGGAAGCCATGCAGCAAAATATGAACCTGCGTAATACTGCCTTACAGCACGTAGGGGATGAATGCCTGCTTTATGCCGGGTTATTTCCTCAACAGGCCAAACGGCACAATGTAAAAATTAGCTATTTTGTTGACCTGGGTCGGGCAGCCTATGCGGCAATTTCAAACACGGCCAATGATTTGTATTGGTCACTGGCGTACTCATTTGTCATGTTGATGGATGTGCTTCAATCCATACGGCAAACTCCGGATTTGCTGCCCATCGAAGCCTATGAACAATGGGATGAAGTCGGAAGCCAGCATGCGTACAAAGTCCTGCAGTTATATACTGGAGCCATACCTGCCAAACACATTAAACGATAGCATGAGCTGGATCCGGCAAAACTGTTCAATTTATAGTCTTTCCAGACTTTAAAAGCTTTGGCATTGACCAATGACAATCATTGAGTTAAGGCTTCAACCCCTCTAAAATAGCCAAACCATTTCTATTATAGGGGAGTTCTGGGAAATGCGTTTAATTCTGCTCGGATGTCCTGGTGCAGGGAAGGGCACACAAGCCAAACTGATTTCGCAACGATACCATATCCCGCAAATTTCCACCGGGGATATCTTGCGAACGGCAATTCAACAGGGCACAGCGTTAGGGAAAAAAGTGAAAGAAATAGTTGAAAGCGGACACCTTGTTCCTGATGCTGTCGTTATACAGCTGGTTCAGGAACGCCTGGAACAATCCGATTGTCAAAACGGTTTTTTACTCGATGGCTTTCCACGAACTGTGGAGCAGTCTGAGGCATTGCAGCATCTTGCCAGTATAGACTATGTGATCGACATTGATGTTCCGGAAGAAGAAATTATCAACCGCTTAAGCGGCAGACGAATTCATCCAGCCTCGGGAAGAATCTATCACATCCAGAATAATCCTCCTCGAGTAGCAGGCCGCGATGATGTCACAGGTGATCCACTTATACAGCGTCCAGATGACAGGGAAGAAACCATCCGCAAGCGGTTACAGGTATATCAGGATCAAACCAGGCCGCTAAAAGAGTATTATCAGCATTATAAGGGTAACAATGGCAGCCCTGTGCCCCGATATGTCAAAATTGATGGAGCAGGCACGGTTGATGAAATAAGCAACAAGATTTTTTCGATTCTTGATAAAGATAAATGTAAGGAAACAATTAAATGAAAAAGATATCCAAACTGTTACTGATCTGTTTGTCGCTGATATTCTTCCAGTGTTCTTTCGCTGCGGATTCACCGCAGGGCTACTGGAAGACGATAGACGATGTCACAGGCAAGCCAAAATCCATCTTGCACATTTTTGAAAAAGACGGGGTCTTGTATGGACAAATTGTAAAAATCTTCCCCAGACCTGGATACGATCAAAATGAGCTTTGCACCGCTTGCACAGGTTACAGACATAACAAACGCATAGTCGGCATGGTCATCATGGAGGGATTAAAACAAAGCCCTGGCGATCCAAATGAATGGAACGGCGGCGAAATTATGGATCCCCTCAATGGCAAAACCTATCGCTGCTATATTCAGGTCATCGAAGGCGGCAGCAAGCTCAATGTAAGAGGCTATATTGGCATTTCCCTGTTTGGCAGATCACAAACCTGGCTTCGTGTTTCAGGTGCCAATAGCGATTAACACTGATAAGCGATTAACACTGATAAGCGATTAACACTGATACCTGATAATGGAATGAGTGGATGCGCCGTGATCCACTCATTCCAGTTCATCCAAACATTATGGCGAGGCCATCCCTGCCAGGGCTAGATGAGCATATCGCATTGCATCAATCCAGCCTGGATTCAACTCAGTCAAGACAGGACTTGCCGGCATCAACGATTTAATCCATTCGCAAAGCAGAGCGTTTGCAATCACTTATTTTTCAAGAGATACTTGTATCACTCTGGTCAGCAGGCATCGTAACGGAATATGACGGAACATAGTACCATTCATTTTGATCCAAACAACCGGCAATTGAAGTGTCGTGGTGATTTAAATCTCGCAAATCTTCCATCCCTGCAAACCATGCTGGCAAAAATTTCTTGGCCCGGCTCGGGTGAAATAACTATCGACGGCGAAGCAGTTACAAAAATGGATAGCGCAGGAGCCTGGCTGATCCTGGAATTGCAAAACAGCCTGGAGAAAACGGGATTAACCATTCATCTCCAGCACTTTTCTGCTGAATCCGCGTCACTTCTCGATATTGTGAAAAAGAAGCTGGGTGAGAAAACCTCGCTTCCAGCCATGACTAAACCGAATTTTCTGGCCACTGTTGGCATCAATACCATCGCACAACTGCGTGAATTTCAAACCTATCTCGCATTTATTGGCAAATTGACATTTGAGGCATTGCGAATCGCCCTCAAACCAGCCCACTGGCGATGGAAATCCCTGGCTGGAGCCTTGTATTCAACCGGGTATCAGGGATTGCCGATTATTGCATTATTGTCATTCCTGATTGGCGTGGTTTTAACGTATCAAATGGGGCTACAGTTACGAAACTATGGTGCGAACATTTATATTGTTGATCTGCTTGGTCTTTCGGTCTTACGTGAATTTGCTCCCCTGATCACCGCCATCATGGTCTCAGGCAGAACAGGATCAGCCTTTACTGCATCAATCGGCATGATGAAGCTCAACCAGGAAATTGATGCTCTCGATACCCTGGGTGTCACACCTGCCGAGTTATTGCTGCTGCCGCGCATTATCGGACTTTTCATTGCCTTGCCATTGCTGACAATGTGGTCAGATATATTTGGCATTGTCGGCGGCATGGTGATGTCCAACAACATGTTAGGGATTACCTGGTACGATTTTATCAACCGGTTTCCTCATGTAATCCCGTTGCGATCATTTATTATTGGCATAGGGAAAGCACCGGTGTTTGCACTGATTATCGCCACCATAGGCTGCTTCGAGGGTATACAGGTAAAAAACAGTGCTGACAGTGTAGGGCAAAATACAACCCGGAGTGTTGTATTGGCCATATTTTTTATTATTGTTGCTGATGCTGTTTTCTCAGTCATCTTCAGTAAGATGAAACTATGACAGATAATGATGTAATCATCGAGATCAAAAATCTCAAAACTCGTCTGGGCGGGACCTGGGTACACAAAGATATCAATCTTTCCGTCAGGCGCGGAGAAGTACTCGGAATCGTCGGCGGCAGTGGAACCGGCAAAACAACCTTGTTACGGGAAATGCTTTGCCTGACCAGGCCAACAGCAGGTTCTATCAAGGTATTCGGTCAGGAAGTAACAACCGCTTCACCGCAAACATTGCTGGCAATCCAGCGCCGCTGGGGGGTCCTGTTCCAATCGAATGCCTTATTCGGTTCATTGACTGTGTTAGAAAATGTCATGTTTCCATTAAGGGAACACACCTCTCTCGACCTGGCAAGCATACAGGAGTTGGCCATACTGAAAATTCAAATGGCTGGCCTGCCAGTCGATTCAGCGCTGAAATACCCCGCCGAACTCAGCGGAGGAATGCAAAAGCGTGCAGGCCTCGCTCGCGCCATTGTCCTCGACCCGGAGCTCATCTTTCTGGATGAGCCAACAGCAGGACTGGATCCCAATACGGCAGCAGGGCTGGATGAGCTGATTTTAAACTTGCAGAGTACCATGGGTTTGACTATTGTAATGGTAACACATGATATTGACAGCCTGTGGACCGTCACAAACCGCGTCGCTTTTCTGGGCCAGGGTGTTGTATTGTGTGCAGACAAGATGAATGTACTTGTTAACAACCCCAACCCGATTATTCATGAATTCTTTAGCGGGCCCAGGGGCAGGGCAGCAGAGGGAAGCCATCAACATGGAACATCATAACCATGGATAATAATGTCAATTATACACTGGTTGGCGCATTCGTTATTTTTCTCGTCTCAGCTATTATCATTTCTATTATCTGGTTATCATCCGGGTTTTCCATTGTCCAGTATTCAAATTATCTGATTTACAGCCAGGAATCTGTATCCGGCCTCAGTATAGATGCGCCAGTGGAATATAACGGGGTAGGCGTAGGATCCGTCAAAAGCATTGCTCTCGATCATAACAACCCTCATCTTGTTAAAGTATTATTGAGCATCAATACTAACACCCCGATTACAAAAGGCACCGTTGCGACTTTAACCAGCAGAGGAATAACGGGTGTCGCATTCATCGCGTTAAAAGATTCAGGGAATGACTTACGGCCCCTGGTCGCAGAACCTGGGCAAACCTATCCCGTCATACCGACTTCACCATCGATTTTCATGCGTCTCGACATCGCCTTAAGACGCCTGTCGAAAAATCTGCAGACCATCTCGGAATCATTTCATTCGTTACTCAACACAGAGAATCTGCAGTCAATCAAGGGTATTCTTAATAATCTCAACAATATTACAACGACACTCGCAGATAATACGCAAAAGATAAATTCAATATTGGTTAATACATCGAATGCAAGCATACAATTAGTGCCATTACTTCAAAGCAGCAGCAGTGCGATGAAAGTAATCAATACCCAAACCTTGCCAATCACCTATCAGTTACTTTCAAACCTGAATGACACCGTACGTACGCTAAATGAAGTGTCGAACCAGCTCAAACAGAACCCATCCATGTTAATTCGTGGTGTTGCTCCGCCGCCACCAGGTCCAGGTGAACCCAAATGAAATCAAGAAAAATCATCGCAATGATTGTCGTACCAAGCATGATCATGCTGTCTGGCTGCTCTTTTTTGTCTCCGGTAAAAACCGAGTCACCAACCAAATATGTTATCAATAAAATCCCCGACAATCTTCCGGTAAAAAAAACCCGCCACATTACGCTAATGGTATCTGCAACCGAGACCAGACCCATCTACGATACAACACAAATGGCATATTCAATCAAACCATATCAAATTGCCTATTTCAGCAAAAATCAATGGGCGGAAACACCAGCACAAATGCTGCATCCACTCTTGCTGCAAACATTACAGGACACACACTATTTTCATACAATTGTCACGCCGCCGTTTACTGGCCACTATGATTACACGGTCACCACGCAAATCCTGGAGCTAAAACAGGACTTTACTACCCAGATTCCTGTGCTGCGCATGTCTGTCCGTGCACAAATCACAAGAACCCTTTCAAACCAGGTAATGGCTACCAGGCAATTTTCTAGCGAGGTGCCCATCCCTCAGCGTAGTCCGTATGGCGGGGTATTTGCCGCCAACCGCGCCACAGACATCATACTTCAGCAAATAGCCTATTTTTGTCTTGAAACAATTCATTAAAATATTCCTGAGGTGTGAATCATGTTTGATGCATTCGGCTGGGCGTCTAATTATATAGAAGAAAAATATCTGCACTTATTGGCACGTATTTTTCCGATTGTCTATTTTTGCATCGCGCTTTATTTCAGTGTGCTGAATTACAGCCATTTTGTATTTAAACCGCTTTGGGCCGTTGAATCGATATTCTATGTATTATTGACATTTGTTTTTATTATTCGAGTTGATCCCGTTGACAGAGCGAAAGGTGTATATGAATTCTGGATGCCACTGGTTGGCACGATGCTGCCAATCACGCTGTCGCCCATGCGCCTGGTGATTTTGAATAATCTGCCTGTATTATATGGACTGTCGATTTTCATGACCCTGTCTATCATGCTGACCCTCTGGGGGATATGGGTAATGCGCAGATCCTTCAGTATTACCGTTGAAGCTCGCGCCCTTGTCACTAATGGCCCCTACAGGTGGCTTCGCCATCCTATTTACACGGGTGAATCCCTGGCCGTTACCGGTGTTCTGATTTTAAGGTTTTCACTGTTCAGTTTAATGATTTATTGCATATACCTCATTCTCACCTTGCTGCGTACGTATTATGAGGAACAAAAATTGACTCGCGTATTTCCTGAATACAGAAGCTGGGCCAACTCCAAATGGTGGTTT
>JAJPJI010000016.1 GCA_021324305.1 Gammaproteobacteria bacterium | reverse complement strand
TTATCTTTGATTAGTAACTTAACAACTGGGGCGAATTTCTCTAACTGATTTTGGTATTAAGAAACCGGGCAGGTCAGCTGTATTTATTTTTTGTTTGAGCTCTTTATCAGATTTTATAATATCACTTCTCACATTAGCCGGAGTAAGAATGGATATATTTTGCGAATACTCCTTCTCCAGGCCAGTCAGGAAAGAATTTAAAATCGTATTTTCTTCCCTCTTGCCAGTAGCAACAAGCTGTTCCCAGTTTAGGTACTCGCTTTTATCTTTTTGTTTAAGGTATTCCATTGGCGTTTTTGGAAATTTATCTATGGCTTTCTGTACCTTAATAGGAAGTTCCGGGACATGCAAATCCAGCTGCCATTGATGGATTTGATATGCGTTGCGAATTTGATATTCGTAAAATTGTCTATTAAATCGATTTCGCATTTTTTCATCTGGGAACATCAACGCCACCTGTGAAGGAATTTCAGATATTTTAAACTCCTTTACAAGTTTTTCCATGAGCATGGCATCAATTAATGAGCGGTCTCCAAAATGTTCTTCAACGAAATCATCTACTTTCTTTCCTCTAACACCGGCTTTTTCCGCGGCATTTCTGAGAAAATTTACTTTCATGAGAGCAAGTAATCGACCGTTTCCTTCCAAGTAAAAATTGGCTCCGACATAGAAACGATATGACCTTTCTTTTTCATCAACATTTCCACTTTCAAGTAACTGATCCCCTTTATATTCTAATATTCTGGAAAAACTTGCCAAACGATAATAATCCATTACATCTAAAGTATGTGTATCTAAAAAGCTCTCGATCGCTTTTTGCATAAACCGAGGAGCCGTATCCTTTAGACCCAAACCTAGGAGCGGTTGCTGAAGACTGGTAAATTTTTGATATTCTTCCAAAATGGATTCAAAATTATCTTCGTTCACCGGTGTTTTTTTGAGAAAATTAACAAAGATTTTTAATTTTTCTATTGCCTCATTCAGATGTTCAGCAATATATTGATCCCCTAATGTTAAATTCCTGACGTCACTGATGGATTGTTTTAAGGAATCTTTATTTGCTTGACTTATTTCTTTCCTTACCGTTCCAATGAAACGCGCAGCCTTGGTTGGCCCAACATCACCTTTAATGACATTAAGCATATCAGCAAGGCTAACGTTATTATCAGGTAGTATCAATTGCTGTACTTTCGATAACGTTTCGAGTGATTGATTTATATTTGTTAATACATTGTCAAAGTTATCTTTATCTTCGAGTGATAACAATTTCTCAACTATTGAGTTAATATCATTTTCTATATTGATTCTATCATCATGTTGTGAATTCAGATTTTTTATCTTAAGAAAGAAATCGATAAGTAATGCAAAGCAAGGAAGCATGCAATCCTTATTTTCCAATCCTTCGATAGATTCAAACATTACAATATTATCATTGCTGACCAGATAAACAGTTGGTTTTTGTTCCTGAGGAATAATATCCGAATCAAGAATTTCCTTAAGATTTTCTACCCTGTCATCGAAAATTGAAACTTCCATCATTCCAGGATATATTTTTGAATAATGATCTCTGAGTATGCGATATTGCTGTATTTTATCCCTGGGATAAAAATTATCGGGTCTACCTTCCACTTTCTCGGGTCCTAATACACCCTTCAAAGCTTCGCGCATTTTCTTTACTTCGTCCCCAGCCAGCTCATTTACCTCATTAAGGGCACTTCTGTCTTCCGGGTTCGCTTTTATCGCTAATCCAGCCTTGAATGCTTTCTCTTCGAAACTTGCCAATTCACTTTTATAGTATTCTGTAGGACTTCCAAATTGTGCATCAACCGACGTTGATACTTTTACTTGCCTGATGCCATGCGCGTGAAGAGCCGAAATAACTTGTCCTGTTGTTAGAAATTCAGGAACAGATTCCTTCGGCGCCAGGTTAGTTAATTGCGCAACGATATTCGCAGCTTGTATATATTTGCTTCGTTGCGTAAATAAAACGACTTCATCGTAACCTTTAAGTATCTCTATCAGTTCTAGATTAATTGAACCATCATGTTTGATCAGTGTTCCATCGATATCAACGAAAGCTATTTTTGGATTTTGTTTTTCAAACGCTTCTTTCCGTGTTTCTTGTACGGAAGTAATTTCATCTTTAATGGTTTCAATCGGCTTTGAATATGATTTATTTTCCTCGGCATAACTCCTTATATGCGACTTAGCGCAACCAATTTTTTCTATCCGTATATCTTTCGCATTGTAAAGTAAATTGAGTTTTTCAATGACACCGTTTAACTTGTCCCTATCAACACCGCTTTCATCCCATTCAGAAATTTCACTGATTATCTCATCCAGCTTGATTAGTACATCGTGGTTTTTTGAATTTTCCTTTTTTGCTTCAAGCAGGACTTCGATAAATCCTGGGATAATTCCATTTCGAGTATATTGCTGTTCTTCCAATTTTGAATTAATAAGCTGATATAGCTGTTGTAAATTAAATTCATGGCCTCCAAAACTAGCATTATATTTTTGATAAATGCCAATAATTAATTCTATTTTTTTCAGCATGCTTTTTTCATACACTTGCAGGGATTGCGGCATTATTTTTAAAAGCGCATCCGCAAGCGCCAAGGAATCAAATGTCAACATGCCTGGGAATTCGTATTCAACTTTTTCTTTAAACTTAACGATTATTTCTGGCAGCTTATCTGGAACTTTATCTTCCTCACTCAGTTCTTCATCAAGCATTTTTTGAAGATCTAAGATTTTGATATCTTTGAGAAAGTCAACCAGTTCTTGCATTCCGTTTTGTGGTGTCTGAACATCAATATCCTCAAGTAATGAATTAATTGTGACAGCTCTGTTATCACTATTTAATTGAAGGATTATTTTCTTTTAAATCATCTATATTTGTAACAGATGGATATTCTTTTATTAATTGATCAATATCATTGTAAATTAAACTTACTAAATTATCGACATCCTTTGGATCATTCGAAATTAATTTGAATCTTGTAATTACTTTATCTAGTTTTTCCTTGATTTCATCCCGAATTTGATTGCTGATTTCTTTGCTTGCTACATTAGCTTCTTTTACTCTAATGAGCAGTTTCAGAAATCCACGTAATACTCCAAGTTTTTCCTGATATTCGATTAACTTATCTCTTGAGTTCATATTTTTATACCCACCCTCGTTTATTATTTATTTATCTATTACTTATAATATATATTAAAATTCTTAAGGCTAGTTTATCAATGATCTAAGGATCTAATGAATATTTATCATAATCATCTGTTTTTAAAATAAAAATCAACTATTAATTTAGTCTTAACTTAATGATTTTTCCTATTCATTCTTACACCTCCACACATCGGCGACGGTATGAAATGAACCAAACACAATGATGCGGTCGCCTTTCTTTGCGTCTTTCAAAGCCTGCTTATAGGCATCGGTAATTGTCGGGAAAAATGTGACATTGCTGATTTCAGCGCTGGTAAAGGATTTTTCCAGCAATTCATCTGTGGCAGCGCGCTTGGCGGAAAGGGGCGCGACATACCATTGGTTTATCACTCCCTTGATGGCAAGAATACTTGCAATGATATCCTTGTCGGCCAGCATGGAAAAAACCGCATGTGTCTCTCCATGACAGGGCAGCATGTCGAGACGATTCTTTAAAAAAGTGATAGCGGCAGGATTATGCGACACATCAAAAATTTCCATGATCTCTCCCATGATGATTTGAATGCGCCCGGGTAACTTGACTTTCCTCAAGCCGTTTTCAATATCTTCCCGTGTAACAGGCAGACGATCGTTCAGAAGTGTTACCGCCATTAACACCGTCGACATGTTCTGGATAGCGAGTTCATTATAAGGCAAGCCATCATATCGATTGCTGCCATTTGACCATGTCCAGGTACCTGAGTGAGACTCAAAATCAAAATCCCGGCCCTGTTGATAGAATGGCGCACCCAGATCTGCCGCTCTCTCAATCACTGTTGCTGGAGGATCAAAATCACCGCACACCGCTGGATGTTCTTCACGAAAAATACCCGCTTTCTCATATCCGATCTGTTCACAGGTATGCCCCAGCCAAGCCACATGATCGATACCAATGCTGGTGATGACAGCCACATCTGCATCAATAATATTCACGGCATCAAGACGACCGCCCAAGCCAACTTCAAGAATCCAGACATCAAGATTGCTTTTTTTGAAAATGACCAAGGCAGCAAGCGTACAAAATTCAAACATGGTCAGAGAAATGTCACCACGGGCTTGTTCGACTTTTTCAAACGCAGCACAAAAATCCTCATCACTGGCCATTTGTCCATCGAGACGGACCTGTTCGTTATGTTTGAACAAGATAGGTGAGGTAAATGCACCGACATGATATCCGGCAGCCAGATAAATTGATTCCAGCCCGGCTACCGTTGATCCTTTTCCATTGGTACCGCCAACGGTGATGACAGGGCAATCGGGCGTCAGAATACCAAGACGTTCAGCTGTTTTTTTAACCCTATCCAGACCCAGATCCATATCTTTTGCATGAACTGATTCAATCCAGGATAGCCATTCAGATAATGTGGATAAGTGCATTGGTATCCCTCTTATATGTTGTGAATAAGGCGAGAATATATCGCCTTATCTCAATTTTGCCAAAGTTATCCCCGTTAACAAGTTATTCATACTGGACTTTTCCACAGGTTATTTTTTTAATAAGTAATTGAATTTTAATGAATTTAAGCGGTAATCCACAAAAATTCCCTTGCTTATAACCAGAACAATCTCTTAAAAGAATAAATAATATTTTTTTTACTATGATGGGCTTGGAAAATGAATAAAGGTGAATTTGGGAAAAGATCGAGAATGCAGTAACAACATGTATTGTACGTGATAAAAAAATACCCATTGTTTTAAAGCACTTCCTGGGTTCGCTACAATGCTTTTGTCTAACAGTATGGGATGGGTTGTATTGCCCGTCGAGATCGTGTGTTACTGGGCAATGGTGAGGCTTAAAGGAGAGACTTATACTGGTACCCAAAACTATAAATCTGGCTGATAACAGACTTTTCAGACAAAGGGAGGTAATGGGGTGTCGTGAAAATCACTCTGATGTCATGTCAGTTTTTTACCTGACAAGAGCGGGGAGAAGCTGGCATCCAGGAAGTTGCAGGGTTGAAAAGCTGGATCCCTGCTTTCGCAGGGATGACAAAATACTCCGCATGCCCCGATCAGGATTTTGGAATCCTGATCCCTATTTCGTGAGGTAAGCCGTCACGCTCTTTTTCCATGAATGCGACAGCCTGCCAGTCAACCAGCGTATCCTGGTCTTTGGTCATGTTGTTGATCATGGCTACTGTTCCAGGCAAGGTTGAATCGACTGCTTCACTATGTTCTTCCAATGGTGCGTGTGCTTCCATGTAAAGCCTGTCATCCTGCCAGCCAACTTTGATTGGTGAATTGGCAATGACTACCGGAATACCGCTCGTAATAGACGGGAAGAAATCCTTGATGTCTTTCTCATACATTCTGATACATCCAAAGCTTGCCCGTTTACCAATACTTTCAGGGTAAATTGTGCTATGAATCAGAAAGGTTGGAATGCTCATGTAAATGGCATAAGGACCCAGTGGATTATCCGGGCCTGGCGGCATGACTTGAGGCAGAGCGATATTATTCTGCGTCATGTTGAATTCACGTATGTCATCAGGCGGAACCCAAACCGGATCTTTGGCCTTTTTAGTGATAACCGCAGGCGTAATCGGAATGGTTTTACCAATCTTGCCTATCCCAATGGGATAAGTGACCACTTTGGAAGTCCCTGGAATGTAATAATACATACGCATTTCCGGCAAGTTGACGACAATGCCTTCTCGCGGCTGGTTCGGCAGAAGATGCTGGGTTGGAAGTTTAATCCTGGTTCCTGAAGATAAAGCCCGGTCCATATTGATCTGCGGGTTAGCTTTTACTATCGAGTTATAACCAACATCGTATTTTTGGGAAATGGATACAACGTTATCACCCGATCCAGTTGATTGATACTGGACCTGGCCAATAATCGATTCATTTGCAGGTGGTACCGTGTATTGTGTGGCAAACGCATTCATTGACGCAAGCAGAGCAACACCCGAAAGCGTCATTCCTAGTTTTACATTCATTGTGGTTCCTTAATTCAATCGCTTACTGGTTATGCTGTCAGAAATTGTGATCTGGATAACCATTTTCTGTCTGGATAATAAGCGAACAAGACGGACCTTTCTTTAATCGTATTGATAATGGGTTTTGCCAGGCTGGATCCAACGGCCGGACAACCCCAACTACGTCCAATCTGTCCGTAAGTTCTTATGTTACCAGCATTTGCGTAAGCTGCACCATGAATAACGATAGCACGTGAATAAGCATAATCATTTACGCCGCGTTCCAATCCGCGAAGTCTGAGTGAATAGCCGTTTTTTCCAATGTAGGGTTCTGCGGTAAGGAAAACACCAATACTGGATTTTAAACTGCCCGGGTTATTGGAAAAGGAAGTTGCATTTATGCCGCCGCTGTTTTTGCCATGTGTCACCCAGGTATTAAACAGAGTGCGATTTTTTCTCAGGTCAAAAACCCATAAGCGCCGTTCAGTGGAAGGTTTGGAGTAATCAATAACAGTCAGGACTTCTTTACCGGAATAGCCTTTTTGACGTGCTTTAAGATAAGCCTTCAAGCCAAGACGCAAAACATTATCATCAATGTTACCCGCTTGTGATTTAAGGAGGTGAATTTCTTTTTGAATCCAGTTGCTGGTTCCAAAAGGTTCATTATTTGGGCTGGAAAATAACCAGGAAAACGGCCAGCTAAAACCAAATAATCCAAAAAGTGCAAATGAAAATAGTATATTTTTTAGTTTCATATTCTGTTCTCAGCTTTGTTTAAAGTAAGTCTTAAGTATTTGATTTCATAAGATTCCCCTAAGGCAATCCTTTGAACAATCTTTGAACTTGGGACCCATTTTTAAACATTTTTAAAGCCTTTGTCAATCATAACGAGCCATGGCTCCTCCTATGGTAGTTCATTTGGAAACCGGGTATAGTTTGCAGAATCCATTGTCTTATTCGTTATTATTTGCATAGGTTATGTTATGACGTCATCGGATAAAATCCGTGTTGCTGTCCTTTACGGCGGCCGATCAGCAGAACATGAAGTTTCATTGCGGTCAGCGGCAAATGTTATCCAGTATCTGGATCAGTCACGCTTTGAAGTCATCCCTATCGGGATTGATAAACAAGGCAACTGGTTTCTGGGTAATGATGTATTTGCAAAAAGCCTTGAACACAACAAGGTTTCCCAGCTTCATGATGGCAGCCATACCTGGTTTGCTCCCGAGTGGATAGGCAACCCTTCCGAGAGACAGCAAATTAAATATTTGGTAACCAGAACCCCGGGTGGTCCGCATTTTGATGTTGTTTTCCCCGTCGTGCACGGAACATTGTGTGAAGACGGCACATTGCAGGGGTTGCTTGAAATCGCTGGTCTTCCTTATGTTGGCTGTGGAGTACTTTCTTCCGCGATCGGCATGGATAAAGACGTTTCGAAACGGCTGGCTATTGGTTCTGGCATTAATGTCGCCCCCTATATTGTTATCAAGCACGATCAATGGGAGGAAAATCCCGCCTGGTTTTTCCGCCAGGTAGAAGAAAAGCTTTCCTATCCTGTTTTCGTGAAACCAGCGAACACCGGTTCCAGTATCGGCATAAGCAAGGTGAAGTCCGCCGACCAGCTGCAAACTGCCATCAATGAAGCATTCAGGTTTGACACCAAAGTGCTGGTTGAAAAAGCATTGAATGTGATTGAACTTGAGGTTGCTGTTCTTGAATCACTGAAAACAAATTCTGATCCTGTCGTCAGTGTGGTTGGTGAAATCAGGCCGACACACGAATTTTATTCATACGATGCAAAATACCTCGATGAAAATGGCGCTGAATTATTGATTCCGGCTCCCATCCCTGAAATGGTCAGGGAACAGGCACGCCTGGTTGCCAAGACTCTTTTTCTTGCTCTCGAATGTGAAGGCATGGCTCGCGTTGACTTGTTTCTGAATAAGGATAATCAGCAAATTTATTTTAATGAAATCAATACTATTCCCGGCTTCACACAGATCAGCATGTATCCGAAACTGATGCAGGCTACTGGTATTTCCTATCCGGAATTGCTGACTCATCTGATCCAACTAGCATTGAAAAAACATAAAAATAAAAGCCAGCTGATAAGAAGTTACGCTGGCTAAAAACAATAGCATGAGAAATAAAGTGCTTTGTTGCATAATTCGTCACTGCAAGCGGCACCGCGTGCAATGACGATTTTGAATAAAGAATGATTTATGCAGCATGGTCGAAAAAAAGTATTCTCTTTTATCTTCATGATGTTCTATTGCCTTTTGGAAACAGCCCAGGCATTTGAACTGTTTCCGAAGAGTCCGGATATTTCCGGAGAAATAGCACGCAATGAAACGCATGATCTTCAATTGAAAGATAAACTCACTCTTTCCCTGGATGAGGCAATACTGCTTTCTGTGCGCGCCAATCCCAATGTACAAACAGCGCGGCTTGATTATGTAGCACAAAAATTCAATTTATGGGTCCAGGAATGGCAATTCGATCCGCGCTATTCATTTCAGGCATCAGCAGCATTCAATCGCAACCGGTCGCTGGCCCAGCCGTTTGTTGGCTCGCATAACTACGATGTTCAGCCGGCTGTTTCTGTTGTCACGCCAATTGGGACCCAGGTATCTCTTTCAGGAACCAACACTCAGGTGAACAGTTACAATCCTGCACTGTCGTTGCAAGTCATGCAGCCCTTGCTGCGCGGTTTTGGCAAAGCAGTCGTCGAGGCTTCACTGAATAATGCGCGTGATTCAGAAGTGATCTCGCGGCTGAACATTGAAGGAAGACTGCGTTCGACAGTCACAGATGTCATCAATGCTTATCTTGATGTGGTATCGGCGGAGCGCACGGTCAGCATTGATGAAGAAGCCGTTAAGCGTGCTGAAACATCCGTCGAGCAGACAAAATTGTTCATCAAGGCGGGCCGCAAGGCAGGCAATGAATTGGTCACCGTGGAAGCCAACGTGGCCAGCACGAAAACCCAATTGGAAAATGACAGAAATTCGCTTGCCCAGTCCCGTTATGCCCTGTTGACCGCGATTGGCATTGACCCCAATACCAATGTTCATTTTACCAGCCTGGATATAGAAAACCTGATTCGGAAATATCATTTGCCAACTGTCCAGCAGACAAAAACACTGGTGCTGGAAAATGATATTCAATATCAGACCGACAGGATCATGCTGCACGGCCAGCGTTCACGCGACTTGCTGGTAGCGGAAGATAATACCCGCTGGAAACTGAATCTCTCTGCTACTGCGACGACGGGAGGCGGATCAGGAGGAGGTTTTAATGCCGGCACTAACAGTCTGTTTAATGGCGCCAATCAAAAACAAAGCATTGGCCTGAATCTGGAGATACCGATTGATGACCAGCAGTCAAAACAGGCAGTTGTGAATGCAAAGATCGCGTTGAAGGAAGCTGAACTCGCATTGACACAGGAAAGATGGAACAAGGAAACAAGCGCGATCAATGGCTGGAACAATGTCGTGAGCGCGGAGCGCGCCCTGAGTTTTGCAGCCGACGCTGAAAAACTGCAGGAAAAAACCTATAACGTGAGCTATCAAAAATATCTGCATGGCTTGATAGATTCGCTCGAATGGCAATCTGCGCAGCAAAATTTGAAACAGGCCCAGCAAGCGCTATTAAGTGCCCGCATTAATTATCTCAAGGCGATGGTCAATCTGGATCTTTTGGTTGGAAATACGCTAAAGACGTGGAAGATAAACGTGAGGTTACAATGAAAATATATTCTGGGTGCGCATTCAGAAACATGATGCTGGTAGTCGCGCTGTCAGCTGGCTTGCTGGCATGCTCGCGGGAGCAAAAAATCTCCAATGGCCATACGGTAACGGTCGAATCGCGTGCATCGACCAACTCACTGTTTTATTCAGGAATCATTCAGCCTTTAAAGACAATGGTGGTGCCAAGCCCTGTTGATGGCGTGGTGGTCGAATTGCCTTTTCAGTACGGAGAACCGGTAAAATCGGGCCAGCTACTATTTCAGATTTCATCTGCAAAATTCATGACAGAGTATAAAGCGGCATTAATGCAATACGTCAAGGCAAAAAGCGATTTTAACAATTCTCAGACCCAGTTGAGCGAGGCTGAGTTTTTGCACAAAAACCAGCTTATTTCTGATGATGATTTCAAGATGAAGAAATCAAACTATTACGCCGCGCAGCTTGCCTTGCTGCAAGCCAGGGATTCACTCGAAATTTTGCTTCATCAGATGGATATCAAGAATATCAATCTTTACACGCTTTCAATCTCCGACATTGATAAAATCACCCAGGCCATGCATCTACAGATGAATTCAGAAAATCTGCGTATTCTTGCGCCCGCTGACGGCGTCATTCTGTCACCAGCCAAAAACGAGGAAGACAATAAAAAAATTTCCAAAGGCGATGTGATCAAACAGGGCGATGTGCTCGCTGTGATTGGAGACATGAATGGTATCAGTGTACATATAAAAGTGAATGAATTGACGATTAATCAATTGAAGACCGGGCAAAAAGTCAAAGTCACCGGAATCGCTTTTCCCGATTATGTTCTCGATGGGCAGATTACACGTGTGGATCGACAGGGAGAGTCCGCAAGCGGTGGATTGCCCACATTCAATGTGGAAGTAAATGTACCCAGACTGACACCGGAACAGCAAAAGGTTATTCATGCTGGCATGAGCGCAAAAGTTGAAATCGATGTTAGTGATGAGGCACAAATCATGGTGCCGATTGGGGCCGTCAATGAAAAGAACGGTGACTCTTACATCCGGATAGTCGATGAGAAGAGTGGCGCGGTGAAAGAAATCGCCGTGAAAACCGGAAAGACCACTATGGATTCAGTCGCTATTATATCGGGATTGAAAACAGGAGATAAGATTATTGTCCCTAATTAGACTCGAAAATGTTACCAAGGTGTATCAATTAGGCGAGAACCAGTTTTCTGCGCTGAAGGGGGTTAATTTTGAATTGCAGCGCGGGGAAATGACGGCAATTGTGGGTGTATCAGGTTCTGGCAAATCAACATTAATGAATATCGTTGGCTTTCTGGATAGGTGTACCAGCGGGCAGTATCACTTTTCTGGTCGGAATGTTTCGCATTTGTCGGAGGAAGAGCTCGCGAAAATTCGTAACACGAAAATCGGATTTGTTTTCCAGTCTTTTTTCCTGCTGGCCCGGTCGAATGCACTGCAAAATGTGATGCTGCCTTTATTTTACCGCGGCACACCGCGTGCTGAAGCGATGGAAATCGGCATGAGGATGCTGGAAAAAGTAGGTGTCGCGCATCTGGCTGGTCATAGGCCTAATCAATTATCAGGCGGCCAGCAGCAGCGTGTTGCGATCGCACGAGCGCTGGTTGGCAACCCCGAAGTCATTCTGGCGGATGAGCCAACAGGAGCGCTCGATTCACAAACCGGAAATGAAGTCATGGATTTGTTTGCCAACCTGAATCGTGAAGAAGGCCGCACGATTATTATCATCACTCATGATAAGGAAGTAAGCCGGCGCTGTCGGAGGACCGTCACCATACGGGATGGAATGATTGCTAGTGAAGGTCATACCTGAATTTAGCAGAGCATGCAGGCTGGGTTGAACACGCCATATGCCAAACATGTCCAACGATTTAATGCATCGGCATGCTCAGCATGTTTTAAACATCTCTATCACTTGCTTTTCCATTTCATAAGCACTAGCTATATCTGGCGCAGCGAACAGGCATTCCATTTGTCCACTATATTTTTCTTCGATGGTAGAAATGACTACCCCGCTTTTCATGCCCGGCTTTAGCAATAAATTATTACTTTTCAATTGTTCATAAGTTTTTTCAAAAGAGCGAATGGATAATCCTTTGCGAGTTATTAAAGTGGTTAACAGCATATAATCAGGACCAAATATGGCATTAGCAAGAAAGTGAGCGTTGGTTTCTGCGCCAGGCCTGACATTGATTTCAGTGAATAAAATGGAGCCATCCTGCAATCGAATAGCATCACAGCATAAATATCCTTGGTAACCCTGCTTTTGTAAAATGGTTGCTATCGTGATGGAATTTAAATGCAGTTTGTTAGTTTCCGCAGGCGACAGACGATGAGCTGGAATTTCCACGCCTGCCCAGGTTAATTCCATGCGAATTTCGGCATTGTATAATACCTTCGGTATTTTACCTTTCTCCGGAACCCAGAGTTGTGTGGTAAAACTTCCAGTGTTTGGATAATACACTTCAACAATAATGTGCTTGCTCTGTTTTTTCTTATTCGCCCAAAGTTGTTCCGCAATCGAATAGGCTTGTTCGTATCTGTCTATCACTAAGATGGTATTCACGCCGGCAAAGATTTTGTTGTGAAGCAAGGCGATACCAATATTCCCTCTTCCACTGGCGCTATATTCTTCTTTGACTATGACCTGGCCGGTCACGCCAATCAGCTGTTTGATGGCGATGGCAAGATAATCCAGTGAGCTGCAGATTTCTCCCTGGGGTATGGGGATATTATTCAAGGATGCGAGGCAGCGGAATTCATATTTGCTATTGATACGTTGATAATAATTTCTGTTTGTTAATTCACGGCGCTGTTGGCTGACAGGAATACTGAGTGCATCTGCCAAATCAATAATCGCAGGATTAAAATAACAGGCTTGAATGCACCACATGGAAGAAGCTGAAATGACTTTTTTCAGCCGCTGTCGCAATGCCGTATTGGCAAGAGCGGAGCTTATAGTGGTATCCATGCCGGTCTGATAATCAAGCACATGGATTGAACCAGAACAGATATTTTTTATCGCCGCAACATAGCCGAGATATTTTTTGGGAGGCATTTCAGGCAGCAGGATTATATCATCGGGTTCAAGCAGCCACAAAAACCGGAAATTATAAAACAATCGGTTAATTGATTCATCTCGGTTTAATGACCGCGTATCGTTGGAATAAAGTTCTACTGTGTTTGGAATAATGAGTTTAGGCATTTTGTTTCTCCACATATTGCGGAAATCATGAAAAATACTTTTCTAATTTGCCTTTTCTCCTCACATCAAGCGTGATGCAATGAAACCCGCCGCCCAATGTTCTTCCATGTCTTAGCGCTAGCGGAATGGTATCAATCCCATTTTTTTCTAACAGCTTGATTAACGGGATTTGGTGTTTGTCTACCACAGCCAGATCAGGAGATAACATCAATAAGTTCATGCCCAGCCAGACGGTGGAAAATGAACCTAAATTGGAATATTTATATTCGACCATTTCGGGAGCCATCAACAAATCCCATTGTTTTAATACGCCTGGCAAATTATTTTCTGTGACTCGGGAGGGATTGACCAGCGCCAATCCGGGTCTTAACAAACAAATCGTGCTATCAATATGCATGGAAGAATACAGGTTGCGGCATGGATGGACAGTGTAATCACGATCAAGGAATTGCTGCAACCACTGACAACCCAATTCATTTCCTGAGTCAGATACGAGATAAAAAATATCTCTGCCAGCACGTATGATATTGGCTGCATCAAACACAGGCTCCAGATTGCGTAATACAGATTGATTCGGATCCTCTTCATTGTAACCATGATCCATTAATCTTGGTTTTGGCGCAGAAACCCAATTAGCTCCGCTTTGCAAATAGCGCAGCAAAATATTTTTATATCCAGACGTTTCAAAATAGCGTGACCGGAACACATTCGGTGTTTCTATGATGGTATCTCCGATAGCTAATAAAATATCACGCGGACAATAAGAGAAATAATATTCAGCTTCCCAATCCAGGGTTTTAAAAGTTCCCTTGAATTCGATAGGCTCGGGTCGTACCACTTTTATTTTCAATTTCATCAGTTCATCGATGAACAACTGGATATCTTCTTCGGTTTCATCAATTATTTTCTGAGGAATTTTTCCTGGGGACAGGGATTCAAAGAGATCATGAGAAGCTTTTTGTATGACATTGAAACCTTTATCCTCCTGTGGCATTGCCGCATGCATGGCAGTACCAACAATCAGTTCCTCTACTGGATCCCATTCGTTATGTACGTTGACTAAGGACATATCTCTCACCTCTTTTTTGTTTGATCTTTAAAAGAAAATATATGCTGGGGAAGTGAGATAAAATAATGAATTAATTTTATTAAGTGATGAAAATAATTCAGGATAAAATCATGTTCGATGGATCGCTTCCATTGCTGGATGCAGAGTCTGACGGACAAGTTGCAGGATGAGTTTCATACGCAAACTGGCCGTGGGATCCAGTGTAAAATAATAGCCGCTAGTGATAGAAAATATTGGTTAACTAGGGCAGAATCTCTCGAACAAAGATAAGGAGACAACATGGCAAAGGTGACGACACAAATAAGAGAATCAATGTATCGCTGGGATGATCCCTTGTTCCTGGATGACCAGTTAACCGAAGAAGAACGCATGATACGCGATTCGGTACGCGCATTTGCACAGGAAAAACTGCAGCCTCGAGTTATTAATGCGTTTCACGATGAACGTGCCGATCCGGGGTTAATGCGGGAAATGGGTGAAGCGGGAATACTGGGTGCAACCATTCATGGCTATGGTTGTGCAGGTGTCAATTATGTCTCTTATGGTTTGATCATGCGGGAACTGGAAAGAGTCGATTCTGGTTATCGCTCATGTGCGAGTGTTCAATCCAGTTTATGCATGCATGCAATTTATGCTTATGGCAATGAAGCGCAAAAACAAAAATATCTTCCCAGGATGGCGCAAGGCGAATGGATAGGCTGTTTTGGTCTAACCGAACCTAATCATGGTTCCGATCCGGGCGGCATGGAAACGCGCGCGAAATCGGTTGATGGCGGTTACCTGCTGAAGGGATCCAAAATGTGGATCACCAATTCACCGCTTGCCGATGTTTTTATTGTTTGGGCAAAGAACGATAACGGCAGGATTCGGGGCTATGTTCTGGAAAAAGGCATGAAAGGATTATCAGCGCCAGTCATGCATGGAAAACTCAGTTTGCGCGCATCGATTACAGGGGAAATTATCATGGACGATGTCTTTGTGCCGGCTGAAAATGAATTGCCAAATGCAGACGGTTTAAGCGGTCCGCTCGGATGTCTCGACAGCGCACGCTACGGTATCGCCTGGGGTGCGTTGGGCGCGGCAGAGTTTTGCTGGCACGCGGCGCGGCAATACGCACTTGACCGCAAGCAATTTGGTCATCCGATTGCTGCAAACCAGCTTATTCAGAATAAACTGGCTATCATGCAGACAAATATCACACTTGGACTGCAAGGCTGTTTACGATTGGGAAGACTCAAGGATGAAGGTCGTGTCGAGACGCCCATGATTTCAATGATGAAGCGTTATTGCACTCTTACCGCGCTTGATATCGCGCGTGAATCGCGTGACATACACGGCGGCAATGGTATTACTGAAGATTTTCAGGTGATTCGACACATGCTGAATCTCGAAACAGTCAAAACCTATGAAGGAACCGCGGATATTCACTCACTGATTTTGGGGCGCGCGCAAACGGGCATACAGGCATTCAAGCCGCTTGGAAATCCTTCGCGATGAGACCATGGCAAGAGGTCAGGTAATTCACTGTGAATTATGGCTTGATTGATTAACCTCATCTGACTATGAACCTCTGGATGTTAAACGAAAATGACATACTCATGCTTTATCGTTGGCTTGAGGCCAGTGGTGTTATCCGCGCAGGATGCACGTCTGCAAGAATACTGGCCCTGGCTTCGAGCTTGCAAAAAGCAGAAAAAATGTAACCTATACAGCGATGGATGCAAGCTCGATATGGCAAAATTGATTTAACAACTTGTCCATCCCCTCTGGCGAGGGGATGTGAATCATATCAGAAGCTTTTCCTGAGTGTGGAGGCAGAGTTATCGTTGTCTGTCTTGTGCGCCGCAGATGTTTTTTCCGGATGATGACCCAATGTGGTTGGGAAAGACTGTGCTCTTGTCTTGAGTCTTTGTTCAAGCTCCGGGCTGTATGCGCCGACATGATAATCGCCACGCTTGATCATTTCCTCATCCTGACCTTCTTTTTTGTATCTGCGAAGTAAATCACTATCACTGATAGGGCCATCCATGCCTTGATGATTTTGCTTCAGTACTTTTTGAATTCTGACAAAACTCATATTAAAACCTCTTTGATTAAAGGAAATTAAGTAGCTGCTGATACTAACAAAATCCGAACACTCGTCAAGAAGATGCTTTCCGGGAAACGGTCAGGTTGTCAATCATCCATGCTGACGCGCACAGTGGCAGCAATTGCCCATGGCAATAGTGTGAGTGCCATAGTGGAAAGCCCCGCCAAAAATGCAAGAGGAGCAGTGATGGATAATCCTGCCTGGGCTTGCTGGACAATATTAACGCCAAAAATAAGCACCGGTGTCAGAAGCGGCAAAACAAGCAATCCCAACAAGACACCCTGTTGGCGCAGGCCCAGGGTAAGCGCAACACCCAGACTCCCTGTCAGTATCAAAATAGGAGTTCCCAGCAATAAGCCAAGACATAATGCTACGCTGGAAGACCATGGCAGATGGAATAGTGCGCCGAGTATCGGCGTCAGTATGATCAAGGGTAATTGGGTAATAAGCCATTGCGCACACAGCTTTGCGAGCATCAGAATGGTGAGAGGAATTTCGCCGAACAACCATTGCTCCAGATGACCGTCTTCAGTGTCAGTGACAAAGACATTCTCAATTGATAACAGGCTTGCCAGCAACGCGGCAATCCAAATGCAGCCAGGAACATATTTTTGCAAAAAGACTGGATCAGGTGTGAAGGCCAATGGAAACAGACTGATGACAATAACAAAAAAGCCCAACGGGTAAAGCCACTCGTGTGATCGCCGCAGCAATAGAATGATTTCTGTATAAAATACAAACCACACTGCTCTTAACATAATTCCAGCCTTAAGGATTTAACTATAGCCTTATTAAAATGGATGGGATGATGTGAGCTGACAACGGCAATCCCGCTGTTATGTAAATGCTCTTCCAGGCAGGATAAAAAAAATGTCTGCGTGTTTGCATCAAGTGCGGTGAGCGGTTCATCCAGAATCCACAGCGGTCTTGGAAAAAGGAATAATTTCGCCAACGCTAATCGCCGTTTCTGTCCGGCGGATAAAAATCTGGCGAGCGTTTGCTGATGGTTATGCAATTGCAGCTGTGTAAGTATTGTCGAGAGATTGCCAGGTGAAGCAGTCAATCTGAGATGACCTGCCAATTTTAAATTTTCGTGAACAGTCAGGCCTGGTTTGATGCCATTTGTGTGACCAATATAGTGTAAATTATTCCAGTAAGCAGACAGATGCTTCTGGATGTCTTCGTGATACCATAAAATTTCTCCTTCAAAGGGAGTAGATAATCCAGTCAGCAAGCGCAGCAAACTGGATTTCCCTGACCCGTTTGGGCCTTGAATCAGCAGCATTTCGCCCGAGTGAAGTTGAAACGAAATATTGGCAAAAAGAGGTTTTTGCTGGCGGATACAACCCAGGTTGTTGGCTTGCAGTTGCGAAAAGCTATCCATCACGGCCACATTAATTAATATCGCTTGTAACCGCGCGGCTCAACGGAAGAACGAGTCTCTGTCTGTTTGTAATTATCCTTTCCGGCGACAGGATTATCCTGGCTCTGCTGGTCTGTAATTTGTATGATTCGTTCGTCATCCCGTGGCACAAATAGATTCGCGGCCGAGGCGCTTTTCTTTTTTTTCCAGAATTGCATGCGTTCAATATTGGACTTAATACCGGATGGGCTTGGCAGACTGTGACTTAATGAAGAATGATGGTCTGTTTCATCTGGCTCTAATTTAATGTAATTGGGTGATTTCTCCGATCTTGAGTTGCTCATAAATTCCTCTTGAGATGGATTGTATGACCGTTAGCTGATCGATTCTAGATAAGTTGAGTCAAGTAAGCAATCAGACCCATGTAAGGCTAATCAAATAAATATCGGATGCCAAGGCCAACATCGTTAGAGCCGGTATTGCCTGCGTGATATAACCCATATGCGCCTGAACGGTGATGTATTCTCGCAACCAGCTGCAGACGCGGGTAGCTGGGTGGCGCAAAAGTGGCTTCGAGCAGCAGGTAATTCAGCAGGCGCTTGGTATTCTCATTTGATCTTTTTTCTAACGATGATACAGAGGTGTCATAAGAAATGCCTTCGCCAATGGCAAACGAAGTGTTGATATACTTGTTCCAGGGAAAATTGGCCCATCGGCCTTCAACGTAAGGGTTGAATTCATAAATCGTGTGTTCGTTACTGCCATTACGCATGGTGACATTCGCGGAAATTTGCACGACGCCAACCAGCGGATTGACGAGCCTTCGCAGAAAGTTTTGTTCACTCAAGGTATGCGTCAGTTCTATCGATTGAATATGCTCTGGCCATCGATGGAACTGACCTTCAAACATTCTGGCCAATGCGTCTGAGCCCGTGATGCCGTAATAATACAAAACAGCCCATGGGTATTGATCATATAGCTGCTGCCCGGCTGGGTAGACAATAGCAGAGGATGGCACGGTAAATAAGTTCGGGCTGGTGACAGGCTTGTTCAGGGCGGCACTCATGCAAGCGGCGGGGAAAATCATACCGAGACTGGCGATTAGCCATGCTTTTATATTTTTTGTGCTGCGGATCATCTCCATCTCCAACGTGGTTGCATATCAGGAACGGGCGGCTATCTTACCTGATTTGAGGAAAAAGTAAAAAATTTGTAGAAATATCCCAGGCTGGCCATGACCTGCATGACCTGTTTGCTGTCCAGGGGGCTTGAGGATAAGGGGGCTTGTTACTGAGTGAGCTCCCGGATACAATAACGGGCTTTTATAGAATTCTATAAGTTATATATATTAGTGGAGATTGTATTCATGGCGTTAACTTCAGCTGCAAAGGCGCAGATTGTTAAAACCTTTAAACAAAGCAAAAATGACACGGGCTCGTCGGAAGTCCAGATTGCGCTGCTGACTGCGCGCATTAACTCTTTAACTGAACATCTGAAAGTTCATAAGCATGACTTTCATACCCGCTTTGGACTGACCAAAATGGTTAGCCAGCGCCGCAAGCTGATGCGTTATCTGAAAAGTAGAGATGCTCAGCGTTATCAGAATTTAATCAAAGAGTTAGATGTTCGCGGCTAATCAATACCTGCTTTGTCCCACCCTGGTTCAGCATTCGCTTTCTTTTTATCAAGCAAGAGTACAGGCTGCCAGGCTGGGGCAGAAGGTCCCGCGGCAAGTCGCGGGGAATGAATTTAAATAACATATTAGGTGAATAATTTGACTGTAATTAAAAAGACATTTCAATACGGTAACCATACGGTAACCCTGGAAACTGGAAAAATCGCCCGCCAGGCTACGGCGGCTGTCATGGCCAGCATGGACGACACGGTCGTTCTGGTCACGGTTGTTTGCGAAGACACTGCATCGCCAGATAAAGATTTCTTTCCTCTCACTGTGAATTATCAAGAGCGCAGCTACGCTGCTGGCCGAGTCCCTGGCGGTTACTTCAAACGTGAAGGCAAGCCGAGTGAAAAGGAAACTCTGACGTCACGTCTGATTGACAGGCCATTACGTCCCCTGTTTCCGAAAGGCTTTAACTTTGAAGTACAGGTTATTGCAACTGTGTTATCAATGAATCCGGAAGTAGATTCTGATATCCCGGCCATGCTGGGAGCATCCGCAGCCATCGCATTATCCGGCATGCCGGCGCTGAGCCATCTTGCTGCCGCTCGTGTAGGCTATATTGATGGAAATTATGTATTGAATCCAACGATCAGCCAGCTGCAAAACTCACAATTGGATATGGTTGTCGCTGGAACTGAAAATGCTGTGCTCATGGTAGAGTCAGAAGCAAAAGAATTACCAGAATCAACCATGCTCGGTGCGGTTATGTTTGCGCATCGTGAAATGCAAACCGCAATCAAGGCTATTAAGGAAATGGCTGTCGAGGCTGGTACGGTTAACTGGGAGTGGGCACCGCCTGTTGTTAATACCGATGTCGAAAAGCGTGTGACCGACTTGTGCAAGGCTGATATCGAAAAAGCCTATCAAATCAAAGATAAAATTGAACGCCAGGATGCCATCAATGAAATCCGTGAGCGCGTGATTGAACAAATGATTGCAGAGAATGCGGGCAAGGAAGATGAAGTGGCGCTGGTGTCCGATGCTAAATACATATTTAGCAACCTGGAACGCGATATCGTTCGAGGCCGTATTTTACAAGGTCAGACGCGAATTGATGGCCGGGATACCAAAACCGTACGACCCATTTCCATCCAGACAGGTATATTGCCGCGCACACATGGCTCGGCACTGTTTACTCGCGGCGAGACACAGGCTTTGGTGGTCGCTACACTGGGTACAGAACGTGATGCCCAAACCATTGATGCGCTGGAAGGCGAACGCAAAGAAAACTTTATGCTGCATTACAACTTTCCTCCCTACTCTGTGGGCGAAGTTGGCATGGTTGGAAGTCCCAAGCGCCGTGAGATAGGCCATGGTAATCTTGCCAAACGCGGTGTCACAGCTGTATTGCCGTCACAAAAAGAATTTAACTATGTCCTGCGGGTTGTTTCCGAAATCACCGAATCAAATGGCTCAAGCTCAATGGCTAGTGTTTGCGGTACCAGTCTTGCATTAATGGATGCTGGTGTTCCCATCAAGACCCATGTGGCGGGTGTTGCCATGGGATTAGTGAAAGAAGCTGACCAGTATGCTGTTCTTACCGATATCCTGGGAGATGAAGATCATCTCGGTGATATGGATTTCAAAGTGGCTGGAACAACAAATGGCGTGACAGCATTGCAGATGGATATCAAAATTGATGGTATTACTGAAGCAATCATGCAACGCGCTCTGGATCAGGCTCGTGAAGGCCGCCTCCATATCCTTGGCATCATGAACCAGTCAATCAGCGGGCCGCGTCAGGAAATGTCTGCATATGCACCAAGAATTTTGACGATGCGCATACCGCCAGACAAGATACGTGATGTGATCGGCAAAGGCGGTGTTACCATACGCGCATTGACTGAAGAAACCGGAACAGTGGTTGATATCAGTGATGATGGCGCGGTTAAAGTTGCCGCTGCTGATCTTGCGGCATGTGAAGAAGCCATGCGTCGTATCGAACGTTTGACGGCTGATGTGGTAGTTGGAAATATTTATGAAGGCACAGTTACCAAGCTGATGGATTTTGGTGCCATCGTGAATATATTACCAGGCAAGCAAGGGCTTGTGCATATATCCCAGATTGCTAACGAACGTATTGCCAATGTCAGTGACAGACTGGCTGAAGGTCAGATTGTGAGAGTAAAAGTTCTCGAAATCGACCGTCAGGGACGTATCCGTTTAAGCATGAAAGAAGTTGAATCAGCCAGTTCAAATGGCTAGACGCAGCATATGAAACACAAAAAGGCACCCAGAGAGGTGCCTTTTTTATTAATACTATCGATCCTTTCGAGGTGTACCAGCCTGCTTTTTGGGACAACTTCATTGATGCGACTTTTAGCCTGGCATTCGATATTTGCATGAAGATTGCCCGCGTAGACTCGCGAATGACGATGGCTCAAGTCCTGCCTTTCTACATAGACTTATTTATATTGTATGCATTTATTACTGGATGCTGGCGGCTTGTGGTCAGGTAATACATCTACAGAAGTTAGCATTGTTACCGGATGACTGTCTTTAGTCCCGGGAAGTACTATATCTGTAGGATCGGCAGTGATGATCTGCGCGGGTGGTCCGGGTGGAACTTCATGAAATATCAGGCTGGTGCTTCCATTGTGTCTTGGCTTTGGAACCGGATGCCGGAATTTTTTCTGTGAGGGCAGATTCTCCTTAAAATGGCGCAAGCGCTTGCTGATTGAATAACGGGCCAGCTGTTGGGATAGCCACCCGGAAATTTTTAGTGCCCCTGCTTTTAATGGTGTTCCAGCGACATTAATCATGATGCCGATACAAGCCGCTACCTTTGAAACCGTAGCTGGCAGCGTCACGCCGGCTACCTTGCCTAGTGCGGCAACGACAGGAGATAGCACAGTTCCCAATTGCGAAAAGACCGGCAGTGAAGCTGCTTTGCCGGCGACCGCAGCCACGGTGCCGGCTGCGCCGGCACCTGCTATTTTGCCAATGACAAGTAATGTGGCCGGGGCGATGAAGATAGAGATGGTAATTACCGCAGCCAGTGTGATCATGCCGCTCGCGATGCCTAACAGAGGATGAATTTTCCAGCCTTCCTGAAACGATTTAATCGGAGAGGAAACAGTTCGTAACAAGAATCTGGCTGCTTTTGCAACATAGTAGATTGCTCCCAATGATCCGATTGCCAGCGTCGATGCTGCCTGGGCCGTGTACCGTAAAAGTGGTTTAGGGATAGTCTTTTCATCGGGATAATTTGCCTTGAGCTGATCAATTGCCCAGTGAGCAGAAACTTCCAGAATAAAGGGGGTAAATTCCGTGATTAGTTTCACGGAATTCTTCAAGGGTGAAAATACAAAACCACCCAATGCGTATTCGACGATGGAATAGGCATTGTAATTTTCCGGCCAACCCATAAAAGCAGCAAAATCCGATTGATGCGCATCATTATTGCTGTATGTAGAATGAAATGCTTCATAGATACGATGACTCAAGGGAATGATGGGAACATTTTCATAAACAGGCTGAAAAACAACAGAATTTTTTTGCAGCCAGTTTAAATTATCGGGTTCTTGATAAGGATATCCCATCAAAAGATCACAAACCCATTTATTGTCTGTATCAATGTACTGTAACTCAAAACCGTTTTGGGATTCCTTGAATAAGGCTTCGATTGGCCCCTCAATGTAGCCAATGATTTCTCCATTCTTTTTTTGACTGATAATGGGTAGTCTCTTGATGGTGTGTTTCAGGTAGAAATGGCCGTTACGATAATAAAAATTTCTGGAATCATCGCTGCCGTTTTTGTCAGGCTGGCCAATAACTGAGTCCAATCCGGCAGCGAGCGAATGACCTCCTAATGCTCCACTGACCAGATAGGTAGGTCCCTGGCTATATTTATTAATAAGGCGATGCGCGCAACCAGGAAATTCAAGCTCAAGGTATTGTCGAACATCATCATGTGTGACTGACTCTGCAGCGGTTAGCCCATTGACCAGGCTGTCTTTGATTTTGGATTGCCGCGTCAGGTCTATACGTAACTGGGGCAGCCCGCCGGCACCCGAAAATTGACCGGTTTCACCGCTCTCGGGATCTTCAAGCAATCCCAACAGTGATACGTTTGCAGATAAGGCTAATAATCCTTTAGTTAGTCTGTATCTCATGCGCTGATGTCCTTATCAGAATCTCGAATTTACCTCTGATAAATGCTGAATATCAATCGATATTCACAATAATTTCCAGGGCGCAACTGTCATCCCTGCGAAGGCAGGGATCCAGTGTTTTCTGACGCCTTCCAGACGCGAGCTTCGCTGGCACGGCATGGGAATGTCCAGAGATAGTTTGACAATGAGTGTAACAAACCATAACATATGCCCCCTACGTAAAAACTGTTTTGAGTATTAGCCATGAAAAGAACATTTCAACCCAGCGTTTTGAAACGAAAAAGAACTCACGGATTTCGTGCTCGTATGGCGACCAAAAATGGCCGTGCAGTGCTGAGCCGCCGCCGTGCGAAAGGCCGCGCCAAACTTTGTCCGTAACTTGTTGTTAATGTACGGGTTTTCGCGCGAATACAGACTGGTTACCAAACATGATTTCCAGTCTGTGTTCGCCAAGCCGAAAAAAGTAACGCAAAAATTCCTGTTAGCTCTTTACAAGCCTAATCTGAAACCGCATCCGAGGTTAGGGATTGTTGTCGCAAAACACCACATTAAACGGTCAGTTGATAGAAATCATTTACGAAGGCTGATTCGAGAAAGTTTCCGGCATAATAAAAACGAGCTAAAAGGGCTTGATATCATTATACTATTACGTTCAGAATGTACCCCCTTAGACAATAAAACGTTGCGAGACGATCTTGATAAGATATGGCAAAAGTTAACACTGTCATAACTAATTGTTTAATAGCATTGATCAAGGTGTATCGATATGCTGTTAGCGGATTGTTGGGACATTGCTGCCGATTTGAACCATCTTGTTCTGCTTATGCGATGGAAGCGATAAAAGCACATGGCTCTCTCAGAGGCTGCTGGCTTGCCATGAGGCGTGTTTTGCGCTGTCATCCATGGCATCAGGGTGGAATAGATCCCGTACCTTAAATTAAATAGAAGTCATCAAAGTATGCTTGAAAATATGTTAGATTACGTACGAATTGCCTTATATGCATTATTAATCTTTTTATGCTTTCTGTTATTCCAGGCTTGGGACAAAGATCACCCTGCTAAACCTTTAGCATCAACCGAAACGACCCAGACATCCCGTTTTGTGCCGGAAACATTGAATGCCGGTAATCAGACGGCAGCCGGAACTGTTGCTGCGCCGACACCATCTGCTTCAGTGCCTGCAAAAGGGCAGATTATCAAGGTCACGACAGATTTGTTGAATGTTAATATTGATACTCGTGGCGGTGATATTGTCCAGGTGAATTTACTGAAATATCCGGAATCCCTGGGTTCCAAACTGCCCTTCGTACTATTGAATGATGATCCCAAGACCCAGTATGTCGCTGAGAGCGGTTTATTGAGCAAGCAAGGTCCTGATACTTCGCAGGAACAGGCTGTTTATACCACAGCGCAGACCGAATATGCGCTTGAATCTGGCCAGAATGAACTGACCGTTAGTCTCAATTGGCAGAGCAAGGATGGAGTGAAGGTCACGAAGAAGTTCACTTTTTCTCGCGACAGCTATGAAATCAAGGTGGGGTATGATGTCGACAACCAGTCAGGCCAGCCCTGGCAAGGCAGCTTTTATACCCAGCTATTGCGTACTAACACGCCGCCGCCAAACCATGGTGGCTTCATAAATCTAGCAACCTATTTTGGTGCAGCGTATTCAACTCCGCAAACACCGTTTACCAAGATTAATTTCAAGGATATCGAAAAAGCGAACCTTAATCAGACAGTTCAGGATGGCTGGGCAGCCATGATTCAGCATTATTTTATCAGTGCCTGGATTCCGCCAAAAACGGCTGTTTCGAACTATTACACGCGAGTTACGTCAAACGGACTCTATACAATAGGCATGATTGGCCAGCCGCTGACTGCTGCGCCAGGCGGAAAAATTTCGACGGAAGCCAAATTGTATACGGGACCCGCAATTGCAGATCAGCTTGAGAAAGCTGCGCCCAGTCTGAAGCTCACTATTGATTACGGCTGGTTCTGGTTCATTTCGCAGATCATTTTCTGGATGATGCAAAAGATTTACGATGTTGTAGGCAACTGGGGATGGTCGATTGTCCTTGTTACCGTCATCATCAAGATATTGTTTTATCAGCTTTCAGCAAAAAGCTTCCGCTCCATGAGTGCAATGAAAAAACTGCAGCCAAAAATTGAGATGCTCAAGGAACGTTATGCTGATGATAAACAGAAACTGACCCAGGCGACACTCGAATTGTATCGTCAGGAAAAAGTTAATCCCATGAGTGGATGTTTGCCTATCCTGATCCAGATTCCAGTGTTTATTGCTTTGTATTGGGTACTTGTTGAAAGTGTCCAATTGCGCCAGGCGCCTTTTATTTTCTGGATCCATGATCTTTCCCAGCAAGATCCCTATTATGTTTTACCTGTCTTGATGGGTATTTCCATGTTTATTCAGCAGCGATTGAATCCACCGCCCCCAGATCCGTTGCAGGCGAAAGTGATGATGCTCATGCCGGTAGTTTTTACTGTCATGTTTGCGAACTTCCCGGCGGGCTTGATGTTGTACTGGTTTGTGAACAACACGCTTTCATTCATGCAGCAATGGTTTGTTATGAAACGTCTGGACAAGGAAGTAAAACCGAAAAAGAAATAATTACGTACTCTGTTTCTCTCCATGTATCCCATGGAGAGAAACAAAACCTCGCGTTATCCACTCATGAAATCATCATTCCGGGAAACAACAATTGATACCATCGCTGCCCAGGCCACACCAGCCGGCCGCGGCGGTATTGCCATCATTCGTGTATCTGGCCCAAACGTAAAACGCATCATGAATGAAACACTGGGGTGTACGCTCACACCAAGGCAGGCGACTTATCTTCCATTCAGAGGAGCTGATAACGAAATTCTTGACGAAGGTGTGGCAATATTTTTTCCGAATCCGCATTCTTTTACTGGCGAGGATGTTCTTGAACTGCATGGCCATGGCGGGCCGGTGGTGGTTGATTTGTTATTGCAGAGAATTTTATCTCTGGGAGTACGTCTGGCGCGTCCGGGCGAATTTTCCGAGCGCGCGTTCATTAATGGAAAAATTGACTTGGCACAAGCCGAAGCAATTGCTGATTTAATTAGCGCGACTTCACGTCAGGCAGCGCGGTCTGCCATGCGGTCTTTACAAGGTGAGTTTTCACGCCGGGTCCATGAGTTAAATGAAAAAATTATTCATTTACGCATGTATGTGGAGGCGGCGATTGATTTCACAGATGAAGAAATTGATTTTCTTGCGGATGCGGCTGTTTCCAACGCCTTGAAAGCTATCACTGATCAATTATGCGATATTCTGCAAAAGGCAAAACAAGGGAGTTTCTTGCGTGAAGGTATAACGGCAGTCATTGCCGGTGAGCCTAATGTGGGAAAATCCAGCCTGTTAAACTGCCTGAGCGGAAAAGAGGTCGCTATTGTAACAGACATCCCTGGAACGACGCGTGATGTTTTGCGCGATTATATTCTGATTGACGGCATGCCTATGCATATCATTGATACCGCTGGATTACGTGAAAGCAATGATATTGTTGAACAGGAAGGTATACGCAGGGCGGTCGGTGAAATTGAAAAAGCCGATCTCGTCCTGTTTGTAATGGACATAAATGCGTCATCGACCGATTTGCCCGCCATGGAAAATATCTCTTCTAGAATCAAGTTCAGCCAGCCGGTCATTTACATCCGCAATAAGATTGATCTATTAAATGAGCGTCCAGCAATCAGCAAGGTTGGCGGTAAATTGATTATTTCATTATCCGCAAAATCAGGCGCTGGGATAGACCTGCTTAAAGAACATATTAAGAGCGAGGTTGGTTTTACCTCCTCTGATGAGGGTGTCTTCCTTGCGCGTCGCCGGCATCTGGATGCGTTGGCAAGAGCGCAAAAGCATGTTGAGGAAGGCCTGAGACAGCTTAAGGAGTCACGTCACGGAGAACTGGCTGCGGAAGATTTGCGGCAAGCACACCTTGCACTATGCGAAATCACGGGCGAATTTACGGCCGATGATTTGCTGGGCAGGATATTTTCAACCTTTTGTATTGGCAAATAGACATATATGCTGGCACGATTGACCGGATCTTGTCGGCACGCAGTTCTATCTGGAAGGAAACAAGGAATGTTCGGAATATTCAGATTCTTGAAGCAATGCTGGATTGGCGAAGTTTCGCTGGCAAAATCATTCTGGATTGTCTACATCTTGCTTAATCTTGTCATCATCGCGCTTGTTGTCATTTGCGTCAGATTTATATCACCCTACTATATCGATTATCATGGAATGCACAAGTTCACGGATCTGGTCATGGCGCTCAGCTTGCCATATTTGATTGTCAGCTCTACGTGTGTCTGGATTGCTGGTAAAAATTCCTGGAGAATATTCAACTGGACGTCGAAAGTAATCGTGGTTTTAACGCTAATTTATATCTCTTTTCATATTATCCGGCTCTTTTAGGATAAATAATATCCCATATTAAACAAAGGCATCCATTTCTGCCAAAGGCCGCAAGCCGCTATTAATGCTAATATTATAGATAAGCATGCCTTATTTATTTGCCCGGTTCCTGAAATTGTACAGTTAATTCAGATTTTTTCGGCTGAGGAGCGCTCTGGTGGAACAGAAGGACAAAAAAAAGGTAAACCTGGCTCTTCAGGGCGGTGGAGCGCACGGTGCATTCGCGTGGGGCGTGCTGGATAAATTTCTGGAAAAGGATATCTTCTCGATAGAAGCAATTACCGCAACCAGTGCTGGCAGCATGAATGCAGTCATTCTTTCCCAGGGAATGATGGAGGGCGGCAACGAAGGCGCGCGAGAGTTATTGTATGAGTTTTGGCATGCAATGAGCGATTATGGAAAATTATATGGTGTGACCTCGCCCCTTCCAATCGATATATTTCTGCAGCCATATCTGAAAGTTCCAGTCAGTTTTTATTTTTTCAGCTCGATCACCAATATTTTATCGCCATACCAGTTTAACCCGTACAATCACCATCCCATCAGGGAAGTGCTGGAAAACATTATTGATATAGAAAAAATCAAGGCGAATAGCAAGATTAAATTGTTTCTTGGTGCAACCAATGTCAGAACCGGCAAGATAAGAATATTTAATACCGAGGAACTTTCCATCAATGCAATTATTGCATCAGCCTGTTTGCCCAAGCTATTTCAAGCGGTTGAAATTGATAATGAATATTATTGGGATGGCGGATATTTAGGAAATCCTGCCATATTTCCTTTGATTTATAATACTGACGTGAAAGACATTATCATTCTGCATACTGTACCAATTGTTCGCTCCAATATTCCTTCTACTGTGATGGAAATCGAAACCAGATTGAGAGAAATATCGTTCAACTCATCCCTGATGCGTGAAATGCGTGCTATTGCCTTTGTTACCAAGCTGATTGATGATGGATGGATTAAAAGTGAATTCAAGAATAATTTAAAAAAGCTGTTTATCCACTGCTTGCGTGCTGACAAGGCGCTGGAACAATTTCCGCGTGAAAGTGTCTTTGTGCCAGACTGGAAATTTTTGCTGACATTGCGTGATCTTGGCCGTGCAGCGGCGGAAACCTGGCTGCAGGAAAATTATGACATGATAGGCAAGCAGTCGACCATTGATTTCAACGAGTGGCTATAATCCTGTTTCAGGAAACGCGTCATTTTAAATTCCAGAAAATCTCGGATCAGTGGGTTTTTTGATGTTGATTGCCGGCACAGTTTATACAACTGAAAATTTGTCATTTCAATGGTCAGGGCTTTTTCCAGTCGTAAGACAGCACTCATGCGTCTTCGTTTTGCGAAGCGCCCTGTTTCGACAAGGCGAGATATAACTCATATGGATCATTAGAATTGGCAGCAGAGATTGCTGGTCTATGCCAGGGAATATAGGTGCGATTTAATATTTATGAATTCATTTTATATCCTGAAACTTAAATAAAAATTAATTTGCAAGATGTTATTGCCTGGAATTTGGCACATACTATAAGAAGAGAGGGTTATTCAGGAAGAGCATCAAGTGACTGAAAAATATAAAGATCGAATAGATGCAGGGCAGGTGCTGGCCAAACAGCTGCGGGTTTATGAAGGCCGTGATGATGTGATGGTATTGGCATTGCCGCGCGGGGGCGTGCCTGTTGCATTTGAGATCGCCAAGGCGTTGCGTGCGCCGCTGGATGTTTTCATTGTGCGAAAACTGGGTGTCCCGGGACATAGTGAGCTTGCGATGGGAGCGATCGCAATGGGTAATGTCACGGTATTTAACGATGATATTATTACTGAGTTGGGTATTCCAAAATCTGCAATCAATGCTGTTGTCGCGGACGAAACCATGGAATTGAAGCGTCGTGAAACTGCCTATAGAGACAAGCGTGCATTTCCGGATCTCAGGAATAAAGTCATTATTCTTGTTGATGACGGCATTGCGACTGGCGCAACCATTCGAGCTGCCATCAAGGCATTAAAGCAGCTCAAGCCAACGAGTCTTGTTGTCGCGGTTCCGGTCGCTGAAAAGCAGATGTGTGATGAAATTCAATTACTCGTGGATCGATTTATTTGCCCAATGAGACCGGTGCATTTTTATGCTGTTGGTGCCTGGTATGAAGATTTCTCTCAGACAGAAGATGAAGAAGTGTATAATCTGCTGGATGAGGCAAGGAATTTTATCAAATCACCGCATTGATAAAAATGAATCATTTGAGTTTTGTAATGACAAGGAATCAATTTATGACTGAATTTATGGTTGATACTGAACATCCAATCGAAATCCCATGCAATGATGTTCATCTTGATGGTCTTCTACACATTCCTCATGCCGCGAAAGGAATAGTGATTTTTGCGCATGGCAGCGGCAGCAGCCGATTTAGTCCTCGCAATCAATATATCGCCAGAGAGTTGCAACATCGACAATTTGCAACCTTGTTATTTGACCTGTTGACACCGGAAGAAGATGAAATTGATTCGACAACATCCCAATTCCGATTTGACATCGCCTTTCTTGCTGACCGTCTGGTGGCAGCTACAACGTGGATAACCAAAAATCCGGTTTTGAATAAAATGCCAGTCGGATATTTTGGCGCCAGCACTGGTGGCGGTGCCGCATTGGTGGCTGCTGCGAAGCTCGCGAATCTTGTCGTGGCTGTGGTTTCCCGGGGAGGCAGGCCTGATCTCGCGGGAGAATCTCTGTCTTATGTCAAAGCGCCCACATTGCTGATTGTGGGTGGGGATGACGAGCCAGTAATTGAGCTGAATGAAAAAGCGTTCAAGATGTTAAAATGCGAGAAAAAGATGGAAATTGTTCCTGGCGCCACACACTTATTTGAGGAGCCGGGAAAGCTGGAAGAAGTGTCACGTCTCGCGAATGCATGGTTTGATAAATATCTTAAAAAATAAATCAGATCGTCACGTCGTTACGCCAGCGAGTTTACTCCGGAAGTTCTTGGCCGAGGGTTGGCTCGAGACGACGGTATCAGCAGGGTATCTGCAGCAGTGACGGTAGTTTTCACAGCCGTCATTGTGATCATCCGCAGGATGGGCGGCAAGCCACAAGTTATTGTCTGGGTTGTCACGGCAGATTCACAGTCTCGCGACGACGAATCCATGATTGCCGGCGCGTGTATTCTAGATTATTTCAACTGTCTGGCTGAGGATTTCATGAATATCTTTTTTCTTCAGTAACCGGATACAGGTATTCACCACATCCGGATCATACAGTTTCCCCTTATTGCTCCTAATCTCTCTCAGCGTTTCGTTTAATGTATGAGCTGGTCTGTAAGGCCGGTGTGACATCATTGCTTCAACCACGTCTGCCACGGTGATCACACGAGTTTCAAGCAAGATCTGGTTTCCTTTCAGGCCGTGGGGATAACCAGATCCGTCTAAACGCTCATGATGCTGCAATATGATTTCTGCAATTGGCCACGGATATTCGATACCTTTGATAAGATCATAACCCATTTGCGGATGTGTCCGGATAAACTCCATTTCCAGGGGTGTCAATTTACTGGGGCGTGCAAGGATTTCAGCTGGAACATAAATTTTTCCTATATCATGCACCATCGCTCCATAAATGATCCCGCTGATCTGTTCAGCCGGCAAAGACATTTCAAATGCAATAGCGCGAGCAAGAGAAGCTGTCCGTTGCATGTGACCTGCAGTATAAGGGTCGCGTTTTTCGACAGCGTACACAGCCACTTCCAATGTCTTAAGGAGTACATGGGCCAGCTTTTTCTCGCTATGAAACAGTTCTTGTCTGGTACGTATGGTATTAATTCCAAATGCGATATCACTTACCAGTTCTTCAAGCAATTTAATTTCATCAGCGCTGAATGCATCAGGTTTATCGGTATAAATCATGATTGCGCCGAAAAAAGTATGATTGTATTTTAGAGGAAAGGTAATAGAGCCCTGAAAACCACATTCCTTGCCCATGGCTCGCCATGGCTTGTACTTGGGATCTGTCATGATATTAGTGACAACCTGCATTTTGCCGGTGCGGATAGCAATTCCAGTTGGACCACGTCCCCATTTGTTATCGCCCCAGGAAATTTTGAGTTTATCGAGGTAATTCATTTTGAATCCGGCTTGTGCAACCGGGATGACAGATTTTGCCTTATTGATTAATGGATAACCCACCCAGGCAAGCGGATAGCTTCGTGTCTGAACAATGATACGGCAGACTTCCTGCAGAAATAGCTTCTCATCCTTTGCTGCCAATAATGCCTTGTTTATGCGGCTTAAAGCCATTAACGCACTGTTGAGTCGTTGCAGCTTGTGATTGGCTTCATGAGACTTCGTGTACCGCGGTTTTTTCAAATCAGCCATATACATTAATCCAATTCCTATGAATTAATTAGTATATCAGATTTATCCGTGCAGACTTTATCGGGATAGAGTTATAAAAATCCTCTCCATGGCCGTTCATTGGATTTCTGCAGCCAGTTATCATCAGGATATTCATGACGGCCTGAAATAATATGCAAGGTATAGGCATGTCTGGAGCGTGGTGAAATATTTTGTTTGCTCATGTGTGGAAGCAAACCATGCAGCACAATGACGCTTCCTCTGGGTACCTCTAATGGAATCATTTTTTCCAGTTCCCAGGGTGTGTGATCATAAATCTCTGTGGTAACAATGTCATTTTTATCGCGGATGGAACGGCTTTTGAGCCTGGTCTGGTGACCGCCCGGAATCGCCCAGAGACAACCATTTTCCAGAGTCGCATCTTCCAGGGCAAACCATAAGCCGGTCACGGGTTTGTCTTTAACGAACAGGTAAGTACTGTCCTGATGACAGGTCACTTCATCACCTATGAATGGCTGTTTGCAAATATACATGGATTGTAATAATAGCGGATCATTTATACCCAGATCGTGCACAAGACTGGCTATTTTATGCGACCGGCTAAAACAGTTAAAAACGGGATCAAGATCGTGCAGCGCATGGCCAATTTTATTAATGCTCAACGCCTTTTCCTTGATTAAGCGGCCTTGTGAATCGAGAGCGCCCTCTTCAAAAAAGAAATGTATTTTGCCACCTGAATCCAGAAAGTAACGGTTTTTTGCATGCCGCTGATCTTTCGCAGAAAAAATGGTTTTTAACTCTTCGGATGGTTCGAATTTTTCGATCAGATTATGTGCTTGATGCATCAAAAGACCACAAATGTCCGCGGAAACAAAATCCCTGATCACCAAAAACCCGTTGCGCAGAAAATCCTGTTTTTGGGCTGCTGTCAGAATGATGCCGTCTGATAATGTCGAAGCAGCAGCATTTTGTGTGTCTAGCATAAATCGGACCTCTCAATAATGATTTTCAAAGCATACCGTTATAAGGCGCTAATTTTTTGCGCGATCATTGCGCCGAGACGTACATTGTTTTTAATCAGGGTTATGTTGGCCAGCAGACTTTTTCCTTGCGTAACATGGGCCACTTCACTCAATAAAAACGGGGTGATGGCTTTGCCGCGTATGCGTTTTTTTTCAGCCTGCTTTAATGCATTGCTGATTGCCGGCTCGATGATGTCAGCTGGAATTTCATCTGAAGATGGAATGGGATTCGCGATCAATACGCCAGATGGCATTCCTAACTGCCAGTGGATTTTGAGTAAATTAACAAGCGAAGTGAGATCATCAACGCGGGCTGGTAACTGATATTCTGTTTCAGAAGAATAGAACGCGGGCAGCGTGTCTGTGCGATAACCTACAACAGGTATGCTGTAGGTTTCGAGGAATTCCAGAGTCTTTGGCAAGTCAAGAATGGCTTTCGCGCCTGCGCAAACCACGGCGATAGGCGTTTTTGACAGCATGATTAAATCCGCGGAAATATCCTGATCGTCTCCGCGATGCACACCGCCTATGCCTCCGGTCGCAAATACTTTGATTCCTGCAAAATCAGCACAAAACAAGGTAGACGCAACAGTGGTACCGGCATTCAGTTTTTGACTCAACAGGTATGGGATATCGCGTACGCTCGCCTTGGCAGCATGCTGGTCTTGAACCAATGTTTCAAGTTCGTCACTGGATAGGCCGATTCTGATTTTACCCTGCATGATGGCAATGGTTGCCGGTGTGACATTGTTTTCTCTGGCAATTTTTTCAACTGCCATGGCAGTTTCAATATTTTTGGGGAATGGCAGTCCATGCGTGATGAGGGTGGATTCCAGGGCTAATACAGGTTTTCTTTCCTGCAGGGCTTGTTTGACCTCTTGTGAATACTCAAAATATTGTTGCATATAATTTTCCGCTTCATAACTGGATTTCTGACATATTTGGTCTTTTGCAAGTCCGCATGTATGCGTGCAAACGTGAGATTCCGATGTCGGACGCTACTGTCTTGTCTGACTGCAGTGTCAGGACTGCAGCTGCGGTGCCAATTTCACAAGCATGGATTATAGTGTATTTTTGCTGAAGACCGAATAAAATTCCTGCAAGAAATACATCTCCTGACCCATTTACATCCACTATTCTATCGGCTGAATATGCTGGGAAGTGTGTTTCCTGGTCCTGATTGACAATCACATATCCCTGGCTGCCCATGCTGATAACGACGTTTATGGCCCCTCTGTCCAATAATACACGTCCTGCCTGAATGCAATCAGAGACAGTTTCAATTTTCAACCCTGTCAGGGCACCTGCCTCAGACTGGTTGGGTTTAATCAGAAACACATCCTTTAACACAGCAGGGATTCTTTTTGCCTTGGCTACAGAGACTGGATCAATACACACCTGAATTTTTTTTGCAGGTATTTGTTTAATAATGAATTCAATGATTTCTTCAGGAAGATTGGTGTCAATAAAAACAATGCTCTCCTGCGGCCAGTCACAATATTGATCCACGAATAAATTAACTGGCACATGATTATAAATTTCCATGGCAGCATAAGCAGTATGTAATTCGCCATCGCTATCGAGAACGGCATAATAGTGAGAAGTGGAATGATTTTTTAATTTGAGACAGCCATCAATATTGACTCCGGACTGTTCCAGATGAGAAAGCAAATGGCGTCCATCACTATCGTCCCCAACAACACTGCGCAAATACACACCTGAGGTCCAGGCCGCCAAATTTTCAGCCACATTCCGTGCGACACCGCCAAAAGATCGGATCTCTGAAACCGGGTTAGAAGTGCCGGATTCAATGGCTTCAAGCGCCCTGAATTTATGATCGATGTTTGCCCCGCCAACACAGAATATCTTTTTAATGCCCATAAACCGTTCTTAATTCTGCGGTTGCCAGAATATGATTATGCTGCTGCATGGCTTTTAACAAGGTTTGCGCATCAGTATCAGGCGGCAGAACCATTGATGTATCAAGCGCATACAGGGTAAAAATATAATGATGTGTCTGGCCTTGAGGCGGACAAGGGCCGCTATATTTTTTTCTTCCCCAGCTATTGGCGCCGGTTTTCACATCATTTGCATTGGCTGAAACATTTTCTGGTAAGGCGGTGACATTCTTTCCGATGTTATAAACTACCCAGTGATAGAATGTTCCGCTGGGTGCATCAGGATCGGAGAGTATCAGCGCAAAGGATTTTGTGCCATCCGGAGCGTTTTTCCAGTCAAGTTCCGGAGAAATATTCGTCCCATCACATGTGTAAACCGGAGCAAGTGGATGGAGGCTTGTAAAAGAATTTGAATGGAGAGAAAAGGTGTCAGCATAAGCAGACGGTATCAAGATACTTAGCAATCCTGACAGTATGCAGTTTATTTTACGCATTGAAAGTCTCTCCTTTATGAAATCAAAATTATATTATCGTCCGCAGCATTTTTTAAATTTCTTGCCGCTGCCGCATAGGCAGGGATTATTACGGCCTGTGCGTTTGGCTAGCGACGATAAATTACCGGCAGCAGGTATTTTGCCATCCACGTAATACCACAAGCCGTCAAGCAAATGAAATTCACTGACCTCGTGCAGAACATAAATTTTGTCGCCAAGTGAATAATGTGCCTGAAATTCGACGATGCCTTTTGTATTGTTCAAGGAAGTGTTCAGGACATCCAGCTTGATCCAGGTTGCCTGTTGTGCCCATTCTCGGGCTGAATCCGGATCAAAGTCATTCGATGCCGGCGGCTTCATGGTTCTTGCTATGTAATCGATATTTCCAAGCGTGTAAGCGGTATAACGCGAACGCATTAACTCTTCAGGTGACGAGGGATGCTGAAAGTTTTCAATAAAACGTCCACAGCATGCGCTGTAGACGTTTTGGGAACCGCAAGGGCAAAGATACATAATGTTTTATTCAAATATTGAAATATGTTCTCCAATCACGATGAAAAGTATGGCCAGCTGATCATCAGAAGGGTTGCCAAACAAATACGATTTTTGGTCGTCCGTGTGTAAAAAGCCCCATAGCTGTTTTGCCTTGGGATCATACAGCATATTGATTTGAGTTGGGCAATCATGCGGCCGGCACGCAAAGAGGCTGACCAGCTTACCGACAGGTGTCGAATAATAATCGTCTGGAGCGGCAACAATTGTTTTCAGTCCATTCATCCAGTTATTTTCATGATGGACTTTTTTCGGCAATCCGGCGAGCGCTTTATTATATTCACGCTTGAAATCAGGGTTTTTAATGGCATCGAATGAGTAATTGGTCAAGTACTTCAGGGAGTTGTCATTGGCCGGGAAAGGTATTTTTGTAACCTGCGGCGAGAGTGCCTTGATTCTATCAATAATGAGCTGCGAATTTTTTGCCGGTGAGAATTGCGAAACGATATTGGAAATCGTTTTGTAGTCCTTGTCGCTAAAATCTGCAAAAGCGGAATTCATGAAAGCAGCGGTAACAAGGGCAAATATAAGCAGGATACAGGATTTGAAAATTGCCATGACATGTGTACGCATTATGGGCCTCAATAGAGAGAATAACATACAAACATTATCCCATTTGAGGAACGTACTTTCCAAGTGTTATTCGATTTGGTAATTAACGTGATGACTTATATTATTATGTCAATTTGGTGCCGTGGGGCATGATCATGCCGGCTTGCGCCGACATGATCAGCAATAGTTATCGCAATCTGTCGCGGGCAATTTTTTCAGCTATTTCATTGGTTGCACGGTTTTCATGCGCAGAACGTTCATAAATATCATATACGGTATGGTAGATATTATTGATTTGTTCCATGGATTTATTCAAATCCCCATGATCATAAAGCACCGCTACATGAATCAGTCCGCCAGCATTGATAAGAAAATCCGGCGCGTAAAGAATTCCGCGTTCATGCATTAACGCACCATAATGAGAATGAGACAATTGATTATTGGCAGAGCCTGCTACGATAGCGACTTTTAATTGTTTGATTGTATTCAGATTTAATACTGCACCCAGCGCGCAGGGGGCAAATACATCTGCTTCAATGCCATAAATTTCATCCGGATGACATACCTTGGCGCCAAATTCATCAACGCAGCGTTGTATGGATTTGAGATTGATATCTGAAATAGTGATGGTTGCTCCGAGAGCATGTACTTCCTTGGCGAGGCAGTAACCTACGTGACCAGCACCCTGGATCGCAATATGAACACCTTCAAGTGAATCCCTGCCCAGCTTGAATTTAACAGCAGCCTCGATGGCACGGCGCACACCAATGGCTGTCAGCGGCGATGGGTCACTGTCCGCGCCTGATTTACTGGTGCATGTGACATACGGGGTGCGTCTTGCAATAATGTCCATTTCAGCGGGACTGGTACCACTGTCAACAGCAGTTATGTACCGGCCGCCCAGCTCATTTACAAATTCACCAAACTTCTCAAAAAGAGCTTCGCGGTCTTTGATAACTTTAGGCTTGATAATAACTGCTTTCGCTCCACCGTGAGGCAAATTGTTGATGGCTGCCTTGTAACTCATCATGTAGCCAAGACGGAGTGCGTCTTCCATTGCCTTGTCGATAGTCTGATAGGTAACCATTCGACAGCCGCCGATGGCAGGGCCGCGTTTCAGGTTATGAATGGCAACAATGGCTTTGAGGCCGGTTTTTTCATCTATTTTGGTATGAATATCGCCGTAGCCAAGAAATTCCGCATAACGCATCAGGCTGTCCGCAACAGTATAACGAACATGAGGATGCGCAACACGCTTCGGATTACTTGGACGATCACTGACTGCATCGACCATGGCCCCAACTCCTTTTGTAATCATTGTTATGATCTCTCAGAAAAATGGTTATTTAATTTTTGCCCGTTTTTTTAAGTGCTGTATGGCACGGATTTGCGCGACAGCTTCGGCTAATTCCACTGTCGCACGTGCAATATCAATCGCAGACATTTTACCCGCAAGGGATTTTTCAGCCTGCTCTTTTGCCGCGAGCGCAGCTGCTTCATCAATGTCGTCCGCGCGCATGGCTGTATCAGCCAACACGGAAACAATATATGGCTGAACTTCAAGCATGCCGCCAGAAATATAAAAAACTTCTTCTTCCTTGTTGGGCAAGATCGTACGTACATAACCAGGTCTCAGCGTTGTAAGCAGCTGAGAGTGGCCCGGCGCAACGCCTAACTCACCCATTTCTCCAGTGACAAAAACCATTTCGACTTCACCGGAGAAAATCTGTTTTTCGGCGCTGACTATATCTAAACGAAGAGTATCTGCGGTCATAGCGATTTGGCTTTCTCCACGGCTTCTTCAATTGAACCAACCATATAAAAGGCTTGTTCTGGCAGGTGATCATATTCACCGCTTAATATGCCCTTGAATCCACGAATGGTTTCTTTAATAGGGACATAGCGGCCTGGTGTACCGGTAAAGACTTCGGCAACAAAGAACGGCTGTGACAGGAAGCGCTGTATACGGCGAGCGCGCGCAACAGTCTGTTTGTCTTCTTCGGACAGTTCATCCATACCGAGAATGGCGATGATATCCTTGAGTTCTTTATAACGCTGCAGGGTTTTTTGTACGCCGCGAGCGACATCGTAGTGCTCTTGTCCGACAACGAGAGGATCAAGCTGACGGCTGGTTGAATCAAGTGGATCAATCGCTGGGTAAATTCCCAGTTCGGCGATTTGACGAGACAATACAACGGTCGCATCCAAATGGGCAAATGTGGTTGCCGGTGACGGGTCTGTCAGGTCGTCTGCAGGTACATAAACTGCCTGTACGGAGGTAATCGAACCGGTTTTGGTCGAGGTGATGCGTTCTTGCAATACACCCATTTCTTCAGCAAGTGTCGGCTGATAACCTACAGCGGAAGGAATACGTCCAAGCAACGCTGATACTTCCACACCGGAAAGGGTGTAACGGAAGATATTATCAACGAACAACAATACGTCTTTGCCTTCATCACGGAAGCTTTCCGCAATTGTCAAACCAGTGAGACCAACACGCAAACGATTGCCTGGCGGCTCATTCATCTGACCATATACCAGGGCAACTTTATCCAGCACTTTCGATTCGGTCATTTCGAGGTAGAAATCGTTACCTTCACGGGTACGTTCGCCAACACCAGTAAATACGGAGTAACCACTGTGCTCGATGGCGATATTTCGGATCAGTTCAAGCATGTTAACGGTCTTGCCTACACCTGCGCCGCCGAACAGACCGACTTTACCGCCTTTTGCAAACGGACAGACGAGGTCGATAACTTTAATACCGGTTTCCAGCAGTTCCTGCGAGGGAGCCTGTTCCGAGAATGTTGGCGCAGGACGGTGAATCGGTAAAAATTGATCGGTTTTAATTGGCCCTTGCTCATCGATAGGATCACCCAGCACATTCATGATGCGGCCCAGTGTTGGCTTGCCAACCGGTACCAGAATGGGTTTGCCTGTGTTGGCAACGGATAGTCCGCGGCGTAATCCATCGGTTGTTCCCATTGCAATCGTACGTACGACACCATCGCCAATTTGCTGTTGAACTTCAAGGACGAGGTTTTTTTCGTCAACCTTCAGAGCGTCATAAATTTTAGGAACATCATTGCGTGGGAATTCAACGTCAACCACCGCACCGATAATTTCAACAATTTTGCCTTGATTCAATTGTGTCATTTCATTTACCTCAAATAAACTAAATTACCGACGCACCGGCGACGATTTCCGATAACTCACGTGTAATCGAAGCCTGACGAGCCTTGTTATATACCAATTGCAAGCTGGAAATTAATTCCGCTGCATTATCCGTTGCATTTCTCATTGCCAACATGCGCGCGGCTTGTTCACAGGCAATATTTTCAATCACTGCACGATAAACCTGGGATTCGATGTAACGCGTCAATAGTTTGTCCAGTAATTCCGGAGCGTTGTCCGGTTCATAGATATAATCCCAATGATGCTGCAGCTCTGTATCTTCTGAAGGAATAAGAGGCAGTATCTGCTGAATGGCTGGATCCTGACGCATGGTCGTGACAAACTGGTTTGAGCAAATATATAGCGCATCAATTTTCTTTTCCAGATAGTCATCCAGCATTACTTTGACAATGCCGATCAAATCCGTGACGCTGGGGGCGTCACCCAGGTCTTTTTTGTGAGCAACAACATTTCCGCCAAAGCGCTTGAAAAACTGCATTGCCTTATTGCCAATAAGACACAACTCGACTTCAATTCCCTTGTCCATTTCCTGCTTGATCGCCTTGATGGTTGCTTTCAGCAGATTACTGTTCAACCCGCCGCACAATCCCCGGTCTGTTGTCACGACAATATAACCGACCCGCTTGATATCCCGCTTTTCCATGTATGGATGGCGATATTCAGAGTTGGCCTTGGCGACATGGTTGATGACCTTCAGGATTTCTTTTGCGTAGGGAATGGCCTTGACCATACGGTCCTGTGTCTTGCGCATTTTGCTGGCCGCCACCATTTCCATCGCTTTGGTAATCTTCTGCGTATTCTTGATGCTATGGATTTTCAGGCGGATCTCTTTAGCAATGGCCATGTTACTTTCCCCTTAGTCCCATGACTGATTGGCTTTGAATGATTCGAGTATGGTACGCAGTTTCTGCGCCACTTCGTCATTGTATTCGCCGGTTTTATTGATGCGTTCAACGAATTCGCCATAGTTGGCATGCAGATAGCTAATCAGCTCCTGTTCGAAAATTGCGATACGGTTGACTGGCACATCGTCCAGATAGCCTTGATCGGCAGCGAACAGAACAGTCGCCATCTCGGCAACGGACATTGGCATATATTGCTTTTGCTTCATCACTTCAGTGATGCGCTGACCGCGTTCCAGCTGTTTGCGGGTTGCTTCGTCCAGATCTGACATGAATTGGGAAAACGCAGCAAGTTCACGATATTGCGCCTGACCGATACGAATACCACCCGCTAGTTTTTTCATGATTTTTGTTTGCGCGGCACCGCCTACTCGAGACACCGACAGACCTGCGTTGATAGCGGGACGAATACCGGAGTTGAACAGGTCGGTTTCCAAAAAGATCTGGCCGTCTGTAATCGAAATAACGTTGGTTGGAACGAATGCTGATACGTCTCCAGCCTGTGTTTCGATCACTGGCAATGCAGTGAGTGAACCGGTTTTGCCTTTCACTTTGCCATCAGTCAATTTCTCGATGTACTCGGCATTGACACGGGAAGCGCGTTCCAGCAAGCGGGAATGCAGATAGAAAATATCGCCAGGATAAGCTTCACGGCCTGGTGGACGACGCAGCAGCAAGGAGATTTGACGATATGCCCATGCCTGTTTGGTAAGGTCATCATAAATAATAAGTGCGTCTTCACCCTTGTCACGGAAATATTCGCCCATCGCACAACCCGCATAAGGAGCAATATATTGCATTGCGGCCGGATCAGAAGCTGTTGCAACAACCACGATCGTATGTTTCAGTGCATTATGTTCTTCAAGTTTGCGTACGACAGCCGCGACGGAGGAGGCCTTTTGACCGATAGCAACATAGATACATTTCACGCCAGTATCACGCTGGTTAATGATGGCATCGATAGCAATAGCGGTCTTACCTGTTTGACGGTCACCAATGATTAATTCACGTTGTCCGCGACCGATTGGCACCATGGCGTCAATCGCCTTTACACCTGTCTGCATTGGTTGTGATACGGGCTGACGGGCAATGACACCGGGAGCAACTTTTTCAATCGGAGAAAACTTTTCTGCCTGAATGGCGCCTTTGCCGTCAATTGGATTACCCAGGGCATCGACTACACGGCCGAGCAATGCTTCGCCTACCGGAACTTCCAGAATTCTGCCAGTACATTTTGCTGTCTGTCCTTCGGACAAGTGATCGGATCGACCCAATACGACCGCACCAACTGAGTCACGTTCCAGGTTGAGTGCAAGACCATATGTATGCTCAGCAAATTCGATCATTTCACCTTGCATGACATCGGCAAGACCGTAAAGACGGACAACACCGTCCTTGACGCTGACAATCGTACCTTCTGTACGAATTTCCGGTTTCAGATCAAAATGCTCGATCCGCTGTTTAATGAGTTCACTGATTTCTGTTGGGCTTAGTTGCTTGACTTGCATAGTACACCTTTTTAGTCTGTTAGACTCTCGAGTAAGCGATTTAATTTTCCGCGCACGGAGCCATCGATAACTCTGTCGCCAATGTGAATGATTGCTCCGCCGATAATTGCAGGATCAACCTCACAGTGCAGCATGACATCACGCTGAGTTCGTTTTGCCAGGACATGAGCGAGTTTTTGCCGGAATGTTTCTTCTGCTTCGACTGCGGTAATAACGCGTACCTTGCTGGTTTTTTCCAGTGCGGCATATAAAGCGTTAAATGCATCAGAAATTTCCGGAAGCACGTTAAAACGTTTGTGCTGAGACAGCAAACGCAGAAAGTTTTTCCGTTCAGTATCAAGCTGCGATGCCAGTACTTCATGAAATAAATCGAACGCTTTTGCTGAGGGCAGTTCAGGATTATCCAACAGCCTGATTACTGTGGGCTGGCGTGCAGCGCATGAAGCTGATTCCAGAAATGCTTTCCACTCAGGCAATTGCTGTTTATCGCGCGCGTATTCAAATGCCGCGAGAGCATAAGGTCTTGCAATGCTCGATAAATTTGCCATAGTTTACATCCTACTGTTAAATCTCAGCTGCTAATTCGTTCAATAAATCATTATGTACGGTTGGGTCGAGTTTGCGTTGAATGATCTTTTCTGCGCCAGCAATGGCAAGCGTTGCCAATTGTGCTTTCAACGCTTCTTTCGCTTGCGCTACTTCACGATCAATCTCGCCCTGGGCCAGATCAACAATACGCTGGCCCTCTGTTTTAGCCTGGTTTTTAGCTTCTTCCACAAGCTGTGCAGAGTGCAAATTTGCCTGCTCAATGATATGTGAGGCTTGCTGCTTGGCTTCGCGAATAATGGAAAATGCTTTGTGCTCCGCCATTTCAAGCTCACGCTTGCTGCGTTCAGCAGCTTCTAAACCAGCGGCAATTTTCTTTTCACGATCATGCAGAGTCTTGGTAATGGGTGGCCACACATATTTCATGGTGAACCATACCAAGATGGCAAACGTGATAAACTGGCCGATTATGGTGGCGTTGATATCCATCGTTTTTCCTCGACGTTATGCACCAGCGGTTGTTTTTGTAAGATTGATGACAGCGCGTGCAAATGGGTTTTCTGCGAAGAACAATAACAGACCCATCACGATAGAGATAGCGGCGAATGCGTCAACCAGACCGGCGACGATAAACATGCGCACCATCAACATGGGACCTAATTCCGGCTGACGGGCAACACCTTCAAGAAATTTTCCGCCGAGCAGACCGAAGCCGATTGCAGTACCAAGCGCTGCGAGACTGATTAACAAACCAGCTGCGATAACACTCAAACCTTGTACCTGGCCAATTACACTTGCGATTTCCATGGAACCTCCTAACTATATGAACAATTAAAAATTAATATGAAACCTATTACCATAAACCCAACACCACCGGTTGCCTGGCTCCCCGGCATTTTTGCCCGGGAGGCGGGAACACTTTTCATCAATGCGCATCATGCGCCATGCTGAGATAGATGATCGTCAGCATCATGAACAGGAAAGCCTGCAAAGTAATAATTAATATGTGAAAGATCGCCCAGATTGCGCCTGGAGGCCATTGTACCCACCAGGGCAAGATTGCGATCAATATGAAAATCAGCTCGCCGGCAAACATGTTTCCAAAAAGACGAAGCGCAAGTGAAATTGGTTTTACGCATTCTTCGATAAGACGGAATAAAAAGTTAATCGGGAAAAGATATGGCCCAAAGGGAAAAGTCAGCATTTCTTTTAATAATTTGTGCTTTTTGGCCCGCAGATTGAAAAAGATAATGAGCAAAAAGACACTAATCGACATCGCAAATGTTGCATTCGGGTCGGCAGTCGGAACGCTTTTGAAATAGGGCACGCCGAAAACGCCTAATACTCGCGGCAGAAAGTCGACCGGTAACAAGTCCATGGCATTCATGAAAAACACCCAGAGAAATATCGTCAGAGCAAGCGAAGGGATGAATGTGCTTTTGTGATGAAAAATTTCATGCACTGTCTTGTCAACATATTCAATGATCATTTCCGCAAAGCTTTGCAGCCTGCCAGGGATTTCTGTCATGCGGCGTGCAGCGACACGCAAGGTGCCAAAGACGAGAATGCCGATAATAATAGAAACCAGCAGGGTATCCAGGTTGAGAGTCCAGAACCCACCACCCTCTCCCAGGGAAAAGGTTTTCAGGTTGAGCGTTAAATGCTCAAGATGGTGTCCGATATATTGACCTGGACTTGTTACGGTTTCTGTCATCTATCCACTCCATTAACTGATCTTCATTCTTTCCTCTCCTGATTCCAGGAAAAGGCGGTACCAGAACACTACCGAGAAAACATGCAAAAACAAACAACCCAGAACGAAACAATCGCTCCGGCAAATCCGATGAGCACGGATAATAAACTAACTGGCAAGTATTTCACAATAACTATAAATAATACGGCGCTGAATGCCAGCTTTAGCATTTCGCCGATAAAAAAAGCCGCTACAAACTGGGTCGTTTGCGACGCGCCGACATAACGAAAGACACGCCATACAAACACCAGATTGGGCAAACCGTATGCAAGACCTCCTAATAGGACAGAAAGGCCGCTGGTTAACCCTCGCATGAGCAAAGCTAAAAAAGCCAGTATGACAACGCCAGCCAGTTGTAATAAAACGATCCGGTAAGCTTTATTTTGTACTATTTTTTTTAGCGTTTGTGCTGCCATTACGATCATTTCAGTGCGGCAAGTTTGCGCGAGTATAATGAGTAGCGGCGTTGGGGTCAACAGGCGGGTTGGATATAGATTCACTTAATTAAACCCAAGGAGCTGGATTTAAGAAATAATATTACATGTTAACCACATCGGAACTAGTTCCCATGATTCTATACTCATTTATGCAAAGAATCAGAACTGCCTTGTCTTTCTCTTTCCTCATCTTCTTTCTTTTTCTGATCTTCTAGTTTTTGCTTCTCGAGTTGTTTTTTTCTCATTTCTTCAATAAGAGAAGGATTATGAAATGGTTGGCTTGGGCTGCCGGTTTTTAACGACGTTGCTTTTGGTAGTGATTGTTGTGACCCAAGCTGCTGAGGTTTTGAAGGAGGACTTGTTGGAATTTTAGGCAAATCTGGTAGCTTTTTATGGGCTAATGGTGAAGATCCTTTATTACCGAGATCTTTTTGCTTCTCCGTCTCGTCATGCATTTTTTGTAATTCATGCTGCACTGCAGCTGTATCAAGTAACCTGGCATGTCGGGGATCATCAGCTTTTCTTTCAACAGTAGGTGAACCTTGAGTTGATACAGGGGCGCTATGAACTGCTAAAGGAGAGCTGGGAGATGTATCTTTTTTTCCGTCTGTATCCATACTTTGAGCTAATGCTCTTTTCCTTAAATCAGTTCCAGATCCTCTCGCGCTGCCTAACATTGCGCCAGGTCTGGTTCTGGCTAAAGATAGCGCAGTTTTTTCTTGGCTGTCATCAGAAGCCTTTCTTGATATAGGGGAACTTCCATTTTCTGACTCCATAGCAAATTGTAACTCATCACTACCTTCTGATAATGGCGGTGATGATACAAAGCGCACGGTTATTGGTCGGCGCATCTGTGTCCAGGTAGTAGGTGCAGGCTTGGATGCATTTAATTGACCTAATGGCTCAGCAAGTTTGCTGAATACCTCAATGAGTTTACTTATGTGATCAATATTTTCTTTTAAAAGCTTTAATGCTTCTGTTGTTTTAATATCTTTTTTATCATCCTTTATATTTAGCGCTTCCCATTCTTTGCTTAGAGAAGCATACGCAGTTTGCAGTTTTTCCTGTATTGATACGATATTGCCTTCATCTTTGGCCATTTTTTGACCGCCAGCCAAATGACTTTCTATCGCTCTTTTTGAAGTGAATACGAATAATCGAATTTCTTCAATTTTCTGATTCATTTCTAGTAAGCTTTTTGGGTCAATACTGCTGGTGCTAGGGTTAATGGTTTTGCAAGCTTCCTCAATTCTTCTATGATTATTTCTCATGTTGTTTGTAGTGCTAGCAGAATCTTTCATAATATTTGTGCAATCGGTAATAAGAGATGCATCATTAATCCTTGATGGAATTTCGTGAATGATAAGAGCGCCTACATTTGTGAATATTTTGCTAGATGTAATTGTTAAATTTCGAGGTTCTATCTGTGTAGATATCTCACTATTGATTGTTTCTGCGCTTGCTCCACCCGATTCCTTTTTTTTAGCTGCTATTGCAAGAGGCGTTGAAGGTGGTTCAATATTTTGTGGAATTTTGGCTAGTGCTTGTAAGGTTTCTTTCAATGCTTTTTCATGACCTTTTGCGCCGTCATATACTGCAATAATGGCATCTTTCTTACGGGTTAAATCCTTTAATATTTCGCGCTGATCATTTTGAAATTTTTCATATTTAGATTTTTCTTCATTATATTTTTTTTCTGCTGATTCATATTTAGCTTTTGCTTCAAGAAATTTTTTGCTTGTTTTGTCTTCAATTTTGTTAGCTTTTTCAAATTCAGTTTTTGCCTCTTCAAATTCGTATATTGGACCTTTAGGTGAAGTGAAGCGAATGGCAGCTTCTTTAAGTGCTTCGTTTGCTTTCTTGATTTCTTCTTCTATTTGCATTTTTTCTTCTTTAATTTCTCGCATTATTTGAAATAATGATGTTCTTAATATTGTTGCTTGGAGTGGAGTCAATTTAGATAAATCTTTTATAGTTCCTACACTTGCTAAATATGATCTTATTCGTTCAAGCCTTAAGAGAATTTGATCTTTTGTTTGCTTTTCAGCTTTTGCAGCTTCAAAATCTTTCTTTTGTGTTGCAGCATCTAATTTATCTGATGTAAACGTGAGTTGCGTTCTGTAGGTCCCATAATATGGAACGATATCAGTGCCTGTTCTTGACATTATTGCTGTTATCGCTTCTGGATTCGAAAGTAATGGTGTGACAATTTCAAGAAATTCTTTAGCAATGGGAGACAATCCTTCTTTCGTCGCTTTTAATCTATAAATTGGGTTCGAGTTTATTCCTGCTATAATAGCAAAACACGTATTAAAATCTTTGTTATCAAAGCATTTTAGTGCAATATTAATCCAGCGCTCTAATAACACAGTACGTTTATCAACATGTTCTTCTAAAAGAATTTGACGAGCGACGTAATGACTTATCGTATTAAAAGTAGAAGTAATCTTTCTATGACTTAACGGAATTTTGTAGCCATAACCTTGTTTTTTTACCTCGACACTGTCGAGGTTGTCAATTTCAGAATATTGATATGAGTTTAAACCGGTTAATTCTTTTGCTAAAGCGACAGAGCAAGATTCATATTCATTCTGAAATCGCTGGCGATATTTTTGATCTTGAGCAAGGAATAGATCTACTCCAGGAGAGCATAATGCTTCTTCTAGAAATTTCAATTTTGATTCGTTAGTGTCTGCTTGACTTGCTTTTTGAAAAGCATCATTCAGAATATCAGTAGCTGTTCTGGTATCCATAATCACACCTCTACTATATTGGGTAAGATTTAATTTAAGTATAGAGTTAGTTTGTGAAATTTTTCTTAAGGACGGAAAAAGCTTGACTGAGGTTAGTTATTGTTTTTACAGCTAAAATTCAAAGAGATAATTCGTTATTTTTTCATAACAAACTTAAGCAAATCTCGTTTATTTTACAATGACTGAATTTGCTATGAATGGTTCATCCAGAAAATATAATGGAATCAATGATAATGCCTATTTTAAATCAACTTCGAACCATCCTCTTCATCGTCTTCGTCGGATATATTGGCGCTTCCATCGCCTACCCGATATTTCCGCCCCTGTTCCTGCATTCTTCTGCGTTGATACCCGGGCATTCATGGGCTGCTGACAATCGCAATTTGTTGCTGGGATTGACGCTTGCGGTGTATCCGCTAGGGCAGTTTATTGGCTCACCTGTCATCGGTGCAATGTCAGATAAATATGGTCGAAAGAATATTCTCCTGCTGACATTAACCGGGACCATGCTGGGTTATGTATCAAGTGCGGCGGCGTTGCAAACAGGCATGCTGTGGCTATTGATATTAAGCCGTTTTGCAACCGGGCTTGCTGAAAGCAACCTGGCGCTGGCCCAATCCATTATTGCTGACCTTGACATCAACAAACACAAGGGATTTGGCGGAATCGTCATGGCATCATCCATCGGTTACGTTGTTGGACCCATGATTGGCGGCTTTTTATCGGACGGCAGTCTGTTTAGCTGGTTTAATGCAGCAACGCCATTTTATATTGCGGCAATACTATCTGCTTTCACCCTCTATTTTGCTTATAAGCAGCTGCCTGAATCCAGGCCAGCAGATATTTCTCCTGTTTCATCACAAACAGCATGGCGCCAATTTAATGTCATTGCACATTTACAAGAAATACTACAAAACCAGTTACTCAAATATTATTTGCTGAGCAGCCTGGTGTTTACAGTAGGCGTGGATTTGTTTTACGAATTCGGTCCTGTGTATCTGACAGGACGCTGGATGATGGATTCGGGACAGATTGCCGTTTACAATCTGATTCTCTCGATGGCGATTGCGCTAAGCGGCGCATGGCTGCCGCATTATCTCGCCAGCCGCTTTTCTCCGCGGCAAATTGTAGTGATGGCCATCATGCTGTTTTCGTTTTTCCTGTCACTCATGACAATCACTTCATCTGTCAGCCTGCTGTTTCCTCTGTTTGCCTTGATCGGGTTGATGATTCCATTGCCCTCTACAGCCATCACTGTGCAACTGTCAGATGCAGCAGATAATGATATTCAGGGTAAAATCATGGGCATGCAATGGGGGCTTCGCATGTTGGGTGATGCATTGATTTGTATTTTTGGAGGATTTTTGATCTCGATTTCGGTATCATTACCCCTGGCCGCAGGCGTGTTGGCTGCGCTGCTAGCTGTTGTGATTTATTTACTCAGGATAGAAAAATACCCAGTCAATCCAGAATTGGACGGGTTTGAATGGAGCTCGAAAAATGAAAAATGATACCTTGGCTGTTTACATTATCGCTGCGATCGTGATTGTGGCAGGTATGTTTTTTTATTATTCCCGTATGCAGCCGCATATTTCAGATTCAACCATAAACATTGTTGTTAGCCGTTCAGGTTATCAGCCTGCAATGATACAGGTTCCGGCAGGCAAGCCAGTCAATCTGCATATTGTTCGTGAAAATAACGAAGCGTGCAAAACCTCGATTGATTTTTTGCAGCTCAATTCTGCCTATCCATTCATGCTGGATATTCCAATTAATGTGACGCTCCCGCCACTTGAACCTGGCACGGTTGATTTTGTATGTGAAGGGTCGAATTTGCATGGAAGAATCGTGGTAGTGTAAGAGTGACGTGCCAACATGTCGTGATAGTAAATTGTCACCAGGTCATGATGGTGAATGCCTCCTCTCCCCCAGCCCCTTCCTCCTATGAAAAGCCAGGAGGAAGGGAGACAAGTAATAGTTTGTTCATGCTTTAATTTTAGCTTTCACCCCGGCTTTCAGTGCTTCATCCAGGTCTTTTTTAAGATCATCAATGCCCTCAATGCCGACAGACAGACGAATAAAATTATCATTAATCCCTAGCGTTTTTCGCTGCGCCGGAGGCAGGCTGGCATGTGTCATGATGGCAGGATGTTCTATCAGGCTTTCCACTCCGCCCAAACTTTCTGCAAGGGAAAATATCTGACAATGTTCCAGCATGCGAATGGTGTCTTCAAGGTCACCATTAATTTCCGCAGAAATCATCCCGCCGAAATACTTCATTTGCTCTTTTGCGAGTGAATGCTGAGGATGGCTGCTCAACCCAGGATAAATGACTTTTGATATATGTGGATGCCTGGACAGCCACTGTGCTAGTTCAAGTGCGTTTTCGCAATGCCGCTCCATGCGTACGACCAGTGTTTTTAAGCCACGCATGGCGAGGAAACTGTCGAATGGTCCAGCTACTGCTCCAACTGAGTTTTGCAGGAATCCAATCTGCTCAGCCAAATCGCTCTTTTCACCAATGATGACCACGCCACCGATAATATCCGAGTGGCCGTTCAGGTATTTGGTCGCTGAGTGCACCACAATATCAAAACCCGCTTCAAGCGGCCGTTGCAGAACGGGGGTTGCGAATGTATTGTCCACCACTGAAATCAGGCCATGTTTTTTCGCAAGCGCGGCGATCTTGCGTAAGTCCATGAGCTTTAACATGGGATTCGTGGGTGTTTCTACCCAAATCATGCGTGTTTCAGGCAGAATATTTTTTTCAATATTCTGCAAATTCGTCATGTCGGTAAAAGTCGCTTTTATTCCTGCAGAACGTTTACGCACTTTTTCAAATAATCGATAGGTTCCGCCATAAACGTCATCGCAGACAATGACGTGATCGCCCGGATTCAGAATTTCCAGAGTCGTCGCAATGGCTGCCATACCGGATGCGAAGGCAAAACCATGCTTCCCGGATTCCAGATTGGCGACACATTGTTCGTATGCAAAACGCGTAGGGTTTTTCGTGCGAGAATATTCATATCCTTTGTGTTTCCCCGGACTTTCCTGCACATAGGTGGATGTCGCATAAATCGGCGTCATGATGGCGCCTGTGCTGGGATCCGGTTCCTGGCCTGCATGTATCGCACGCGTAGCAATGTCTGGATAGTGTTTGGTCATGTGAGTTACCTTTTTTATTCGCTATTGGGCGTATGTCTTGTTACCTCATTTCATGCCAGCTTGCGCTGGCATGACTCAGAGCAGCTGAAGCCTGGACTCGCATGACATGGAAAGATCCGCACGGCATGTCATGGCTGGCCGTCTTTTAAACCTTGCAGTGTTCTTCTAAAAAATCATGTTCCCGCATCCACTTGTCATCGACAAACTTGGACATGTAGTTGCGTATGCTGTCTGGTAAAACGACCAGACATTTTTGGCCTTTCTTGAGGCGTTTTGCCGCTTGTAACGCTGCCCATACCGCGGTCCCGGATGAGCCGCCCACCAGCAATCCTTCTTCACGGATCAAACGGCGCGCAGTGATAAATGAGTTTTTATCATCTACCTTGATATATTCATCCACCAGCTTGTTGTCGAGTACGTCTGGAATAAAATCATAGCCTATTCCCTCAACCAAATACGGATGAATCTCCGTGCCACCGCCCAATATGGAGCCGTAAGGATCAACACCAACAACCTGAACATGCGGCATTTCAGCCTTGAGGCGTTTCGCAACACCAGTAATTGTGCCGCCCGTGCCAACACCCATAACAACCATTGCCAGCTCTTTTCCCATATCATCCATTATTTCCTGGGCGGTGTGTTTGTAGTGAGCGTCAGGATTATTGTGATTGGTGTATTGATTGAGAATATGCGCGTTAGGGATTTCTTTTTGCAATTTTTTTGCCAATGAAATGTGACTGTCCGGATCATCCCATTTTGCTTCCGTCGGGGTGCGATATATTTTTGCTCCCAATGCCTCGAGCACGACTTCTTTTTCCCGGCTCATTTTTTCCGGCATGGTAATCACAATCTTGTATCCCTTTACTGCTCCCACGAGCGCGAAACCAATCCCCGCATTACCCGATGTTGCCTCAATCAGTGTGTCGCCAGGTTTGATTTTTCCCTCTTTTTCTGCCTGTTCAACCATTTCGACCGCGATTCTGTCTTTTACTGAGCCGCCAGGGTTCAGAAATTCACACTTGCCATATAATTCACAAGGCAAATCCTTGCCGATTCTATTCAAGCGGACGACAGGCGTATTCCCAACAGCCTCTAGGATATTGTTAAGAAGCATAATTTCTCCTTGAACTTAATTGTTTGCAGAGTCTGGATTATAGATAAAGAAATTTCCATCGGGATATCTGGAGATCTGACAAGAAAATGTATTGGTATCAGGTGATAAATCACCTTCCAGCGTGATATACATTGATTCACCCCTGATGATTCTTCCATTACTTTCCAGGTTACAGAAGTTGTTCATTCTGTAGTTTTTATATTTAAAAAAATGTGATCGATAAGTTTCAATTTGCATTCTCGAAACAGTGATCAGGTAATTTCTGCTATAGGTAAAGACTACCCAGTGGTTTTCGCCCCGAGTAATGTCGAATAAATACGGGATATTCTGATTGTGGTCAATATCGCGAATAATTAACGTCCAGATGGGTTTGCCTACCCAGGAATGAAAGTAAGTCTGAATCTGGATGGTTTGTCCCAAACCATCATCATCCGTTTGTGCATAACCTATGGTTGTGGTCAGGCACAACAAGATCAGCATCCATACTCGAAGAATCAAATTTTTGCCAGGCATCATATGATGAAATCACGATTATTATCTTTATCTTAACTTAAATCCTGGATGAATGTTATATCTTATGCTGATACAATTTTTGCGTTTTAGCATAATTTATGGACTTGTTATCGTCTTGTTTGAGATTTGAATGGATATAAGGAATGAAATTCCAGAAATTGAAACGCTGCAAGCTCGAAGTCAAACCTTCAAGGATACAGGGTTACGGCGTCTTTGCTCTTGAGCCCATTTCAGGTGATGAAATCATCGAAGAGTGCTATTACCTGCATATTAAATGGGATGACGATTACGGAATCAATTACGCATTTAATATGGGGGATAACAAGGCAGGTGTTCTCCCGCTTGGATATGGAACCATTTATAACCATTCTTCTATCAGTAATGCTTACTGGGATGTGGATAAGGACAGAGGGTTGTTTATGATTGTCGCAGAGCGCCCGATCAAACCGGGAGAAGAAATTTTTCTGGATTATGGGGGAAAATGGTTTGCAAGCAGGGGCATGGTTTCTCTGGAATATGTACCTATAACTAACAGACGCCGTTTGTTGTCTTTATTATGTGTGCTGGTGAGGTTTGCAATTGTGACCGGTGTCGTGTTTTGTCTTTTATTCTTGATAAAAAAGCTTAGCGTTTGACCGATACATTGTTAAATGTATCGGTCAAGATATCAGGCCGGGACTGGCCATCTGTTTATTTATTCTTTTTCCATTTAATCTCTTCTATAAACAGGCATAAGGTCAGGATCAGGAAGCCTACAAACCAGAATAATGCCCATTCTGCCATATTGAGATGCATAAATTCCCAGCCTCGCTGTGAACATTCGGCACTTCCTTCAAAAATCTTTTGCAGCACCTGGTTCATGGGCAATACCTGCATCATGTACTGAAGACTGACGCCACACTCACTCGCATCACCTGAAGGAAACTGCTGCAGCCAGATTTGCCTTCCGGCGAGAATGATGCCGAGAATAGAGAATATTCCACAAAATGTATTGATGATTAGCCTGCCTTTACGTTTTGAATGCACCATGATGCCGATTATAAAAACGATCCCGATCAAGCCAAATGAAATTCGCTGCAAGGTGCAGAGCGGGCAAGGGATGATGCCCTGAAAAAGCTGTAAATAGATGCTGGTAAGCAATAAGACACTGACAGTTATCAAGCCAAGTAAGTAAGTCGATCGAATGGTCATAGTCATATATCCAACTCGTTCATTATTAGGGGTTAAGTCCGTATGATTGGCTTAACGCTTTAATTTTTCGGCAAACCAATTTTGGAGGATTAATTGTGCAGCGACTCTGTCAACTTGTCCATCCTGAAGTGCTTTAAACCCGCCCTGCATGAATAATCTTTCGCGGGCGTCCTTGGTGGTTAACCGCTCATCCATTTCATGCACCGGTAGCTTGAAATTGACTCTTAAGGCCTCTGCAAACTCGCGGGCTTTCTGGGTAATCGTCTGATCAGTCCCGTCCATATTGAGCGGAATGCCGACGACCAGAGCGTCAGGAAGCCATTTTTTGATTAGCCTGGATATGATATCCCAGTTTGGAATGCCGTTTTTTGCCTGGATAGTGTCAAGCGGACGCGCTCTTTCGGTTACTGTTTGGCCTATTGCGACACCAATACGCTTCATGCCGAAGTCAAACCCGATGAGAATCTTCGGAGCATTATTCTTGTCTGATGTCATTACTGGCTCGAGATATGTTTCCTGAGTTCAAGGTCTTTTAACTGTACGAGTAATGTAGCAGTGAACCAGGGTATATATAAAGCGAAAATAACTAAATGCAGCAGACTTGTCCAGATTGAATATGTCTTGCCAATCTCAACAAAAAAAATGTGAACATCAATCTTGAATCCGTATTTAATTACCAATAACAGAGCCAGATAAACAAGCCAGGGCGTGAATTGAACAGAAAATACCCGCCACCAATGGTTCCAGACTAGTAAAACGCTGCGTTCCAGGGCTGAAAACAAGCCTTTGTTTTCAATAGCGACAATGGGAATCAAAAACAGAAACAAGGCTGAGACATAGAGGATGAGAATAAATTGACCAATGAAAATGAATCCGGTGAGCAGCAAACCAAGCGGGTGACCATAAAATAATAAATGATGCTGATGAAGCAGGATGTGGATACCAAACAGGATCATGGAGACAGCAAAGACAATAGCAGCTTCAATGACATAGGCGAGTAAAACAGTTAACACTTTTTTCAATGCAATGCCAAAATCTTCCAGCAAGCGTTCATGAACACCAATAATGACACAGTGCATGCGCCATATCATGCCTATAAAGAACATTATGGCAGCCAGGTAAATAACCAGTAACCACAACCGTTCATAGCTGAACGGGGCCAGGTTTCCAAAAATATCCTCTCCGATAAAATCGGAGAGCAGTCTGGGAATAAAAACGGTTACTGCCAGGAAAAAACTCAACAAGATAATCCGGGAAAAACTGACACGGTAAAGATGAAAGCTGGCCTTGATAAGCTGCCAATAGGTCCCTGGCTGTGAAGGCAATAGTGTTTCCATACGGTTCCTTCCATGTTTATTTTCAATATACATGAATGACGCCCTGGCGTGAAGCGTAAGCAGCTAACTTGTCCGGCTGCGAAAGTCATAGCCTGCACAAATGACGTACTAATGAAAGCTGGTATCCAGAATGGAAATGAGACCCCCTGGATCCCTGCCTTCGGCAGCGTTTTCGCAGGGATGACAGCGTTTTCATAGTGAATACTGATGTCTGCCAGAGAAAGCTGGCATCCAGACTGCTAATGCGCAGACGCCTTGTCCCAATTATCACCAGTGCCAACCGAAACCAGCAGCGGCACGCGCAGGTTGACTACCTCCATCATGTGCTTGCGGATTCCATCGGTAATGTGTGGCAAATCCTGCTCCGCAGCTTCAAATACAAGCTCATCATGTACCTGCATGATCATTCTGGCATTGATATTTTCTTCTGTCAGCCAGCGGTCAATTTGTATCATCGCCATTTTAATGATGTCTGCGGCGCTGCCCTGCAAGGGAGCATTGATCGCGGTACGTTCTGCTGCCCGCTGCCGCGGAATCTGGCTGGCGTTGATATCAGGCAGATAAAGACGCCGGCCCCAGAGTGTTTCGACATATCCTTTCTCCTTGGCCATGGCGCGGGTATTGTCCATATAGGCTTTGACGCGTGGATAGCGTGCAAAATAGCGGTCGATATATTCCTGCGCTGCTCGCCGTTCGATGCCAAGCTGGCGTGTCAGACCAAATGCAGACATGCCATAAATAAGGCCAAAATTGATCGCTTTTGCATCCCTGCGCATTTCCGGTGTGACCTGATCCAGCGCAACGCCCCAAACTTCCGCTGCGGTTGCCTTATGAATATCGTGATTATTCGCAAATGCGTTCAACAAGCTGGGGTCTTCCGAGATATGTGCCATCAGGCGTAATTCAATTTGCGAATAATCCGCGCTAATCAGTTTATGGCCTTTTGCGGCGATAAATGCCTGACGAATACGCCGTCCTTCCTGGGTGCGAATGGGTATATTCTGTAAGTTGGGTTCAGACGAGGACAGGCGTCCGGTTGCGGTGCCGGTCTGATTATAGGAAGTGTGTATGCGTCCGGTGCGTGGATTGACCTGTTCAACCAGACGGCTGGTATAGGTCGAGATTAGCTTGCTCAGGCTGCGGTACTCGATGATGATACGCGGCATGGAAAAATCCAGCGCCAATTCCTGCAAGACATGGTCTGCTGTTGAGGCCTGGCCAGTGGGAGTTTTTTGCAGGATAGGCAGCTTCAGTTTTTGAAACAGGATGTCCTGCAGCTGCTTGGGTGAATTCAGATTGAATTGGGCATCGGCAAGAATATAAGCCTCTTGTTCTAGCTCCAGTAATCTTGCCTGCAGCTCCTTGCCCTGTGCTTCCAGCTTTTGGGGGTCAATCAGGACACCGTTTCTTTCCATTCTCGCGAGCACGGGAACCAGGGGCATTTCAATATTTTCAAAAATATTTCTGAGACCGGATTCATCCTTGATGCGGGGCCATAAAGTGTGATGCAGCTGCAAGGTGACATCCGCATCTTCAGCGGCATAAATCCCGGCTTTCTGTATCTCAATCTGATTGAAGGTCAATTGCTTGCTGCCTTTTCCGGCAATGTCTTCGAATGTAATGGTTCGCCAGCCAAGATACTTGAGAGCAAGCGCATCCATATTATGAGTGCTGCCGGTGCTGTCAAGCACATAGGATTCCAGCATGGTGTCGTAGATTGCGCCGCGCAGGCTGATGCCGGCATTGGCGAGCACTTCCATGTCATATTTGAGATGCTGACAGACTTTTTTTATGTCCGGATTTTCCAAAACGGGTTTTAGGTGGGTGAAAACGAATTCTGGCGAAAGTTGGCTAGGTGCGCCAAGATAATCATGGCCGAAAGGTACATAAGCGGCCTTGCCGGGTGCGGTCGCAAAGGATACGCCCACCAGACGTGCAGTCATGTAATCGAGGCTGGTTGTTTCTGTGTCAAACGCGATTAATTCAGCTTGTTTCAACTGTGTGATCCATTCGAGCAATTCATCTTCTGACTGCACGATGGCATAATTGGCATGCTTGTCAGCATTTGTCTCCCGGGATTTGTCCAGTAATTCGGACAGCCAGCTTTTGAATTCCATTTCCTTGAAGATGCCAATCAAGGCCTTGCTATCCGGATGACTGATTTTTAAATTATCCAGTGTGATGGAAAGATCAACATCCAGTTTGATGGTGACCAAAGATTTTGTCAGCGGAAGCTGTGCCAGAGATGCACGCAGGTTTTCACCCGCTTTCCCGGAAATCTTGTTCGCGTTTGCGATAATATTATCGAGCGAGCCATATTCATTTAACCATTTCGCGGCTGTCTTTGGTCCTACTTGCGGGACGCCGGGGATATTATCGGATGTGTCGCCGATCAGCGTCAGGTAATCAATGATGCGTTCAGGCGGAACGCCAAATTTTTCCCGCACACCGGCCGGATCCAGCTTGATATTCGTCATGGTATTGATTAGCGTGACGTGTTCATTTACCAGTTGCGCAAGGTCCTTATCGCCGGTTGATACGAGAGCATGCATGTGCTTCTGCGCGATGTTTCGTGCCAGCGTGCCAATGACATCGTCTGCTTCCACACCCTCGATGGCAATCAGCGGCAACCCCATGGCGCGGATAATATCGTGTATGGGTTCAATTTGTTTGACCAGATCGTTAGGCATTTCCTGGCGCGTTGCCTTGTATTCCGGATAGAGATCATCACGAAAGGTTTTTCCCTTGGTGTCAAAAATGACTGCCATGTAGTCAGGATGATAATCAGCGATCAGGCGTTTAAGCATGTTGATCATGCCGTACACCGCACCGGTCGGGAATCCTTTTGAATTCATCAAGGCCGGCAAGGCATGAAACGCGCGGTATAGATAAGACGAGCCATCCACAAGGATGACAGGTTTGGCTTGGTCTGACATGGTTGTTCCTGAAGGAAAATGACCTGGGTGAGGATAAATAAAAATTTGCAGGGAGACAAGCTGTTGATCTGGCAAACATGGTGAAAAGAGTAACTATTCATTGTCTAGACTGCGCGTGACAAGTAATTTCTCTTAATAATATATTTTTGCATCGGACTCTTTTGCCGGATTTTTCAGGCTGATCAGATTTTCAGCGTGCGACATTCCGCTCTTCCCTGTGCTACAATTTTTTAATACTTAATAATTAAAGTCGCTTAAACTCTTTTTCAGTTTAAAGACATGCCTGAGTTTTGACATCCACTGCAATTCAATGCGCATATTCGATGATATTGAAGATTATCGGGATTCTTAAGACCCAAAATATACCATTTTCCCGTCTATCTCATTGATTTTATAACTATTCAGCGCGGTAGAGCTGAATAGTTACGAGACTTTTATCTCTTTTAGCATAATTTCAAAGGCCGTCTATACTTTAATTATATTTAGTCAAAATATAATGATGGGGTGGTTATGCAACGTAAAGAGACTGGTACCAGTAGTCCAAGTGTGCCCAATGTGGATGTTGAAACTAATGGAGAAGAGGTACAAAAAAAAGAAAAAGCAGAAAGAATGTTGAAGATGCGTTTTTATGAAATATATAAAATGGATAAGAAGATGCATGATGATGCACGAACGCTGGCGGAGGATCTGCAGCAACTCAAAGCTAAATTGCCACCTGATAGAGATCCGTTTATAGATTACTTTCTCAATAAGCATATTAAAATTTTCCAGGATATCGCTAACACACCTCTCCTTGACCCGGCGTACTTAAACCCGTCTCTACAAGGAGATGCCAAATTTGATTATATGAATTTTCTTAAGGATGCCATTCCTGATGGCATGAATATCCATGCTAATCCGACAAGCTGGATTGACCCGAATAAAATTGGAATTGATCTAGATAAGGCTGTGGAAGACCTGAAAAACTTTTTCAGTAATGATAGTAAATTCAAAGCATTTATCCAAAGTTGTACAGCAATCAACATGGTTAGTAAATCAGTATTTCAGGATTTTTTAAAAATGGTACAAGCACAATACCCTGCGGAATTTGCTGCCGTACCAAGACTTTCTACAACTGATCAGTCACAGACAGTAGCAACACGGCTGACGAATCCACCTAAATTGGTAGGCGCCTGCATGGGAACAGGAGGTAAAGGGTTGTTACATGATATAGCAGAGGATTTGAAACTAATCGGAAAAGTAGATTTAGCTGCGACAGTATCTAAAGCAAAGGAAGATGCACTTGAAAATGCGAAAGAGATAAATAAGCTTAACACATCCAATACTGTGCAAAAAGAAAAAATGAGGGCGATCTTGGATCAACTACAAGGAAAACCAAACGTTGATAGCACATTTATTAGCGATATTAGTCAGCAACTAGAGACGATGGACATTGAAACAAGCGAAGGGTTGCAGGGACGAGTTAAAAGTACGCGAATAGAAAGAAAACCGCTTATAGATAAAGAAAAGCAGGCCAAAAAAAGTGAAGTTTTTAGTGCTTTCAGATTAAACCCGAAAGAGCAGGTTCTGCAAAATTTACTAAGCAAAATGCAGTCACTTACTGAGAAAGATGCGGAATTGGATCAAAAAGGCAAAAAGCGAAAGTATGAAAAGAGAATTACAATTCTGAGGGCAATGGTTGGTTTTCAATCAAGCTTGATTGAATATGATAATAAGATGGCACAGATTGAACAAATGGAACAAATGCTTTTAGCAATGGAATTAAAAGCAAGGGAAGCAAAGGTGAGTAATCTTCAAACTGTATTGGAAGATATTAAGCGGTTACGTGCGGAGCTAGAGCAAGAAAAAAAGGTACTTATAAAAAACATAGCGATTCAGGAATTGAATTATATTAAGGAAGTGAACAAGCTTCATAAAGATGTGAAGCGGGGGAAAGCGTACAAAAAGATACTAAAATCCAATGAGCATGATACGCATAGAAAGGAAGCCATTCAGAGAGTAATCATAAAACAACAGGAAGATATTGCTCTTGTAAAGAAAGAGCTCACCTCGATTCTTAATGAACCCCTGAAACACGAAACATCGAAGGCCAGACTTGGCGAAATTAAAGAACGCCGTGACGAAGCAGGCATGCTGGCGAGAAATTATGCTTATGTCCATGAAACTGAAACCGAGGATCTTTATCACAGAGCGATACTTGACGATAAACCACTTGCAAATAAATATCTTGAAGCGAAACAGCTTGCTGAAGCTATTACAGTCAAGTATGCGCAAATCGAAGTTCTAGATCGATTGGAGGAAAATTTAAATGATTTAAGATCGAATAATAATAACTTAGATAGTTTGCGCAGCAATCCATTATACACAAGTGTCTTTGTAGCTAAGAGTCACAGAAAGAATGCTGTAGAAAGTTTAAAAACTGAATCAGCAGAACGAGAAAAAGAAATCAAAGAGATGCTTGAGCATATTCAGAATGAACGAAAAAGATTATATTCTGAAATCAAGAAAGATAATCAAAAGGCGCGCGAGGTTCAAGATGAATTATTGCAAATGCGACGTGATCTGGTTGCTGGCAAGATATCTAAAGAACAAAGTCGAAACCCAGCTGACAGAGTTGAGCTCTTGTCTCGAAATATCGTTTGTGAACTGCAAGAGCATCGGAATCGAATCGAAATGAAAAAGAGAAATATATCGGACCAGATCGGCAAGTTAGAAGCTGTGAAACGAGATTTGGAAAATCAGATATCATCAAGCAAGAAAGAGGATACGGTTCTAAAGAAATTAGAGAAAGTTGAAGCAAAGCTTACAAAGCTACGCGCACAGGCGTCAGTGTATGAAATGCAGAATAAAGAAATTATAACTTTGCAATCTAGCATCAGAAATGTTGTTAACAGCGATCTACCTGCGAGACAAAAACTGGATAAATTACGTGAAACAGTTCATACGAGCAAAATTACCTCCATCAAACATCTTGATGAAGTTCAGACGGGCCTCGAGAAAGGTTACCACAATATGAAACGGGATTTTGTAAAACAGGGAGCAAAAAATGATACAGAACGACTTATAATTCGCAATCGCAATCATATTGTTAAAAATACAGATCCTAAAAAAACTGTTGAAGAGAGTATAGATCATGCTTTGACAAGTTATAGTGAGATGATAGCTATATTAAAGAATCAGAGACAGTATTTGACAGATAAGGACTATTACAAGAATGAACTGCGTATACAGAAATATGAAAATGCCCAAGCTGAATTGAGCCACTTCAAACAGGAGTTTGCAAGGAACCACTCAGATCCTCAAGTTTTTAAACAGTTTATTGCAAAAATCAAAGACAATCTTAAGAACCAAGAGGGATATGTATTACCTGATACAACCCAGGCATTTCTTGACAAGCTGGGAAAAGCTGTCGAAGTTTATCATAAGTCACTTCAGTCAACACAATCGAATCGTTCTGAGGCGAAACGACGCGAGCAAACAAAAGTCCAATATCAAAAACTGGATTCTGTCAAAATGGTAAATGGGGGAGGTCTTTTAAGTGACCTTGGTTTATTGGGTAGAAAGAGAGAGGAATCATCAAGAGCATCGAAACCCGCTACTGATAGCAAACGACCACGGAAAGTGTGATTTGCAATCTGAATATTCGACAATGAAATTTAAATATGCTTGAGATATTATACTTTATTCTCATGCTTTATTTACACGGAGGTTTGACACTATGATACGGTTTATCGCGGTTCTGTTTGGTATCGCATTCATTTTTGCCGGTGTGGCCGGATTTATGCCAGCCTTTACGACTAACGGGGCGCTTTTGGGCGTATTTGAAGTCGACAGCATGCATAATCTGGTTCATATTGTCAGCGGTGTTATTGCTATCATGGCAGCAACCAGCCTCAAGGCTACCCGATTATACTTCATTATCTTTGGTATCATTTATACTATTGTCGCCATATTGGGCTTCTGGCGAAATGGTGATCTGATCATGATGCACGTCAATATGGCCGATAATATTTTGCACATTGTGATTGGCGTTGTTTCTCTTTTCCTTGGTTATTACGCCGGTAAAAAGCCAGTCTAAGCAAAATTTAAACAACCAAAAGGGCGAACAATTGTTCGCCCTTTCATGTTTATACTCTGCACCTTGTTTTGTAAGTCCGGATAGTGTAGTTATTCATGTCCAAACACCAGTGCGAAATAAATATAAAATATTAATGGAGAATGACTCCTGTGAGCGTGTCACTTTGGGAAAAATGTCTGAATTCTCTGGAAAGTGAATTTCCTTCTCAACAATTCAATACATGGATCCGCCCTTTACAAGCAGAATATGCAGATGGCAAGTTGGTCTTGTTTGCGCCTAACCGCTTTGTGTTAGACTGGATTGTTGAGCGTTTTTTGGTGCGTATTAATGAATTAGTAAAACAATTTAGCGACAGTCAGCCTCCCGCAGTGTCTTTAGAGATTGGCAGCAAACGCAGTGATATACCAAGAGATATACCAAGAGCAAATGATTCATCCCCAGCTGCTGGAACCGTCCCCTCGGCAGCGCAACAGCCGGCTCAGGTAAACACGAAAGCCGCATTTGCCTATACTGATACCAAAACCTATCAAAGTAACCTAAATCCCAATTTTACATTTGAGAACTTTGTCGAAGGTAAATCCAACCAGCTGGCTAAAGCCGCTTCCCTGCAGGTTGCGGGTAACCCTGCCGTTGCTTATAACCCCCTTTTCTTGTATGGCGGCGTTGGGCTTGGCAAGACGCATTTAATGCATGCCATTGGTAACCAGATCATACGAGATAATCCCAAGGCACGGGTGTTGTATCTGCATTCCGAACGTTTTGTCGCTGATATGGTAAAAGCCCTGCAAACTAACGCCATGAATGAATTCAAACGTTATTATCGAAATGTGGATGCACTGCTAATTGATGATATTCAGTTTTTTGCCGGTAAAGACCGTACCCAGGAAGAATTTTTTCATACTTTTAACGCACTGTTGGAAAGCCAGCAGCAAGTCATATTGACCTGTGACCGTTATCCTAAAGAAATCAACGGGGTGGAAGAACGATTGAAATCACGCTTTGGCTGGGGTTTAACGGTTGCGGTCGAGCCGCCGGAATTGGAAACGCGAGTTGCGATTCTGATGAGCAAGGCAGAACAAACTAATATCAACTTGCCCTATGAAGTCGCTTTTTTTGTCGCTAAACGCATACGTTCGAATGTTCGTGAGCTGGAAGGAGCCCTGAAACGCATCATTGCAAATGCCCATTTTACTGGCAAGGCAATCACGCTAGAATTTGTCAAGGAAGCCTTGCGCGATTTGCTTGCATTGCAAGACAAGCTGGTCACGGTTGAGAATATCCAGCGCACA
>JAJPJI010000031.1 GCA_021324305.1 Gammaproteobacteria bacterium | reverse complement strand
TGATGTTCTCGATGGCTTTTCCTGACAATACCGGATGTGTGACATAAGCTGCCACTTTTGATGCGCCATGGTTCTTTAATGCTTCAACCGCACGGCAAAGTGTGCTGGCTGTGTCAACGATGTCGTCGACAATGATACAATCACGATTTTTGACGTCGCCAATAATGTGCATTACCTGTGTTTCGTTTGCGCGCGGGCGCCGCTTGTCGATAATTGCAAGATCAGTGCCGCTTGCAAAATGCTTCGCGATGGCTCGTGCTCGCACAACGCCGCCAACATCGGGCGAAACAATCATGACATTGTCATTGTTGTACTGCGCATGCATGTCTTCAATCATGATGGGAGTGCTATACAGATTGTCTACGGGCATATAGAAAAATCCCTGAATCTGGTCGGCATGCAAATCTACCGTCACAAGGCGGCTAATGCCGACGGCAGCCATCATGTCAGCAACAATCTTGGCGGTGATGGGTACACGGGCTGAGCGGACACGGCGATCCTGGCGTGCGTAGCCGAAATAAGGAACGACTGCGGTAATTTTGGCAGCCGATGCGCGGCGCAATGCATCAGCGAGCAATATGAGTTCCATCAGGTTATCATTCGATGGTGCGCAGGTAGATTGAATAATGAACACGTCACGGCCGCGAACATTTTCCTGTATCTCGACAGTGGTTTCGCCATCGCTAAAACGGCCTACATAAGCTTTTCCAATGGACAGATTAAGATGTTCTGCTACCTGCTTTGTTAATTCCTGGCTGGCATTACCACTAAAAAACATTATTTCTGGCACGATAGTATCCTTGGCGCTGATTTTAATGCGACGATTGCTGATTGGCTGGGGTGCTAGGATTCGAACCTAGGGATGCCGGGATCAAAACCCGGTGCCTTACCGCTTGGCTACACCCCAACATGATAACTTCACGGAAGCGCTATTTTGCTGAGAGAGGCCATGTGTGTCAATGGGAGAATCGCATTCATTTTATGAATCTGACATTTTACCCAGCATGCCTGAGGTAAAGGATAAATACAGGGTGTGTCTTTCTTTTTGTGGTGGCCTGGGCAAATGTCATGCCAGCGCAAGCTGGCATCCAGATAAGTGCATGAAAAACATGGATCCCTGCTTTCGCAGGGATGACAATTAAGGTTACAGGGGATGACGGGCAACTCACAGGCATGACAAGGCAACTCACAGGCATGACAAGGCAACTCACAGGCATGACAAGGCGGTTCGCTGGCAATGACATGTATAAACCGCTCGTGAGTATTAACCGATATGCCACTGGTAAACAACGATTTTCACGTTGAGCGATGGAGATGTGATGGACATTCTTTGCGGCAAATCAATGCCTCCGGCATTGGAGTAGCCAAGAAACTGCACATCCCAGCCCTGCTGTACCAGTCTGGTCAGGCGGCCATACTGATCGAATTGGGTGTTGGCGGTAGTGCCTGGTACTGGTAATCCGCGTATCCAGTAATTCATGTTTGATACGGGTAAATGGAAGCCCCAGCGTTCAGCCAGCAGCTGTTCAGGACTCTTTGCGTTAAAGGTTTTCCCATCGGAGGTTTGCAGCGTCACATGCCCTGGCGCGCCGGTGAGCTTTAGTCCGTTGGAACCCAAGGGTCCAAGCAATGAAATGGTGTAGCGGCGCTGAGACTGGGTCCAGTCAACCGTAGCGCTGCCGGAATCCCTTGATGTCTGAACAGCAATTTTTCCGCTTAATGTCCAGCTTTGAATCCGGGTGAGAGCAGCCTGCCGGTCACTCCATGTTGCTTTGGGTGCCGCGGGCGGTGTTGGTGTTGGGGCAATAGTTGAGCAGCCAGTCATGACTGTGATGAGAAGGAACATCCATATTATGCGTATCAATGTTAATATCCTTTGTTTTTAAGTTTGGTTTAAGCATAAAATATGCCCAAAATAATATAACTTGGCAACCTCTCATGTCGATTTTCGTAATAGGTATTAATCATAAGACTGCGCCTGTCACTTTGCGCGAGAAAGTTTATTTTTCTTTGGACAAGTTATCGCTCTATTTGCAGGATTTACTGAATCGAGGTTTTACCCAGGAAGCTGTACTGCTGTCTACCTGTAATCGTTCTGAATTGTATTGTGAAACGGATGATATCGATAATATCCATGACTGGTTTTGTGCCCAGACTTCATTGCCGCGAAGTGAGCTGGAATCCGCGATATATCTGCATCGTGATGAAAATGCCATTGCGCATATCATGGAAGTGGCGTGCGGACTGGACTCAATGATATTGGGCGAGCCGCAAATTCTTGGGCAGATGAAGGAGGCTTTTTCGGAGAGCTGTACGGCCGGCGCGATTGGTGCATTATTTCATCAGCTTTTTCAACAGGTTTTTTCCATAGCCAAGGAGATACGCACTACAACATCCATTGGCGCATGTCCGGTCTCGGTTGCCTCTGCAGCAGTTTATTTTGCAAGGCAGCAGGTTCCGTCTTTTGATCAGGCAAATGTGGTAATGGTTGGGGCGGGTGATACAACAGAATTATTATTGCGATATCTGAAATCCCAATTATCCAGACCAGTCACACTGGTGAACCGCAGTGTGGAAAGAGCGGCTGCACTGGCAGCGGAATTCGGCGGCGAGGTATATGGGCTTGAGGGGCTGGTCACGGCTCTCGAAAAGGCAGATATTGTGTTTTCAGCAACAGGAAGTCCGGTGCCTGTCGTCACGAAAAAAATTGTTGCCGAAGCCATGCAGCATCGTCAGGCCAGACCGCTTTCGTTATTTGACATCGCCGTGCCGCGAGATATCGATCCTTTGGTTGCCGAGCTTGACGATGTCTGCCTCTACAGTATTGATGACCTGAAAACGATTATTGAGAGACATCGCCAGGGACGCGAGCATGCGGCTGAAAAAGTGCGTGAGAAGATCCGCAGTAAAAGCGAACAGTTTATTCTTGAGCTGAAATCATTCGACAAGGTCAAACACACCATTCGGGCTTATCGCAGCCAGATTGAAGAATTGTGCCGGACTGAATTACTGAAAGCCAAACATCAGTTGAGGCAGGGAGCTGAACCTGGAGAAGTTCTCGACGCTTTTGCTTATGCCTTCACCAAAAAATTGCTGCATGGCCCCAGTGTGCAGTTGCGGCAGGCGGGTGTGGAGGGGCGATTCGAGTTATTGCGATTTGCAAAACAGTTATTTGCTATTCCTGATACTGAAGCAGAGAGGCTATGAAACCATCCATACAGACAAAGTTGCAAAATCTGACAAACCGCTATGAAGAATTGAAAGAGCTATTGTCGGATCCCAAAGTCACCAACGATATCAACCGCTACCGTGACTTGTCGAAAGAATATGCGCAAATCGAGCCGCATGTTCAGGCATTCAGGCAGTATCAGGATTATCTGAAGCAGCTGGAAGAATCCAATGCACTGCTTGAAGAGGAGGATCCGGAGCTGCAGCAGCTCGCCAAGCAGGAAATAAAATCGATAGAAGAAAAGATGGCGAAGCTTGAGGAAGACTTGCTAGTAGCTTTGATTCCAAAAGACCCGCATGATGAAAATAACATATTTCTGGAAATACGCGCTGGAACCGGCGGCGATGAAGCGGCAATTTTTGCCGGTGATCTGAGCAGAATGTATATGCGTTATGCCGAGGCGCAGCGTTGGAAGGTTGAAATCATGAGCGAGAGCCATGGCGAGCATGGCGGATATAAAGAAATCATCATGAGAATTATCGGTCATGGTGCTTATTCACGCTTCAAGTTTGAATCTGGCGTGCATCGCGTCCAGCGGGTGCCGGCTACCGAAGCCCAAGGCCGGATTCATACTTCCACCTGTACGGTCGCCGTATTGCCGGAGTTGGAAGAAATTGAAAGTATCGATATCAATCCGGCGGATTTGCGCATAGACACCTTCAGGGCATCCGGCGCCGGCGGCCAGCATGTACAAAAAACCGATTCAGCGATTCGTATTACGCATATACCGACGGGCACGGTAGTTGAATGCCAGGATGAACGGTCGCAGCATAAAAACCGTGCCCGTGCCATGTCGCTGCTAAAAGCCAGGATTCTGTCGGCGGAACGCGAAAAACAGCAGAAACAACAGGCGGAAACACGCCGTAGTCTGGTTGGGACAGGCGATCGATCGAAGCGAATCAGAACTTACAATTTTCCGCAGGGCCGTTTGACAGATCACCGGATTAATCTGACACTCTATCAGCTGCCGCAAATCATGGAAGGGGAATTAGGCCCTGTTATCGATGCGCTGAGTCATGAGTACAATGCAGACCTGATCGCATCGCTTGGAGATTAGGACGGATTAGCGGCCATCATGCAAAACACTATTCAGCAATCATTACGTGATGCCATTTATCAGCTTGCCTTGATAGCTGACAATCCATCGCTGGAAGCGGAAATACTGCTTGGTCATGTCTTGCAAAAACCTCGCAGCTATCTGCATTCCTGGTCCGAGCACATCCTGAATGATGATCAGACGAGACAATTCAATGAATGCCTGGTGCGTCGATGCAGCAAGGAACCTGTCGCCTACATTACTGGCCGCAGGGAATTCTGGTCGCTTAACTTGCTGGTGACGCGGGATACGCTGATACCGCGGCCGGAAACAGAATTGCTGGTTGAGTCTGTGCTCGATCTTTATCGGAGCAATCTTGTTCCAATTAAAGTGGCTGATCTTGGTACCGGCAGCGGTGCAATAGGTCTCGCGCTCGCACATGAGCGGCCTGACTGGGAAATAGTTGCGACTGATGTCAGCCATGGCGCATTGCAAATTGCCAGAAAAAACGCACAACAGTTAGCGCTTGGGAATGTTTATTTTTATCAAGGTAGCTGGTGTAGTGCGCTACCCGGCTCGGATTTTGACGTAATTGTCAGTAATCCTCCTTATATTGGAGAGGCTGAGTGGGAAGCTTATCGCGCAGAACTGGAATTTGAACCGCGTTCCGCGCTGGTTTCAAATCTGGACGGACTCGATGCGATCCGCACGATTAGCCAATCAGCTAAATATTATCTGAAACCAGGCGGTTATGTGTTTGTTGAGCATGGTTTTTTGCAAGGAACCGCTGTGAGGAAAATATTTGCTGCAGCAGGATACAGTCAGATACATTCTGTGCGTGATTTGTCAGGTCATGAACGAGTAACGACAGGTCAATACCTGCCCTGAAATAAATTTATTTGCTGTAGAGGGGTTTTTTTTGGTATAGCTGTCAAACTTGGACTACAATTAATCTCAGGGTAGGAGAAATCATTATGGCAGCCAAAGAAAAAGATATTTTAGAGCCTAGCTTGGAAGTCTTGGGGATTAGTCCCTATAAACAGAAAAAGACTGAAGAGTATATGAGTCCCAAGATGCAGGAGCACTTCAGCAAAATTCTGATGGCCTTGCGGCAGCGGATTCTGGAGGGTGGGGATAAGATTGTTACTCATATGAAAGAAGAGGCGATCAATTATCCTGATCCTAACGATCGTGCAAGCCAGGAAGAAGATTTTCGTCTGGAACTTCGAACCAGAGATCGTGAGAGAAAACTCCTTAAGAAAATTGAAGAATCCCTCGAGCTGATTCGTGAGAAAGATTATGGCTATTGCGAGGTTTGCGGCGTTGAAATCGGCTTGCGCCGGCTGGAAGCACGTCCTACCGCAACCCTATGTATCGATTGTAAAACGCTGGACGAAATCAAGGAAAAGCAGCAAAAACAGGAAGAAGAATATTAAGGACTGGGATGCCTTTGTTGCGGCTGGCTGATCATTGGTTAAGACGGGATGGGTTCCCGCTTGTCTAAATTACGCGCGGCACTTGTCTCTTTCGCAAATCATCTATAATAAAAGGAAGACATTGATCCGCATGCCGATCGGCATGCGGAAATGATGAGAGTTTAGAGAGGATAGACAATATGCCTGCAGCACCACAAGGCGGAAATCAAGGTGATAATTCAAGCGGCATCTTATGGGGTATAGCTGCGATATTCGCAACTATTGGTGTCGTCTGGTTTGTGTTTAAGACACAGATTGTTACTGCTTACCTTACCATCAAACTCTATGAGCTTGATGTGATGGAGTGGCTGGGCAATCTGGTCAATCATCCTTATTATTTTGATCAAATACGTCAGAGTATTCTTAGCGCCCGTGCAAGTGCTTCCTCAATCAGCTTTAACGACCTTGTTCAGATTGGAACAGGTGTTGGCGCATGGCTGCGGCTCCCGTTTGTAGTCTTGCTGCTAATTCTCGCTGTGGTGGTTTATGTCGGGAATACAACCAGGGTCTACAGGCGAACCTACAACATGCGTGATCTGGCGAAGCTGGAAGTTAAAAACTGGCCGCAAATTACGCCGGTGCTGGGTCTTGACCTGATTAAAACCGATATTGATACAGGACCCTGGGCAATGGCAATGACTCCCATGCAGTTCTGCAAAAAATATAAATTGCTTGAAGAAGTGAAGCCGCAGCGTCGCGAAGGCATGAGCCGCAAAGACTGGGGTAAGATCGAAGTCGTATTAAAGCGCGGCGAAGCAAACAAGGTATTCGCCCTGCAATTAGGACCGCTGTGGGGCGGGTCTGCCAAGCTGCCTCCGTACGCAAGAGCGTTATTTGCCGTATTCGCCGCGCGCATCAATGCTGATTCTCAAGCTGCCGCCAAAATCCTGGCGCAATTGTCCGCGTCATCCAAAAACAAGGAATTAAACCTGGATGGTGTGGATGAGCTGCTTAAAAAACATGAGAACACCAAGGCGGTGCAGGCTGTCGTTCAGTCGCATGCTTATGCATCAACTGTTATGGCGGCCATGCTGCTTGGAGCGCGCGATGATGGTGTCCAGGCTTCGTCGGATTTCTTGTGGCTCAAGCCAGTGGACAGACGGCTCTGGTACACATTGAATACGGTTGGAAGACAGACTCCGTTCATTGAAGTCGCAGGAATTTTTGCGCATTGGGTTGCGGAGAGAGAAGCTGGAAGAAAATTGTTATTGCCAATGGTTGAAGAAGCGACCAATGCGGTGGAAATTGCGTTGAAGGAAGTTGTTTATCGACCGGATGAGGAATAGGTGATCCGGTATCTATATCTGTTGATCCGGCTGCCAACGAGGTAATGTGTTATGGGTATGCGAGGCTTAGAAGAACAGCATGAATTATCACCCCAGTTATTGCTGCGGGATACGCGCACACTGGGAATGAAAATTGTCGATTTTTTCAAAGATCCGACAAATAGTGCCATCACCATGTTTTCTTTTGCTGCAGCGGCCTATTTTTTCTCGGGACTTTGTGAATTCATAGCGCTGATCGGTGTCTGTATTTTCTTGTATGCCTATACAAGAAAAAGCACGCTGCCATTCCGCATGCCGTTACGTTCCAGGGCAAAAGATTATAATGATCCACTGCCGGGCTCGACCAAACCGCGTATAGCGCGCGGCATCGCTTTTTTTGGCAACCGCAAATCGGATAACGACGAGCTCTGGTTTAATAATGATGACATGCGTACACATGTTCTCATTTTCGGCTCAACCGGTAGCGGTAAAACAGAAGCCCTGACATCGTTGTCATTCAACGCCCTGGTTCAGGGAAGCGGATTTCTGTATGTTGACGGTAAAGGCGATAACTCGCTATTTGCCAAGGTATTTTCAATGTGTCGAACCATGGGCCGTGAAGACGATCTTCTTCTGATTAACTTCATGACTGGTGCACGTGACGTTATTGGTGCCCAGGAAAAGCGCTTGTCCAACACCATGAACCCGTTTTGTAATGGTTCGTCCAGTATGTTGTCGCAGCTCGTTGTCAGCCTGATGGATTCAGGCGGCCAAAGCTCGGATGGTGATATGTGGAAAGGCCGTGCCATCGTGTTCGTTGAAGCATTGATGAAAGTGCTTGTCTACATGCGGGATCAGGGCAAGATACTTCTTGATGCCAACTCGATTCGTAACTACTTCGAATTGACCCGGCTCGAAGCGATTGCTATGGATAAAATGTTCCCGCGCGATAATCAGGAACCCGTTAGTCTTGCCGATGCGCCTGAGTTGATTATTGAACCGATCAAGAACTATGTAAAAAACCTGCCAGGCTACGATCCATCCAAAAAAGGTAAACAGGGATCGCAGGTTTTGGAGCAGCACGGGTTTATCACCATGCAATTAACCAAGACATTCGGTTCATTGGCGGATACTTACGGTCATATCATACGTGTCAATCTTG
>JAJPJI010000035.1 GCA_021324305.1 Gammaproteobacteria bacterium | reverse complement strand
TCGCGGGAATGACAGCACTGTTCTCTGGCTCCCGCCTTCGCGGGAATGACAGCACTGTTCTCTGGCTCCCGCCTTCGCGGGAATGACAGCACTGTTCTCTGGCTCCCACCTGCGCGGAAGTGACAGCCTGATTTCATTTTCATGGGAGTGATGCAAAACACATTATGTTGATTTTTACTCTCCATGAAATACATGAACTAGCCTGTTGCTAATTCCTCTTCATCGTTTTGTGCATTGTTATCATGCGCATTCTGGTCTTGAGTATTCTCCAGCGCTGCATCAATCGCAATCACATTGCTTTCTTCAGAAAGCGTCGCTTCGCGCTCATCAGGTATCTGCTCGCTGTCGCCGGGCCCCACTTTGCTATTTTCCAGTGCAAGCTGGACTTGCAGCTGCTCTTCCTGGGCAGTCAGGTCTTTGAATTCTGCCAGGGTAGGTAAATCAGACAATGATTTCAGATTGAAATAATCGAGAAATTCTTTTGTTGTTCCATAAATTGCGGGTTTGCCTGGAACTTCGCGATAACCAATGACCCGAATCCATTCTCTTTCCTGCAGGGTTTTCATGATGTTGGTGCTCACGGTGACGCCGCGAATCTCTTCAATTTCAGCCCTGGTGATAGGCTGCTTATAGGCGATAATTACCAGCGTTTCCAGGAACGCCCGCGAATAGCGGGGGGTGCGCTCTTCCCAAAGCTTGGAAAGCCACGGGCTAAGTTCAGTCTTGGCCTGGAAACGATAGCCGCTCGCGACTTCCTGCAGCTCAATGCCGCTATTTTCATGTTGATGGCGCTCCTTCAGCAGGGCGAGTATGGATTTGATATCGGCCGAGCTCGGGCGCTCATCCTCTGGAAATAAATTCTGCAATGACACTACAGTCAATGGTGCGCCAGCAACCATCAAGGCAGCTTCAATAATGGCCTGCATTTTTTCAAGTGTCATTAAGGACATAAGTTGTCTCCTCAGTGCTTAGGTGGAAGTCTTGATGCCATCCAGCAAATTTCAATGTGTACATGCTAGCAAAAAGTTGGGATTTAACATACATTTTCCATCTTTAAAACAATGTATGCGTCCCGGCGATTCGCGTTTCGTCCTGAAGGGCCAAAACGGTTAGATATTAACATGCCAACAAATTTGATCCGATCATTATACAACATCAAGCCTGAACATCGGGGCGGGGTAATCACAATTGGTAATTTCGACGGGGTCCATCTTGGGCATCAGCAGCTGATAGCCAAGACCATCGAGCAGGCAAAAAAACTCGGCAAGCCGTCAATTGTCATGACGTTCGAGCCGCATGCGTTCGAGTTTTTTGCACCCGACCAGGTGACCATCCCCAGGCTTACTCGCATGCGGGAAAAATTTTATGCGCTCGCGGAGTGCGGCGTGGATTGTGTGTTAATATTGCCATTTAATCAATATCTTGCAAACTTGTCTGCAACTGATTTCATAGCAAAAATCATTCACCAGAGCCTGCGTCCGGCACACATCGTGATAGGTGACGATTTCCGGTTTGGCCGTGGCAGACAGGGTACGTTTGACACATTGAGATCCGCTGGTGAGACTCTCGGATTTACCGTCCAAGCGATGCCTACCGTTATGGTAAACGGAGAGAGAGTCAGCAGCACGCTGGTTCGCAAAGCACTCGCTGAAGGCGATCATCAGCTGGTAAAGCGATTGTTAGGCCGTTCCTATGCCATGTTGGGACGGGTACGGCGCGGTGACCAGCGCGGCCGTGAATTCGGCTTTCCGACAGCCAATATTTACCTGCACCGGAAATTGACCCCTGTGCGGGGTGTCTATACGGTTTTCATGCATGGGATCGCTGGCCGCCCCTGGCCTGGTGTGGCTAATGTGGGAGTTCGTCCGACTGTCGATGGAACACGGACCATACTCGAGGTACACTTACTCGATTTTAATCAGGACATTTATGGCCGCTATGTCAAGGTGGAATTTTGTGAGAAATTGCGGGATGAAGTGCGTTATTCAAGTCTGGATCTTCTCAAGCAGCAGATTGCACAGGATGTAAATCAGGCTCGGGAATATTTTAAACAGCTCGCGGCAATGCCGCAGGCTGGTCAGGGATAAGGTTTCGGGTGTCTCAAGTTATCCGCGACACCAACCAAGGGTTATAAACATTTAATTAGGTATGAACTGGGTGTGATATGAGTGATTACAAAAATACGCTGAACCTGCCGCAAACAGATTTTCCCATGAAAGCCAACCTGTCTCAGCGAGAGCCTGAGATTTTGAAGAAATGGCAGGATATCAATATTTATGCCGCGCTGAGAGCTGCGCGCAAAGGCAAAGAGAAATTTATTTTGCACCTGGGACCGCCTTACGCAAACGGCCATATCCATCTGGGAACTGCGACCACGACGCTGCTGAAAGATATTATTGTGAAATCCAAAAGCATGAGCGGCTATGACTCGCCGCTGGTTCCGGGGTGGGATTGTCATGGGCTACCTATCGAGCTCAATGTGGAAAAGAAAATTGGCAAGCCTGGCCGCAAGGTGACAGCCGCTGAATTTCGCGTTGCTTGCCGTGAATATGCATCTTCATTCATTGATATCCAGCGTTCTGAATTCAAACGCCTTGGTATTGTTGCTGACTGGGAGCATCCTTATCTGACCATGGACTTCAAGTATGAAGCCAATATCATTCGTAGTCTTGCCAGGATCATCAGGAATAATCATTTGCAGAAAGGTTATAAACCAGTGCACTGGTGTCTGGATTGCGCCTCCGCGCTGGCAGAAGCTGAAGTGGAATATGCGGAAAAGACGTCGCCATCTATCGATGTGCGCTTCAAGGTGATTGACAACGTTGATTTCTGGAGCAGGTTTGATCATGTCCATAAAGGTATGGGTGCGATTTCCATCCCGATCTGGACGACTACACCCTGGACACTGCCAGCCAACGAAGCGGTTGCGTTGAATCCCATGCTTCAGTATGTTCTGGTCGCCGCTCCTGGTCCTGAACAATTATTGATCGCCGAGGATTTGCTGCCTTCCGTTCTGCAGCGTTACAACATGGAAAACCATACGATTCTGGGTCGCGTCATGGGTGAGAAGCTTGCTCATGTTGCACTACAACATCCGTTTTTCAACAAGCAGGTTCCAGTAATCCTGGGTGAACATGTTACCGTCGATTCAGGTACCGGAGCGGTGCACACGGCACCTGCGCATGGTATTGAAGATTACGTAGCAGGCAAAAAATATCATCTGCCCCTGGAAAATCCTGTGGGAGACGATGGCTGTTATACCGAGGCAACCCCGATTTTTGCCGGCCTGCATGTCAGCAAGGCCAATGAAAAAGTAATCGAAGTCATGCGTGACAATGGTACTCTTCTCCATGTCGAATCGCTTCGTCACAGCTATCCTCACTGCTGGCGCCATAAAACACCGCTGATTTTCCGTGCCACGCCGCAATGGTTTATCAGCATGGACCAGAATGGATTACGCGCCATGGCGCTGCAGGCGATTGAGCGGGTCAAATGGATTCCGGACTGGGGACAGTCACGTATCAGCGGCATGATTGAAAACCGTCCTGACTGGTGTATTTCCCGGCAGCGTGCCTGGGGTGTTCCCCTGGCCTTGTTTGTTCACAAAACAACGGGTGAATTGCATCCGCGTACAATTGAACTCATGGAAAAAGTGGCTGAGCAGGTTGAGAAACAAGGCATAGAAGCGTGGTATACGCTGGATGCCAGGGAATTGCTAGGCGATGATGCGGAACATTATCAAAAAATCATGGATGTGCTGGATGTCTGGTTTGATTCCGGAGTGACACATGAGTGTGTTTTGAAAGCACGTCCGGAACTTGCGTTTCCCGCAGATATTGTACTTGAAGGTTCTGACCAGCATCGAGGGTGGTTCCAGTCTTCATTATTAACATCGGTAGCTATCAATGGCAAAGAGTCATACAAGGAAGTGTTGACGCACGGATTTGTTGTTGACGGTCATGGCCGCAAAATGTCAAAGTCACTTGGCAATGTGATTGCGCCTGAGGAAGTCATACAAACATTGGGTGCGGATATTCTGCGCTTATGGGTGGCTTCCATTGATTATCGATATGAAATCAGTGCATCAAAAGAAATTCTGAACCGCATGTCAGAAGCCTATCGTCGTATCCGTAATACGGCGCGTTTTCTTCTTGCCAATCTGAATGGCTTTGATCCGGAACAACATCTTTTACCGCCGGAACAAATGCTGATGCTGGATCGTTGGGCGGTTGACAAGACACGCATTATCCAGGAAGAAATTCTTGAAGCTTACTCGACCTACCAATTCCACGCAGTCGTGCAGAAACTGCATAATTTCTGTGTCTCCGATCTCGGCGGTTTTTACCTTGATGTTATCAAGGACAGGCAGTACACCATGCAGACCAATAGCCGCGGCCGGCGCTCGGCGCAGACGGCATTGTTTCATATTGTTCACGCGCTGGTGCGCTGGATGGCTCCGATCATGAGTTTTACGGCAGAAGAAATATGGCAATACATTCCAGGCAAGCATGCTGAATCCGTATTACTTGCGACCTGGTATAAAGAGCTGGCCAGGCTTTCTGATGATGAAGTAATGAACCAGGCGTATTGGGAAAAAATACGTTCTGTGCGGGATGCGGTGAACAAGGAAATCGAGAATCAGCGCAATGCTGGCAAGATTGGCTCTGCCCTCGAAGCTGAAGTTCATTTATATTGCGCGCCTAATCTGAAAGCGCAACTGGATCATTTGCAGGATGAACTGCGCTTTGTGCTCATCACGTCCTTCGCAAAAGTCATTCCGGAACATTCTGGCCCTGTTGATACAGTCGCAACAGATGTGCCGGGTCTGAGCCTGAAGATTGAAGGCACAGTAAATCCCAAATGTGAGCGTTGCTGGCACCGTCGTGCAGATGTTGGCACCAATCCTGAATATCCCGGATTATGTGGACGTTGTGTGGAGAATGTTGCTGGTGATGGCGAGGCGAGAGAGTACGCATAACGGATCGGATTGAATGTGCCGCTGACTGTTTCATGCCGTTGTTTGTCATGCTGCTTTCGCAGGCATGACAACGTAGCGGTATGGCATCTTTGTATAAAGGTTATGATTTGTCTTACCTGGGAACGACTATGGCTGCTTATAAAAAAATGCTTTCATCAGGACTCGCATGGCTATGGCTTGCGATAATTGTGATTCTTGTGGACCGCTATACGAAAATCTGGGTGATCCATCACCTTACGTTTCGGGAACCCTTGACCATCCTGCCTGTTTTTGATTTGACACTGGCATACAATACGGGCGCTGCTTTCAGTTTTTTGCATACAGCATCAGGTTGGCAGAACTGGTTTCTCGGTGGTCTCGCATTGGTCGTCAGTATGGTCGTCATTGTCTGGCTGAAAAAATTGCCGGCTCGGGACTACTGGATGAACATAGCGCTGTGTCTGGTGCTGGGTGGGGCACTGGGTAACGCCTGGGATAGAATTCTCTATGGATATGTCATCGACTTTCTGTCTTTCCACTGGCATGCCTGGCATTTTGCAATTTTTAATATCGCGGACAGCGCTATTTGCATCGGTGCATTCATGATATTTTTTCATTGGTATAAATACGGTAAATAAGACAGTAACACAGTTAAAATACACGCAGTCAAGAAACTGCTCGAACTGGAATTTTCCACGCAGAAGCCGCGAACAACAATTTAAACATGAATCAAGACATTCAAAGTAATCTATTAATGAAGCTGTATGGTGGAAAATTGGCTGTGTAAACAGATTTCATTTATTTTAACGAAATTGGAAATACCCTGGTCACTGATAAGATTATGGGAGAAATTGACTTCTTCCACAGCCTGATTTTTATAGGCAAACACGGCAACACCCTGGTCACTGATGTTATTGCCTTCAAAGTTGGCGCTTATAATATGCTGGTTTCTTTCGGCAAAATAAGCGATGCCTTCATCGCCGATATTGTTCAGTGAAAGGTCGAGCGCTTTAACATTCGGATTTTGCAGCAGAAATTGAATGATCTCCGGCATGTCTTTGTCCGTCAGGTTTTGCCGGGACAGGTCCAGGTTATTGTTTGACACATGCTGGAAGAAGCGGTGAAGCCTGGGCGCAGATATTTTTTCTTCATTACCGGATTGATTGCTCGACATGATAACCCCTCAATTTTGTATGTTTACGATCTTATCTTGTAAGCATTCATTTCAATTTAACAAGCATATATTAAGAGATGATTAATAAATTTACAACCAAATGTTATGTGAAATGCAGTTTGAAGCGAAACGATTATTGACCAGTTATGAACTGAATGATTTGATCAGTCATGAAGTTAAAATCTGGATTGTAGGTCAGTTCGCGGCGTTCATGCTTGATCAATTTCATTTTATGGAACAGGTTGTATGTATCTGATTCGATGCGGTTATACGCGCCAAATATGATATTTTTCGAATCAAGATGCGAAGCATAGCGATAATCACCATGTTGTCCATAATGCACATTCTCAGGGGAAAAAGGAATGGAGACATGTGAAAAGTGTTTGACATTCAGATGAGGATAAGCGGATTCGCGGGTCAAAATCCGTTTATCGGGATAAGCATGCCTGGTGGAAGTATAAAGTAAAAGTTTGCTGTCCTGATTGCGTAAACTTGAAAAGAAATCAATAGCCCGATGGCTGGAGATAGTTTCATCCTCGCGGCTGACTGCCATAAATACAGGGCAGTCCAGATCATGATGCTGCCGTAACTCACGCAACACCCGCGTCAGGATTGCTACCTGAGTAACAGGGTTAAAAGGAATTGACAGATATTTTGCGTAGTCAATTTCTTTTTCTGTATATAGCCACATATTGGAGCTGCTAAACCATTTCCTCATGTAATGCCAGCTAACAACGATATCAACCGGTGCCTTGATCCTGATTGCGGGAGCGAGCAGTATGATTCCGGAAATTTGGGAATCCTGGAGAGCCTGGTACACGGACAATGCGGCTCCAGTTGAATAGCCTGCGAGAAAAATATGTTCAACATCTTTTTTTAGGCTGTCCACTCCATAACGTAATGCCTGTATCCAGTCATGATATGAAATTGATAATAGATCAGCGGGCGTGGTTCCATGACCAGGTAACACGATTGCCCGGCAAAGCATGCCGCTATTTTGTAATTGCTTGCCGATATCTCGCAGGGAAAATGGACAATCCAGTAATCCATGAATTAACAAGACACCATATTTGATCCGTTTGCCGGAAGTAATGGGTTTTTCAGGTACAAGTTCAAACGGACTGTTCGCTTCAAGGATCAGGGTGCTATTTGCGTTTGTCTCCAGATCGGTGCGTCGCTCCTCAATAATGGCCCGACTGCGTGAAATGTACTCAGAAAACGGCAGACTGCTATCGGAGATAGGGTAATTTATTATAGATTCATTTAGTGATGCTGAGAGATTACTTAACATATCTATCAATTTACATTAAATTCATCATTTAAAAAAGTCTGGACGATACCGTCAGGATGTGTATCTGGAAGTCCGGCAATCAGGCTGATAAGATCATCATCCACCTAGGGAAACGATTTATTAATTATACTATACTTTATAGTGGACTATTACTGACTGAAATGAAGTGAATAATCATGCTTTATAAAGTGCTGCAAATCATTATCTTAAGCTTTATACCCGTACTGGTTCATGCTGGCGGAGCCGGACTTGGGAATGTAGCGACAAACCTGATGGATCCGGTGAGTGTTATGGCTGATTTTGTCCATAGCGGATGTGTGTTGATTGGCGGTGCATTTCTCTTTGCTACCATTGTCAAATATATTGAGCATCGTAGAAGTCCTACGATGGTACCAATCAGCACAGTGTGGTTTTTGCTGATCGCTGGCATTATTCTGATTTCCCTGCCGCTCATATCTTATGTGACGACAAATGGTGTACCTTTTCCTTTAATGAAGTGAATCTTCCTATGCATAAATTTTTAAAAAACCAGACGCTGGTATTGCTGATGTCAATGCTGGCTGGATGTAATGAAACGCATACCTATTCCTATCTGATGCAGCATCCGGCTGTATTGAAAGATGAATTTACGCAATGTCAGGCTTCGATACAAAAAACAAAGGAACAGGCGGCCCAGTGTGAAATCGTGCTGAATGCAGCTGCCAACATGATGACCATGATGAATGAACAACAGCAAGATCCTGAAAAATTTGGCCAGCGGGTCATGGATGCCGAGGCTGAATATGTCAAGAGCAAAGCTGATCTGTCTGTGGCGCAGCAGGAAGTTGACAATCTCAGGAATGGAAAGGCTCCTGCTGCCGAGATTGCGGCTGCCCAGGCTAAACTGGATAAATTAAAACTGCAAAATGACGAATTGCAACAGGAAATCAAAACCATGCTCGCTGTGTTAGGCATGAATAGCCCAGAATAGATGAAACGCATATGGCTGGGGATGCCCAGCCTTTTAATATTTCTCCCTGTATCTGGCCTGAATCTTACTATAATTAATATGTTGGGCACTCATTTTCGTGTCAGATAGGCGGAGGAGAATATGGATCCGTTGTCTCGGTCCCAGGTGATAATCAGCCTGATGCAGGCTTTGAAATACAAGGCTAATCAAAAAGGCGTGTGCGCCGGCTTGACCACGAAAGCCATCGAGGCATTCAGCATCGGCGAGCTGGATGTATTTGATTCCCGGATAGAGCGGTTATACAAAATTTATCTGCAATACCAGAAAAATGGAAACGATCCAATTAGGCAACTGGCTGAATACATAAACGGTATACTTGAAAATCGTTTATCCCAGCTGGTTAAAAATCCCAAAAGCCCGCCTTCATCAGCAGTCCTGGAAGTTTCCGATTTCCTGGCATTTTTCGAAGGCATTGAGCTTGCGCAGAACCCGGAGCTGTATACCGGGTGGTTTCCCAGGAAGACGGGGCAAACGGATTATGAGGATATTTCTAAATTAACAGCGCCGGACAGACTGCAAACTTCCGGAACACTGGCGGTCTCAGCAAAATGGCCCGGCATTTACACCTATTCCCCCACCAGTTCGAATGAAAGAGAATTGGTGAGGTATGTTGATGCTATAATGCTGGCGGCAAGCATGGCTGATGAAAACATCGCCTTGAGGCTGGAATCTCCTGAACATGCAATTTTCGTTGGCTATGATGCGAAGCAACGCGTCTGGAAGGTGACGAACCTGGGAGGTTTGCCAACCAAAACTATCGAAGCGTATGAAAGTGAAGATCTGGTGAATGCAATCTATTCTTCATTTATTACCGACGGCGGTCCGATCGCATTTGAAACAATTGTTCTCGCCACGGAAAAGACGAGAGAGCAAGCCCAGGAATTTGTCTCGAGAATGCAAAAAATGGATGAATACAAAGAGGCGCACGGACTGGATTCTTCTGGATCAATCAAGGATGAGAAATTTCAGTATCGAACATATGGGGCGGCGACAGCATTACTGAAGATTGCGGTTATCAATGGCCATGCTGACCTCGTGGAATATATCTTAAAAAAGAAGCCAAAAAAAATGACCGCGGAATTAATCAGGTATTCGTCTGCCGCTTTGGGAGATAAAAAAATGATTGAGACATTCGCGAAATTTGCTGGCTCAATGGATATGCCGCTGTTATCAGAAATCGCCTTTCTTGCAGCCAGACATGGCTGTCTTGATGTGCTGGATAATCTGGCTGACAAGCACAAGTTTGATCTTGAGGGAAATTGTTTTGGATTGATGGGTGCTGCATTCGCAGGCGGCCAGTATGATATTGTTGAATATATCAGAAAGGCATCGACGATCGAGTTAAAAGACATGAAACGCAAGGGCGGCATCACGCTGGCTGTGGATGCCAGCATCAATGGCGATGTGAAGGCGCTACACTATCTGCAAAAGGAAACCGGATTCCTGAAGGATCCAGAACAGGTATCGGAAGTAATGAAATTTGCAGTGAAATATGGACATGTGCCTGTAGTGAGGTTCCTGAATGAACACGGGCTGCTTGACATGCCGGATGAAAATGGCATGACTCCGCTGTTTCACGCAATCAAATATCGCCAAACAGGGATAATTCAATATCTTGCCGAATCAGCCAAGGTAAAACTGGATCAGGAAAACAGACAAGGAATGACGCCGGCTGTCTATGCAGCGAGTCGTGGTGATCTTGAAATGCTTAAAGTGCTCAAGATGCATGGAGTGGATTTGTCGCTGCGCGCATCTTGCGGAAAAACGCCACTGGAAATGGCGAAGGAAAGTAACAATGTCCCATCCCTGGAAGATAGCGAGAAGATCGACAGGATATGGAATGATGTTATTGATTTTCTCCGTCAGGCTGCGTCAATGAAGAGTGACAATAATAATGCCGTAACAGATGTCATTTTGCCTGCAGTTTCTCTTTCTACTGGTGATCAGAAGCCAAAACAGCAGTCTGATCAGGAGATAGTTCACGCACTTAAAGAGTTGGCCAGCAATCCAGGAACAACCAAGGAATTCATGAAAAACGCCATCCTGAATTCACAATTGTCACCGCGTGCCAAACTGGATCTTTATACAGGCATTCTCGAAAAGAAAGACAATCCATTAACGCGGCTATTCTGGAAAAAGAGAGGCATGTTTGCCCCGAATGTAGAGTCTGGCACGCTGAAAGACCTAAAAATCGAAAGAGAAATGTTATTGCAGCAGCTGCAACTATCACCAAAGAAAAAATAAAACACCGGCTCTTGCTCAGGAACCGAGTGCATTCGCCAGCCGCTGGGATAATCCTGTCAATCGTTCCGAGACAGTATTATTACTGACAGCCATTTCCACTGCTTTCTTTTGGCCAATCAGTACAACCAGTTTTTTCCTCGTGTGACACCCGTATATAAAAGATTTCTGGCTAGCAATTTATAGTGTTGCGTCGCTAACGCAATAACAACGATTGGAAATTCAGATCCCTGGCTTTTATGAATGCTGATAGTGTAGGCCAGATTTATTTCATCCAGCTCATTGAAATCGTATTCCACAGTTTTGTTGTCAAGGGATACTTTAATATAGCTGTTTTCAAGATCAATTTGTGAAATAAAACCGATATCCCCGTTGAAGACCTCCTTGTCGTAATTGTTAACTAGCTGAATGATTTTATCGCCGGGAGCATAGGTAACGCCAAAGCGAGTTATTTTTGGCTCGGAAAATCCATTTAATTTCTGTTGCAGTGCGATGTTGAGTATATTGCTGCCCATGCCGCCGCGATTCATGGGTGTTAATACCTGTATATCGATGAGTGGATTGCACTTGATAATTCCGTGACTATCTATGATAAGGGTGCTGCTGCATGATGCTCCATGCGCGATAGATTTGTTCAGCAACAATCAGACGGACAAGGATATGCGGAAAGGTTAATGGTGAAAGAGACCATTTCATTTGCGCCTTTTGTAAACACACGGGAGATAATCCGTCCGGCCCGCCAACAAGTAAATCAATATTGCGGCCTTCTTGCTGCCATCCGGCAAGCTGTTCCGCCAGTTGTTCAGTTGTCCAGAGTTTGCCTTTTACATCGAGCGCAATGACAAGATGCTGGGGCTTGATGATGCCGAGCATTTTTTCGCCTTCACGTTCCGTAATGCGTTTGATATCGGCATTGGCTGTGCGCTTTTCCGCCGGTATTTCTACCAATTCCAGGGCACAGGAAGCAGGCAGGCGCTTGGCATATTCTTCGTAACCCTCCTGAATCCATGCCGGTGATTTATGCGTAATTGTCAGAAGGCGAATTTTCATAAGAGGAATTCCTGAATGTCAGGTCATGTCAGCCTTTGAACAGCAAAATCCTGGGAACCTATTGTCATGCCAACACAAGCTGACATGACAGAGAAACAAAAACATTGCGCTGATATGCACAGCGATGATAGCGTCATTCAAAGACCGGTTTTATGTTCCCTCAATTCCTTGACGGGTTCCCATAAATCTTCAAGGCTGTAGAAAGACCGGCTGGCTGAGGTCATGATATGAACGACAACATCACCAAGATCGACGAGGACCCATTCGCTTTCACGTTCTCCCTCTGTACGCACATGAGAGGCGTTCATTTCCTTGGCTTTGACGGCAACGCTGTCCGCGAGAGCTTTTACATGGCGCGTTGACCGGCCTGTACAGACTATCATGTAATCAGTAATACTGGTGAGTGAGCGCACATCCATGGTCACGATGTCAATTCCTTTCATGTCGTCTAATGCCTTGAGGGCCAAATCGCGTAATTCTTCAGATCTCATAATCATATCCGCTATCAAATTCTGCTAATACTATAAGTGCCATGTTGTTTGATGTATTCATACACCCCATCGGGCAATAAATACCTTGGATTTCTTCCCATTGCAATCTGTTTTCGAATATCGGTCGCCGAGATTTCGAGTGCGGTAATCGGACGCAGGAGAATGCCGCCTGCCATGTTTTCATGCAGAAAAGATGTTTCCTTTTGCATGTGCTCGTTCAGAAGCTCTGCAATAATGCCAGCTTGCGGCAAGTGGTAATGGGGCCGGTGGGCGACAACAATATGTGCATAATCAAGGATTTCCTTCCAGCGGTGCCAGCTTGGAAATCCTAAAAATGCGTCAATGCCAATCAAAAGACAGAAGGGTGTATCCGGCATTTCTGCCCGCATCTCAATCAGTGTGTCGATGGTATAAGTAATTCCTTTGCGGCGAATCTCGCGATCATCGGCAATTAATGCGGGCTCACCGCCAACGGCGCACTGAACCATGGCGAGGCGCTGGTCAGGTGTTGCTACAGGCTGTTTTCTATACATCGGCTTATAAGTAGGAATGATATGGACCTGGGCTAAATCCAGGGCTTCATATAACTCCAGTGCCATACGTAAATGACCATGATGTATGGGATCGAATGTGCCGCCGAGAATGCCAAGTGCTTTGTGTGTTTGATGCATCGTTTATTATTATCCGGTTGTTCTTGTTTATATTATAGCGTAAATCAATGTGCGGGTAATGATATCTATCATGGCATGACATTATGTTGCATTGGACCGGCGTGACAGCGTGATTAACTCGCTGTCTGCGTTCCCATGCGCAGGCAGAACAGCTGCAGGGCTTGCCAGGCATCTCCTGTGACTGCGCCTTTGATGATCTGATCAATCTCGGCAGCATGAGACAAAAGATGCCAACAGTCTTCGGCGGTAAATTTGCCCAGAAATCGCCGGATGGCTGGCTGCCGGCGGGAAAAAATCCGGTGTTTCTGAAACAGGGTTTCGAAGGCGGAACCCTGCTTTAGTTCCCGGGCAAGCGATGCCAACAACCGTAGTTCACGAGTGATGCCCCATAAAATCAAGACGGGTTCACTCCCATCAAACCGGAGGCTCTCAAGAATATGCAATGAACGGGATTGGTCGCCGGCGACGAGGCTTTCAATGAAATCAAAAACAGAAAATCGGCTCTCATCGGTCAGGATTGTTTTGACCAGGTCGGTATCGACGTTTTTTTGTGGCTGTAATAAATATATTTTTTCAATTGCCTGCGCGGCGGCAACCAGATTTCCCTCTATATAATCTGCCAGTAAATTGGCTGCATCGTGATTAAACTGGAGTTTGTATTTTTTTGCCCGATTGATTATCCATTGCGGTAATTGTTCACGTGGAATAGGCCAGATGGTAATGACGACGCCGGCTTTTTCCAGCGATTTGTACCAGGCGCTCCTTGAGATTTTGTCATCGATTTTGCCGATATCAATGAGTAATGTGATATCTGGTGCCGGATTGTCACCGTAACCCTGCAGAATGCTGCCAGCTGTTTTATTTGGCAAAACATCGCGAAAATCGAGTTCGAACAAACGCTTGTCAGCCAGCAAGGTGCCGGAGTAAAGCATGGAATACAGCTGGTCCCAGTCGAAACCTGCTTCCGGGGTGATGCGGATGCGCTCATTAAAACCGGCTTTTTTGGCAGCCTTGCGAATCTGGTGAATAGCATCCTGCTTGAGAAGAATTTCTTCGCCGCAGACGATATAAACGGAAGCAAGCTGTTTGGCAAGGTGCGGTTCCAGTTGAAAGTAATTCAGCTTCATGGGTATGGCCCAATCCTAGGTTTGCTCCGTGTGGGCAAATGCATGATCGATTGCAGAGGTGACTTCCCTCGATGCGATCCGGTTAATAATGGCATGTGCAAGTACGCGTCGCATCTGCTGGTAAAAAAGATTGGCTTCATTGCTGCTGCCAAGAACCTGGTTTGACTGCACAGTGATCGTTCGTGATTCTGAAAGTGTCTGCGGACTCACAATGCTTCGTCCTTTCTGGTCGGTGATTTCAAATGCAACCGTCACTTTCAGATTATATTGGCGTGTCTGCTGTGTGCCGCTGACACTGAGTAATTCCTGGGAGGTATCATCGCGCAGAATGGTCAGTATGGTGCTTGCCTCGGATGGCGATGACACCAGCTGGACTTTGGATATTTTCAAATCCTGTTCCAGACTGCGCGCGAGCTGGCCATACGGATCCGAAGACTGGATATACATGCGATGCAGCGGTTGTGCCAGTTTTGTTTCACCCTGCAAGTGAAAGCCGCATCCTGTCAGAAGCGCGGCCAACAAAAACGCGAGGAATGGATAGCTATAATGTTTTTTCATTACTCACCTGTCACCACATTCACCAGTTTACCGGGCACGGTAATGATTTTTTTAATCGCCTTGCCGCTGATAGCCTGTTGTACTTTGGAATCTTCCCTGACCGTGTCTTCAATTAACTGCTTATCAGCACCATGAGGCACACGGACACGGCTGCGCAGCTTTCCATTGACCTGGACGACCAGTTCAATGGTGTCGACCTTGAATACAATGGGGCTGGATCTTGGCCAGGTCGCATTAAGGACAATACCTTCATAATTCAGGTCATGCCACAATTGGTGAGTAATGTGCGGTGTAATGGGCGCGAGCAATCGCAGTAGGATACTCAACCCCTTATGAATAATGATATCGCGAATATCAATTTGTGAATCTTCAGCAGCGGGAATTTTTGTCAGAAGATTGAGGATCTTCATGCAGCCGGATACGACGGTGTTATACTGCTGCCGCTCATAGTCAAATTTGGCCTGATCGAGAATTTCATATATCTGACGGAAAATGTCAGTTTGCGCCGGATCCGTGTTTTCCCAGTTAGTCATGCCCAGCAAATTGGTCTTCGGCATGCGATTATATTTGCTGACGATGTCTTTTACTTCATGGCAGAAAGCCCACAGACGTTTCAGGAACCGGTGTGCGCCCTCCACACCGCTGTCTGACCATTCGAGACTTTGTTCCGGCGGTGCGGCAAACATCATGAATAGCCTGACCGTGTCTGCGCCGTAATGCTGAATCAGCGGCTGCGGATCAACAACATTTCCTTTGGATTTCGACATTTTGGCGCCGTTATTCAAGACCATTCCTTGTGATAACAGGCGAAGAAAGGGTTCGTCGCTATTCAGCAAGCCTTCATCGCGCATTAATTTATGAAAGAACCGCGCATAAAGCAGGTGTAGCACCGCATGTTCAATGCCGCCGACATATTGATCGACGGATAACCAGTAATTTGCACGGCCATCCAGCATGGATTTGTTCTGTTTTTTGCAGGCAAAGCGGGCATAGTACCAGGATGATTCCATGAAGGTGTCAAACGTATCAGTTTCGCGTTCTGCTCGACCATGGCACTTGGGACAGGTTGTTTCATAAAACGATGGCATGGATTTGATGGGTGAATTAACGCCGGTGAATTGTACGTCTTCCGGCAGGATCACCGGCAAGTCCTTGTCTGGAACAGGAACAGCGCCACAGTTCGGGCAATTGATTATGGGTATGGGTGTTCCCCAATAACGCTGGCGGGAGACACCCCAGTCACGCAAGCGGTAATTCACCTTGCGTTCGCCTGATTCTCTGGCTTCAAGATGAATGGCAATGGCGTTAAATGCCTGTTGCGAAGTCATGCCGGTGAATTCGGCGGAATCCATCAGGATGCCGGGATCAGTGAAAGCCTTGGCGGCAAAGTCCCAGGCAGCCCCATCTTCAGGCTGGATGACTTGTTTGATGGGAAGGTGATACTTGACCGCAAATTCAAAATCGCGTTGATCATGTGCCGGCACGGCCATCAGGGCGCCAGAACCATACTCCATGAGTACAAAATTGGCGACCCATACAGGTATTTCATGTCCGGTAAGCGGATGGCGGACTGTGATACCCAGGGGCATGCCGCGTTTTTCCATGGTCGCAATATCCGCTTCGGCTACTTTGATATTGCGGCATTCTTCCATGAACTGTTTTAATGCCGGGTTTTGTTCTGCAGCCATTTTACACAATGGATGCTGGGGAGCGACGGCAATGTAGGTGACGCCAAATAGTGTGTCAGGGCGTGTGGTGAAAATGGTAATTGGTTCATGCTTGTCGATAGTGAAGGTGATGTCCACGCCTTCAGAACGGCCAATCCAGTTGCGCTGCATGGTTTTGACCTGCTGCGGCCAATGTTCAAGTTTATCCAGGTCAGCGAGCAATTCTTCAGCGTAAGCCGTAATTTTCAAAAACCATTGTGGTATTTCACGGCGCTCAACCAGTGCGCCCGAGCGCCAGCCACGCCCGTTGACTACCTGCTCATTGGCAAGGACCGTCTGATCGACCGGGTCCCAGTTTACCTCGGCATTTTTCTTGTATACGAGTCCTTTATTAAAGAGGCGCAGGAAGAACCATTGTTCCCAACGATAATAATCGGGATCGCAGGTGGTGATTTCGCGGCTCCAGTCGTAAGCAAAGCCCATTTGCAGCATCTGGTCACGAATATGCTTGATATTTTGACGGGTCCAGACTGCCGGTGGGATATTATTTTTAATGGCAGCATTTTCAGCTGGCAATCCGAATGCATCCCAGCCCATGGGTTGCAGCACATTTTTTCCCAGCATGTATTGGTAGCGGGCGATGACATCGCCGATCGTGTAATTGCGTACGTGCCCCATGTGCAGGCTGCCGCTGGGATAGGGGAACATGGACAGGCAATAAAATTTTTCCCTGTTGATATCTTCGACTGCCTGAAAGCAGTTTTTTTCCTGCCAGTATCGTTGTGCGTTTGTTTCAACTTCTCGGGGCTTGTATTGTTCTTCCATTGGATACTCTTTTCTAAAACTAGGGTTATGGTTCAAGTTCAGTAAACTGTTTTATGTTATGTCAGAAAAAAACAGCATGACAGATTTATTTCATTTTCTTGCCTGCTGATTTTTTCTGCTGAGTCCGCGCTGCCAGTTTATTTGACCGGACAGTGGCAATCAGCAAACAAATCAGGATGAATAAGACAGGGTCTGTGCCGTTTTTCATCCAGGGCGTTATCCCGTACATGGGTTGAACTGTGCCAGTGAGTACAGTGGTTATTTTTTGCGGAATGGTGTCTTCAACTTTTCCATCTGGTCCAATGATGGCGGTAATGCCGTCATTGCTCACAAATAATACCGGTCTGCCAGTTTCCAGTGCCCGCATTTCAGCCATTTGTATGTGCTGCGGCTCAGCGTTAGAGTCACCGAACCAGGCATCGTTTGTCACAACCAGGATTAGGCCAATGTCTTTATCGGTAAAACGGGACAGCTCCGGAAATGCGATTTCGTAGCAGACCGAGGCAGTAATTTTGACATTATCCACGGTCAAGGGATTTTGCCTGACATTGCCTGGGACCATCTCGGACATGGGGATCTTCATGAATTGCAAGGCGCTGGAAAAAAGACTTGAAAGAGGTGTGTACTCACCAAACGGGACGAGATGACGTTTGAGATAAACTTTATTTTCTTCACCCAGCGTGATAACGGCATTGTTATAGCCGCTGGCGTCAGCGGTGCGGATGGGAATGCCAAGAATCAAGGCGGAGCCACTGTCCTTGGCTCTCGTATCCAGTGAATTAATAAAAGATTGTGCAGATTGCAGCGGTAACGGGACAGCTGCTTCCGGCCAGATAATGATCTTGTATTTTCCCCATAAGGGTTCAGTTAAATCTACATAAGTATTGAGTGACTGCTGCAGATGTTCTGGCGACCATTTGATTGACTGCGGTATGTTTCCCTGGACAAGGGCAACAGAAATGGGTTCTCCTTGGGGTTTGGTCCATGGAATCAGGCTTAGCAGGCTGCCTGATATCCAGATAATCATCAGGGCAAATAAATTCAGGTAGACAGAGCGGAATGCTTTTTGTCTGTATCCGATGACAGCATTTACAATTAATCCGCTGCTCATGATTGCGGCAAGTGAAATAATATAGACGCCTAACACCGGAGCGTAGCCTTTCAATGGCGAGTTGGTCTGGCTATAGCCAAGGAAAAGCCAGGGGAATCCGGTAAAAAGCCAGCTGCGTACCCATTCACTGGCTACCCATATGGCTGGAAACGCATAGACGAGTTTAACCCTGTTGTTGGCGGGGAAATAACGGTTGGTTAGATAACCGACTGCTGCGGGGTAGAAGGCAAGAATGGCGATCATCCCGATGGTGAAGATGACAGCCAGGAGTGTTGGAACGCCGCCAAAGACATGAATGCTCGTGAAAACCCAATACACGCCCGCACCAAAAAAACCCATGCCGAACATAAACCCAAGCCAGAATGCACGTTTGGGGGAGGATTTAAGCCACAGACCCAACAAACAGGCAGGCACAATGATTGCCAATGGAAAAATCTCATAGGGAGCAAAGGCAAAAGTCAGGAAGACTCCCAGCAAGATAGCTGCGAGACCATCCAGCAGAATGGTTGACGGTTTTTTCATATTGAGATTTCAGCTGCTTATAGGCACGAAAGGCAAAGTTTACTGGAGAGGGATGCGTAATGGCAACCATATCACTGCATGAAAAGGTGTTACCCGGCAGTGCATCATGACGTGCGTCCTCATGGCAGCCAACAAAGTCGGCGTGACGATCCGTGTCCCTGGCGAATGCCAGGGTAATCGTCGTACCAGCGGCATGGTTGATCCATAATTACACTGTCTGGGTTGCTGCTAAACAGGAGACTGACAGAGAGTTACAAAAAATTTTATTGCTCACCTACCACCTCTTGTGTTGTGCAAATGTTTTTGATAACTTGCTCGATCTACTTTGCCCTTCCTGGGTTTATGTGTTTTATATCTGAGCACACGAGTACATTGAAGAACTAAAACAACAAGGAGTAATCCTAAAATGAAAGTCCAGTTAAAGCCATACGTCGCCGTTTTGCTTGTGGCGGGGTTCGTTGCTGCACCTGCTATTGCCGCAACGACAGGAGAGAACAATAGCAGCAATCAGGTTAACAAAAAGCCAGCACACAGCAAATCTCTGGAAGTAGCGGTTGCGAGTCTGGAGAAAGAAGTTGCCTCACTCAAGAGCGAGCTGCGCGCAAACAAGAGCCGCCGCAAACAGGCTGTTGATTCAGCGAGTGACCCGGCGCCAAAACCCAAAATGACAGCCAGGGATATCGTAAACCTGATCAATGAGCAGCGCACCTATCTGCCTTTCGATATCGATGTTCCGGGGCAGGCGTTTGTTTCTACCGGACCATATGTAGGTATCAACATTCAATTCGCAGGGAACAATTTAATCGTCAACAGTCCCAGCGTAAATACTGATGTTCAATTGTTGAATATCCGTAAGAAAATCATTGAGCAGTTGAATGCAATGGGCGGCGAATCAGTGAAAGAACCATACCATTCACATCTGTTGCTAAGCGGTGTAGTCGAAAGCCAGGCTAATTACACTAATCATGGTGGTGGTCCCAGCACGACAGACATTGATGTCACCAATATGTCGCTTGATGCTACTATCTTTGGACCCAGTGACTGGATACTTGGATTTGTTGAATTAAGTTACGACAATAGCGCACCCATTGGCAGTCAGTTTGTTTCAACCAGTAATTACCGGGTGAGCAACTCACGAGTCTATGTCAACAAGGCGTTTGTAACCATTGGTAACTTCGAATGCTCGCCATTCTATTCCAGCTTTGGACAATTTTATGTTCCATTTGGTACCTATTCGAGTGTGATGGTCAGTGATCCATTGACCAAACTGGTTGCCCGTACCAAGGCAAGATCCATTCTGGTTGGTATGCAGCAGCAGGACAAGAATGCGTTCTATGGCGCTGCTTACATCTTCCGAGGTGACAGCCATGCGGCATCGGTTGCCAAGGTAAACAATGGCGGTATCAATCTGGGCTATAAATTCAGCGTTGGATTCCTTTCAGCTAATCTTGGCGGCGGTGTGATTGGTAACATTGCTGACTCTGGCGGTATGCAGTTAGGTACAGGCTTCCAGAACGCTGAGCAAATCAAGCACCGTGTACCAGCGTATAACCTGCGCGGCACATTGAGTCTTGGTGAACACCTCGACATCATCAGTGAATTTGTTTCTGCCACCAATCGTTTCAACATGAATGACATGTCCTACAATAATCATGATGCCAAACCATCGGCATTTGATATTGAAGCCGCTTATTCATTTCCCATCTTTGGCGACAAACCAAGTTCTGTCGGTATAGGCTACGGAAAATCGAATCAGGCGCTGGCATTGGGTATCCCGTTGGTGCGCGAATCAATTGTATTCAATACCTCTCTGTTAAGAAACACCCTGCAGAGTCTAGAATTCAGACACGACCGTAATTATGCAGCTTCCGATGTGGCGACAGGTGCAGGCAATACACCAGTTCCATCTGCAACCGGTAAGTCAGATAATGCAGTCACTGCACAGTTTGATTACTATTTCTAAGTGTTTCTAATTGGGTCGCGAGCGCGAATTGATATCGCGCGCAGCGATAAATATCAAAAAGTCGGCCGCTTTGCGGCCGATTTTTGATTCTTGACGTTATTTAATCTTGACTTGTATGAGATTATTACTTTGCAAACCAGTAATAATTTTTCGCATTTTTTTCCCATTATTTAAACGATTCCAGTGTTTTTGAGAACAATGGAAAATAGTAGGCTTGGCAGTATTAGGATGCACTTCTTTTACACGCGCTGAACCAACGGCGTTTAATAGATCGACAGCTAATGCATCACGCTTTTTATCAGACTTGGTGTAAAAAAAGCTGTTGCTGTTTTTATGAATCTTTGCAACGTATTTTTCCAGCTTGCGAATGTGAGCCACTTTGGATCCCTTAAGAGCATGCTGTTTATGCCATGTTCTTAACCAGTCTGGTAATTCAGGTCGCGTGTGACCAGCTTTTGATGTCTTTTTTAATATGATAGGCAATAAATCATTTTTATGAGCTAGAATCTGTTCATTTGTCTTTGGGAAAGACTTTGGTAGCTCATTCCATGGTATCAAACCATCTTTGACAAGTTTGTCTTTTCCCGTTAAGCGATACTGTAATCCTTGAGGTGTGCATTTAAACTCAATGGTATGATTCTTAACATTTGAATTCTTTGACATGAGTGCAAGATCATATCCATTTAATTCTTTATCAAATCCTGAAATATAGGCATCGATAGCATTCCAAATCAACCGTGTATGATGGTTCATGGAGCGGCCTTTGACCAATGTTGGAGCCCCATGCAAGGCTTGCTCAAATTCGGCTTGACTCATTGGGGTTCTTCTTTCAATCGACTTCAATAAGTTGTAATAAGCAGAGGAAGCTCCACCGCGATCAATGGCATCTTTACACGCCATGTTGAAGCTCAGTGGTTTTAACTCGTTGATGATGTGATCAGTCAATTCAAATTTAATAAAATGGAAAAAGACAGCCTGTTTTTCAGCTGGGCTAAGCATGTCGCTTGATTTAAAACCGAGTAATGAAAAACTTTTATCGAGCAACCCACGAAGAACTTGATTTTCATGTCCTTTGTATATAAGCGCTTTTATACGAGGTGAAATATAAAAATCCTGAATCTCGGCCTGACTTGTGCCATTCGCTATGGCTAACATTTCATTATAAGCTGTTAGATATGAAATTGTTTTATCATGCTGATTGACTAACGCTTTACTCATTAATCCCTGGTCAGCAGGCAATGTGATGACTGCAATGACTGAACCGTTCTCATTCCCCAGATCTTCCATTGCTTTTGTCAGCTTAGACTCTCTGACTTTTGGATGGAGATTGAAGGGCCAAGCATCAAAGATGGGTTTTCTGTTGCGAGGTAGATTATTAAAATAAATATGCGTAATTGGCTTTTGTGGATTTCTTTTTTTATTGACAGCAAGCCATGCTTTAAATGTGCTGCTGGATTTTTCGATGTAGTCAACGAATTGACCTTGTGTACCAAAGCGAAGTTCCAGCGGATCAGTCTCTGTTTTGTATTCATAGTGTCGTGCAGATGCCTGGCTGGTTGTAAATTGCGGCTTGAATTCGGGTGAAATGGTGGCGGAGATTTGTCCTGTCGTTGAGCCAATTTGTTGCGGCGTCGTATCATTCATGTCATCAAAACTATATATATAATGATTGATGAAGCTTCTAAGTGAATTTCCTCCAATTAAATGTTTTCGTATCTCCTTCTCGGCCTTGGAGGATGTTTGTTTAACATCTGCTCGCTGCAGGACAGGATTAACAAATTCATGAGAACGAACAAGTGCTAAATTCTGATTCTTGTAGATGCGATCGATAAGCTCATCATACAGTTCCAGTTCTTTTATATTTTTAGCTAGGATTCTCTGCTTTGCTTTCAATGCACGTTTCAAAGCTTGATTGCGTGGATATTTTTTTAACGTGGTTTTTAAAGCCTCTATCTCATTTTCGTAAGCACGAATGGCCTTTGCTAATTGTTGACGATGATTATCTAATTCCCCTGATTCAATGAGTCTTTCTACTTCGGTCAAAAATTGTGTATATAAATTACCGAAACTGGCTTTGGAATAATTATACGAGGTCAGGTGAGCAATTTTTCGAAAAACTGTATTTGTTGAAATTAAATTTTCAGGAAATGCATAAGCGATATACCGCAAGTATTCATAACTATTGATATTTCTGAGTTCATCGCCATTTTTGATATCTGATGAGAGAGGTATGCCGGTTATATCCTTATAAATTAATTGAAACTCGTGTTTGACTCGAGATAAGTCGTGAGAGGTGAGTTTGGTGGATGCATTGATGAGTGAGTAGATTTCAGATAAATCATCTGCCAATTCATCTGGTAATTCATTCATTCGATAAATATGAATGTATTTACGTAATTTGCTTTTGAATTGCTTGATTTTGTCATGGATAGTATAAAAGTCATTAGAAGACCGGCCGTGTAACAAACATTCACGGTTACACTGGCGAATGCTCTTTTGTAAAATCAATTCAAGTCTTTGCATGAGACCACTCTCGTTTTTAAATTCTAATAGTAATGACTCGTATTCTATATGGTTGCTCTTAAATTAATATTAATGCCAAGATATGCTGTAACAGGGAATTGTAAAGCCAGGACACAGTTATTAGACGAATTTGGCAGGACAGCCGGGTATCAACGCAAGCATGCTATTCATGTTTTGAAGCGTAAAGCAGCTGATTGCGGGAGGAGCCATTAATTTGGCAGGCTTCGGTAGTCCAGGCAGGTTTCTTGAATATAATGTATACCGTGTTCAGCCCTCCGCCATGGGCTGAAGGGTCTTCATGTGCCTGGATGATGGCTTGCTTCAATCTATGGTATCGCTTCGCGCAATTTGGACAGGTATTCATCTTCAGCCGGCATATTTCCTGTTTGATGAAGCTGCCACATCATTTGGGTAAGACATTCCATCATGATGTGTTCACATTCATGCGGAGTAATTTCTTTTGCGAGAAGTTGCTGATGAATGAGAGAAATTCCTTCAGGCCGGTTAGTGTTGATTTGTTCGCGAATGGCAAGATGCAGGCTCATGTGAAAGAAGGGGTTTTCCTCAAGAGCAAATTCCTCGGATTGGTTTGAAGCTTCCAGGAAGCGATGATATTCAGGGTGCTGCAAAATGACACTGAGTAATTGAGATTCCATTGGTTCAAGAGGCAACTTTTTTTTGTGCTTTTCCCAGAGATTAAAAAATGTCTCCCGGTAAGTATCGCGATTATTTGTGTACATGGTTATCTCCTGGAGTTTTGTCTTTGTATTCACACAAGTCCCTGATCAGGCAGGTTGGACAATGCGGTTTTCTGGCTGTACAAACATAACGGCCGTGCAAAATCAGCCAATGATGTGCATCATGTTTGAATTCATCTGGAATTATTTTTAACAATTGTTTTTCAACTTCAAGAGGGGTTTTCGCTTTGGCCAGTCCTATCCTGTTTGCGACACGAAAGATATGCGTGTCAACCGCGATCGTGGGTTCGCCAAAACAAGTGTTCAATACAACATTCGCGGTTTTTCTGCCTACGCCTGGCAGCGATTCCAGTGCTTCCCGGTCATGCGGCACTTTTGAATGGTATTGTTCGATAAGAATGTTACAAGTCGCAATAATGTTTTTGGCCTTGCTGGCATACAACCCTATGGTTTTTATATATTCTTTCAGGCCTTTTACACCCAGGGCCTGGATTTTTTCAGGTGTGTTTGCTGCTGCGAATAATTCACGTGTAGCCTTGTTTACGGATTTGTCAGTTGCCCTCGCAGACAGAATGACGGCAATCAGCAGTTCAAAATTGTTGTGATAAACAAGTTCCGTAGTTGGTTTCGGATTGGCCTTGCTAAAGCGCAAGAAGATTTCACGTATTGTCTTGGCATTTATCATAAACACGTTGACCATTTTCACAGGTGAATAAATCCAAAGAGATAATCGCGAGCGCTCAATGGCGTTCTCCCGAATTCTAGCATCGCATATTGCAGGGTAATAGGTATATAATCCACCACCAGTGAAATCCTAACAAAGGTTATCAATATGGCGCAAAACCCGTATATTAGCATAGTTATTCCCGTTCATAACGAGCAGGAAGTGCTCGAGGAGTTATATACCCGTCTTACCGATTCTCTGGACAAGCTGGGTAAGCCTTATGAAATCATACTCACGAACGATGGTAGTACCGATAACTCGTCCCAACTATTGAGACAATTGCACGAGCGGCGCCCAAATCAGATTCGAGTGATTGAATTTAATGGTAATTTTGGCCAGCACATGGCAATTATGGCGGGGTTTGAGCGGGTTCGTGGTCAAATCGTGATCACAATGGATGCTGATTTGCAAAATCCTCCCGAAGAGATAGGCAAGCTGGTCGCAGCCATGGAAGCGGGACACGATGTGGTCAATACCTATCGTGAAAATCGTCAGGACACCTGGTGGAGATTACAAGTCTCCAAATGGCATAACCGTATCAGGGCGTGGATGATGCCCAAGCTCAAGATGAAGGATGAAGGCTGCATGTTGCGTGCTTACAGCCGTCAGATCGTCGATTTGATGGCCTCGACGGGTGAAAGCAGCACATTTATCCCTGCTCTTGCACTGACCTATGCTTCCAGTCCGACAGAAGTCGGGGTGGCGCACGCCGAGCGCAGTGCAGGAACGTCCAGTTATAATTTCTATAAATTGATTCGATATAACTTTGATCTGGTAACCGGCTTTTCAGTTTTCCCATTGCAGGTATTCACCATGATCGGGCTGCTGATTTCCATGTGCAGTTTCGCATTTGTAATCTTTTTGATGTTAAGACGTCTGATCGTTGGCCCTGAAGTCGAGGGAGTCTTTACATTATTTGCGATTATGTTTTTCCTTCTGGGTATTGTTCTGTTTGGGCTGGGCGTAGTTGGGGAATATGTGGGACGCATTTATCAGGAAGTGAGAAAACGTCCGCGATTTGTTGTCAAGCATGTTCTTGAGAGGCCTGTCACGGCTGAACTCGTGTCAGACCGCCATGATTACGAAGTAACCAAGGCACAGGCATGACAAGAAGGTCGTTCCACAATGGATTAAAGGAAACGACCATAAAATGAATTAATAACTGTGTCCCGCAAAGAGTACGGGACACAGCGAGGAATGATCTCACAAGGACATGTTATGCAGGGGTTATCAGACAGACACCTGATTGCAGGTGTGGATGAGGCAGGGCGCGGACCACTGGCTGGGCCAGTTGTTGCTGCTGCTGTGATTTTGGATCCAGGGCATCCCATTGAGGGACTGGCTGACTCAAAAAAATTATCAGAAAAGCAGCGGGAACGGCTTTTTTTGCAAATTCGCCGTCATGCACTGGCATGGTCTGCAGCGCAGGCAACGGCCTCTGAAATCGATCAGATAAATATCTTGCAAGCCACGTTTGCAGCCATGCAGCGTGCAGTGCAGGGTTTGAAAATAATGCCCGAATCAGTCATCGTTGATGGAAACAGATGCCCTGCATTTGCCTGTCCAGCCAGAGCCATTGTAAAAGGTGATGACTCTGAGCCTGCCATCAGCGCCGCTTCGATTGTGGCCAAAGTGTTAAGAGACCGTATCATGCGGCTGCTGGATAGAAGGTTTCCCGTCTATGGATTTGCGGCGCATAAAGGATATGGCACAGCCCTGCATCTGGAGGCATTGCGATTGCACGGTCCCTGCCAGCTTCACCGACGGTCATTTGCACCGGTTGCAGGGCAGTTTGAAAAATGATCCTGAAATAAAAAAACCCCTCTATAGAGGGGTTTTTTTATAAGTCTTGCTGTGGTTACGCAGTGGTAATTTTGGGATCGGTAATGCGGTAAACATCTTCACCGGTATATCCCATGGTAATATCATTCGGATTGATTTTTGGCACGACATTAGGATGAGTTTTAAATGCAGAGCCTAATGCATTAAGTTGGGGTGAATGTTTATTCAAGCCGGCAGATTGTGCTCCAGCAAACGCGTACGTGCTCACCAAGAACGCTGCTACTATTATTAAATTTTTCATTCTTTCCTCCCAGTAACGAAACCGTACACAATAAAATTACGCTTATTATACAAAAAATATCCAAAATAACCAATACCCCCTTGCCCATGATTTCTCACTTTGTCAACACAGGTAAAAAAACATTGAAAAACATGATGATACATAAGCATCCCTTAAGGTTTAGATAAGAGTGCCTTAATGATCGCAACCTATAATGATCATCATTATATGCAGATCAATACCATACAAATCGAGCGAGTGTTTTACTAAAAATTTAGGAGTCAGCTGATGATAGGCCGTCGTAATCGTGATCTCGTAACAAGTGATACAGTCGACACATTAATCGCGTTGATCAGCAAAGCTGTCGAGGAATATCAAAGCAGTCATAGTGGTTTACTTTCCAGTATCTTTCCCGGAGAAAACGCAGGATTATTACAGGCATTCTCGGTCGAATTAAAGAAATTAAAACAAGACCGTGAAGCCGTACATCCGTTTGTAACGTATGCAAAGTTAATCAATGGGCTCGCCGATATTTGCAGAAAGCTGAAGCAGGAGAGCGGCAGCAGCCTGGTGATGGATTTACGAGGATTGTTAATCGATGAGTTAAAGCAGCAAGTCGAGGCAGACTGGAACCAGGAAAATATTGAACCGCGCCAGCGTACCGATGTCATCAATGAACGCTTAAATTATGCCTTGCGTTCTCTAAACGAAGCTGCTGAATACGAATCGCAGGCACATCTGTTATTCACAAAGAAATTCAGTCTTTATGGCAAAGAAAGACCTGGGAAGGAAGATCTTCCGCTTTGGAATATCCTTCTTGAAGAAGAAACCTACTCCGGGATGCGGGATAAAGCATATTATATTAATCAGATCGATCAGGATACAATTGGAGTAATCATCGCCGACCTCAAATCAGCCATAGGAATCAAATCTCAATCCGTGATGTCTGATCACCACGTGACACAGGATAAATCTGAAGAAACTGAAAAAGGCTATTTTAAAAATATTGTCGACCAGATTGATAAAGATGTTTCTAAACTGGAGGAGAAATTCAAATGCGGTCCTCAATATCTCATCGAGGAGCCAATCCCGACACTTGTCAAGCATTTGCATGATTATGAACGTACAGGCTACACGGTTTCGATAGTGCAGCAATTATTAAGGGAAGCGTTAGGCAGACAACCAGAAAGAGGCAAACAAAAAGAAAAACTGGCTGACTATCCCAAGCTGGTTGATGAACTTTTAAAGCTTGAAGATATACTTGATATCAAGATAACCAGAGATAATCGTGACTCTCTCAAGCTGGAAAGCTGGCAGGAGAAGATTCTAAAACAGGTTGTGGACCAGCTGCATGAAAAAATCAGGATCAAGCGATTAAGAACCCTGATCAATCACGTCAAGAACTTTCCGGGCAAAAGTGAATATCGTGAAGAACTGATGGCCGCCGTGCGAGCAGACAGGCATGATTATTTCAGCTCTCGTACGCACGATGAAGTGCACAAATTACAGCAACAAATAGAAGTCTTTAGTGTCAAAAACCTGCTGGTGCTGTGTCTGGATTATATGCGGCACTATGTTCGGCTTTTTGAAAGTTCGCTGAGATCAGGTCTTGAGCTGAGTTCGAATCCAATGCTGCAAAAGGAATTGAAGGCTGTATATAAAATGCTTCCTCCGCATGAGATGTTGGAACAGGTAGTGATCAAGAGATTTCTCATGCCAATGATTGACGATGTGATCAATCCGACATTAAGCCTGCTGGGCAAAAGTTCGATTTCTGTATCCAAATATGAATTGGAAATGTTGCGGGATCAGGTACTTAAGCTGCAGGAAATGCCTATTCACAAGCAGCCAGGAGAGGTAGAAAGAGATACGTCTGCGAGCCCGGTAACATCACTTGATCGTAGACCAGCTACCCATACTCCAAAGGAATCAAATGAGTTACTCGACCTGGACGCCAGCAGCATGAAACTGCGTGATACTGTTCTCAGTATAGTACCTGATGCAAACTACGACCCGCTGAAAATTAACCAAAGTCAGGCTTTGCGACAGGCACTGATAGCTGCGTGCAGCTATTATTTAGCTGAATCAGGCATGCATCACGGGTCTCATGGTAAGGAAGCAACAATATTATTTATCAACAGACTGCTTGCCCTGAAAGATACGTCAGTTGAAAAAATTCAACGTGAAGCATTGAAATTCATCCAGGGTAAAGGTGAATATGGAGCGTGGTATGGTGGTGCTTCAGGATTTCACAGGCACTCGCGGGTTGGCTTCCTCCTGGATTCGGGATTATTTGATAACAAGCGTGATCTCATCATGCTTTCCTTATCGACCACGATATCGTTTTTTGGTCAGCGTTCATTTGCTGATTTGCCAAACGAGGAGCGAAAAGACTTGACGCAGACAGTCAAATCAATGAACAGCGATTCTCCTGTTACACCGTGTAAGTTATAGATTGTACGCCGGCTCCGCCCCGGGGCCGGCGTTAATACTCGTGTTTGCTTGGGATTATTCTGGTGGTTGCGGGGGTGGCGTGATTTCCGGTACGAGGATAGGTCCATCCATTTTTATTTCTTCCAGATCCGCCTTGTCAATCTGAATAAACCGCTGGGATATTTTTCGGGACGAAATGTGCACCTGCTCCACATCAGAATGTGCTTGTGCAATCCGTTTGGCCAGATTATCCATGCGCATCTGGAAGCGTTCAAAATCATCCGCCAGCATGCGTAAATGTTTTTGTATTTCATGGACCTGTTTACGTGTCGCTGCATCCTTGAGGACCGCGCGAGCGGTGGTGAGTATGGCCATCATCGTGGTCGGTGATACCATCCACACATTCCTGTTTTGCGCGAATTCAACCAGATCGGGATGGTGGGCATGGATTTCTGCAAAGACAGCTTCTGCTGGAATAAACATGACTGCACCGTCGGATGTCTCGCCAGGAATGATGTATTTATCCGCTATATCCTGAATATGTTTGCGGATGTCAATTTTGAATTGTTTCTCAGCCTGCTGTTTGTTGCTGTCGGAGGCTGTTGAATCAATCATGATGCGGAAATTTTCCAATGGAAATTTCGCATCAATGGCGATATTGCCAGTCGGTTCCGGTAGGAATAGCATGCAGTCCGGGCGGCGATGATTGCTAAGTTGATGCTGAAAACTGAAATGCTGCTCTGGGATCATGTTGTATATTAATGCCGATAGTTGAACTTCACCGAAGGTGCCGCGTGAGCGTTTATCATTAAGAATCTCTTGCAAACTCATTACGCTGCTTGAAAGTTCGGTAATTTTCTTTTGCGCCGCGTCAATTAATGCCAGCCGTTTAATAACGTCGCTGAAAGTTTCATTGGTTTTTTCAAAACCTTCCGCCAGGCGCTTTTCTACCTGCTGATTGATTTCCTTTAACCTGGTTTCAGTGGTTTGCGTTAGCTGGTCAATACGGGTCCCTAATTCCTTGGCGTAATCCGACAAGGCTTCTTTGACTTGCTGACGGTTGTCCTGGGTGCCTTTTTGCAATGTATCCTGTAATATTTTTAATGCTTCCATCTGTCGTTCATCGAATCGTGCCCGGTGATTGGCAAACGCCTGCTGGAGTTGTTCTTTCAGATCGGCGGATTGCTGGGTCTGTTCAATGCGCGAATGATTTAGTTTTTCCAGTATTGATTGCTGCAGGCCGCTGAAATTGACTAACAGATTTTCTCTCAACTGCACATCAGTTGACTGATTTTGTCGGGATAGTTGAGTTAAAAGTTCTTCAATGCGCAGACTCGCTTTTTCATTGTATGATCCTGTTAACATTTGTCGGATGGCTAAAAAGAATAGAACCACCAGAACACTGGCATTGAGTGCGATTAATGTATAGGTCGATGACATTGATGGAAGGTCCTTTGAAATCAGTATGGGAATAATACTCAGTTACGGAATAATATGGTAGTCACTCTCTCATGCTGGCGCATGTCTCTCCTTTATACCTGGCTCTTCTGTCATACCAGTGAAAGCTGGTATCCAGGCGCTGACAAAATAGGTAGATATGCCGGCGTGCAAGATACAAGCGGATCTTTGCCGGCATGATAATATCGAATTTATCTCAAGATGATTGCGTATCGGGATACAGGCTGGATTTTCTTGATCAATTGGTGTTTCTGCATGAAATCTGCAAAATGTTTCCAATCCTTGCTATTGAAGTCAGCCGGATCTTCCGCAAAATAAGGCATGGTTGCAAACCAGGCTTCCCGATTCACAGTGTTGTTAGACTCCGGGTATTGTCTGGCAAATGCATCCCAGGCTTGTTGAGGATGTTCATCAAGGTAGCGCACAGCTTTTTTAACGGCGGCAAGAAATCGGGGAATACGTTTGTCATGCACGTTCTGTGTGCTGCTAATGAAAACCAGTTCACTGTATGTGGGGACACCATGCTCTTCCGGGAAAAACGCCACTACTTTCTGATCGTTTGATTCCAGCATGGGAACTTCATAATTACGCATCATGCCTGTCACTGCATCAACTTTATGAGATAGTAATGCCTGTGTGAGATTGTAGCGGACATTGGTCAGTTCAACGTCTTTTTCACTCAAGCCTTCTTTCATCAGCATGACTTTCAACATGACACTGGTCAATCCGCCGTTGCTTGATCCTATGCGTTTGCCTTTGAGGTCGTTAAGTGAGTGAATACCGCTGCCTTTCAGCGCAACGAGTGAGTTGAGTGGTTTGTCTATCAGTGTTCCAACCCGTATCAAGGGTAAACCAGCGTCAATTTGTTCCAGTAACTCAGGCTGATAAGTGATACCAAGATCAGCTTTACCCGCCGCAACCAGTTTGGGAGCATCATTGGGGTCCGCGGGTCCAATCAATTCGACATCCAGACCCTGGTCTTTAAAAAATCCCTGCTGCTGGGCAATGATTAATGGGGCATGATCCGGATTTGGAAACCAGTCGAGGATGACCGTCAGCTTTTGCGGTTTTGGCGTTGCCGCGAAACAAACAGACGCGAACATGGCTAATACGAATATAGCGATTTTTTTCATATGCTGTCTCCGAATACTGCACGCCGGGCTAGGAATTCCAAGATACCAGCGAACGTAATACCTTATCCACACTAAAGTATAAAACTAATGCAAATACAATAATAACAATTAATGCTGCAAACATCACATCGATTTGCATGCGCGCATTGGCATTAAGCATTAAATAGCCAAGTCCCTGGCTTGAGCCTACCCATTCACCAACAATGGCGCCAATAGGTGCCGCAACGGCTGCAATACGAATTCCGGATGCCAGCGAAGGGAGAGCTGCTGGCAAGCGTATGTAATAAAATACCCGCCACTCCCTGGCATTCATGGTTTTTGCCAGGTTCAGCCAGCCAGCCTCGGTACAACGCAGGCCATCGTGGAACGCACTGGCGACAGGAAAAAAAATCATCAGTATGGTTGTAGCGATTTTTGAAGCGATTCCATAACCCAGCCAGATAACTAACAAGGGAGCAATAGCAAAAGTCGGAATAGCCTGGCTGATGATTAAAAGCGGCAGTAACCAGAACTTGAGCGGCCGGAAAAAAGTTACCATCAGTCCGGTCAGACAGCCGAAAAAAATACCCAGTAAAAAACCTAGCAAAGTCTCAATCATGGTTGGAATCGCTTCCAATGTAATGATTTGATGCTGGTTATACAGAGCTGTAAGGACTTGCACTGGCGCAGGCAGCAAATACCCCGGTAAATTCCAGATTGAGACGATGGCTTGCCATAGGGCGATCAGGATAAGACATACAATCATGCTTCTGAAAACCGGATTCATGCTGCTTCACCTGCTGCCTGGGAAAGTTCCTGGAAAAGCAACGCTTGCAGGTCTATGACTTCCCTGTTGGTTAATTCCCGCGGCGCGGCAGAGACCAGGCTGGCTATGGGTTTCAATGTCGCAGGGAATCCTTGCATGATGTATATATCATCCGAGAGACGTAATGCCTCTGTAGGGTCGTGGGTGATAAAAAAGACCGTCTTGTTCCTTAATAACTCTGCCGCAAGGTGTTGTAGCTTGTAACGGGTAATCGCATCGAGTGCTGAAAATGGTTCATCCATCAGAACGATGGGCTTGTCTTCCATGAGTGTTCTTACCAGGGCGACGCGTTGGCGCATGCCGCCTGATAACTGACGCGGGTAAAGATGAGTCGCCTGGTGAAGACCGGCTTTATCCAGCAAGTCCCTGGCCTTGTCTGAGAGGCTGTTGTACTGACCGCTCGGGATACCGCGCAGTTTTAGTCCTAAGGTGGCGTTTTCAAGTACCGTCAACCATGGAAGCAGCAAGTCTGTTTGTGCCATATAGGCAATTTGCTGACTCACAGGAAGATGATTGCCGGCGGTGATCGTGCCCCTGACAGATTCACGCGGGTCTATTAAACCGCAAATCATCCGCAGTAATGAGCTTTTACCTATACCGCTTGGGCCCAGCAAGCTGACCCACTTGCCAGCCGGCAGAACCAGATTGATGTTGGCGAATACTTGCGTTTTGCCATAGGCAAGCGAAGCGTTCTGAATATGAATTGTTGGTGCTGTCACTACTTCCTCCGCCGGTATGATCCGGATCAGGTCTGGAGCGGGATAACATTATGCCCTAAGGGTCGTTTCGGAAATGAAACCTCTCAGCCCATGTGCGGGCTCCCCTGAGTGTGTCTGCAATATAGACAGTATTTGGTCCTGACGCAAGGGTGTTGTTTAAATTATGCCCTTCGCGTATAGCCTGCCTGATGATGAGGGCAATGGACAGCTAGTGAAAAACGTTGTCAGGAAAGTCGTAAAAACTCAATAGGCATGCCTCGCAGAATGGACGAATCATTTTGGCACGACTTGAAAATCGGCGTGGCCACCCATACATGTAAATTATCAGACATTTAACTTATGGAGGCTTGAAACTATGAGTTATATTTCCCGATATGAACCTGCAACTTTGTTAAACGAAGTCAATCGCATTATTGAACAGGCATTCCGCCCAATGGGTGAAGCAGATACATCAAAAATCGAAACCAGCCAATGGATACCTGCTGTTGATATCAAAGAAGACAAGCAGCAATTTATTATTCTCGCCGATTTGCCTGGCGTCGAGAAGGAAAATATCAATATCTCCATGGAGAATAATGTATTAACCATCAAGGGAACGCGCGCAACTGAAACCAAAGAGGAAAAACCCAATTATTTCCGTATTGAACGCACCCGCGGCAATTTTTACCGGCGTTTCACGCTGCCGGATACGGCCGATGGTTCGAAAATCGAAGCGAAGCTGCAAAAAGGTGTTCTTGAAGTTTGTATACCGAAGAAAGAAGCAGCTCAACCACGATTGATTAACATTCAGAGTGAAGACTGATTACTGTTGAGCCAACTCGTAAAAAAATAGTAAATATTTACGATCAGATCGGAGTGTTCCCTCTTCCTGATGTTTGTACAGGGAGAGGGTCACGGAAGTGGGTAAAACCTGTGTGTTTCCAGGGAGGCGTCAATAGGATGATTTATCAGGAATTGTGAAATAAAAAGTTGAACCCTTGCCTAATTCTGATTCAACCCAGATTCTTCCTTTATGACGCTCAACAATTCTTTTGCAGACTGCAAGGCCAATACCTGTTCCAGGATACTCTTTGCCAACAAAACGCTTGAATATCATGAATATATTATCTTTATTTTCCGGATCTACCCCGATTCCATTGTCACGTACGCTAAATTGCCATTCATTTCCAATATGTTGTGCTGTGATATCAATGATGGGGATTTCTGCAGCTCTAAACTTGATGGCGTTATTAATTAAATTTTGAAATAGTTCGATTAGTTGTGATTCGTCTGCCATCACAGTTGGAAGCTGACTATGGGTGATTTTTGCTTTGGTTTCCTGGATCATGATTTGAAGATTACTCAGTGCACCTTCAAGTACCCGTTCACAATTTACAGGCAAGAATTCCTTGCCGCGGGTTTCTACTCGTGAATAGACAAGCAAATCATCTATCATGTTTTTCAGTCTTAACGCCCCATCTATTGCAAAATTAATAAAATCGTCGGCGTCTTTATCCAGTTTGTTTTTGTAGCGTCTTTCAATCAGTTCGAGATAACTTGATATCATTCGCAGTGGTTCTTGCAAATCATGAGAGATAATATAGGCAAACTGCTGTAATTCCCTGTTGGAACGCTCAAGTTCCATAGCCATTTTCTTCGCGGTTTCTTCCGCCAGCCTGCGTTCCGTGATGTCTCTGGCTGCAGCGAATACACCGGCAATCTTGCCGTCAATATCTTTATACACAACCGCATTGTACATGACAAATCTGGTTTTGCCTGAAACGTGTTTGATTACCAGAGGGTAATCTTTGACATAGCCTTTTTCAAATACCTGTTTATAGCCTTTATTGGCGACGTCTGGTTCAGTGAAATAACTGGAAAAATCGCTGCCTATTAATTTATCGCGAGAAAGGCCCGTGATAAGTTCAGTCGCAGTATTCACATCGGTGATGATGCCGTCTTTGCTAATGGTGACGAGCGGATCGAGTGAAGATTCGATCAGTGTACGATTATATGATGAAGCATCTTTCAATTTATGTTCCATTTCCATGCCTGGGGTAATGTCTTGCACCAAGCCTATCATGTGACTGTATTCATCGACTTTGAATTGTTTTCCTACAGCCCATATCCAGCGGATATCTTTATTGTCAGCTCGTATTATCCTGCACTTGAATTCCCAAGTCGTATTTTTGGCGATAGCCTCCTGGAACTTATCATTAACAAACTGACGATCATCAGGATGAACATGATTCAAAAACATTCCGTAAGTCCATTCCGGCAATAGAGAGGAATAACCAAAAATCTGATCATGTAATAATGTACGTTGAGCACTCTGTGTTGCAAGATTCAAGTCCCAACTGCCGAACTTTGCGGTATTCATGGCAAACTCCAGCTCATCATACAAGAGTCTGCTGGATTTGATCGTTTCTTTCAGTGCGCTGATATTTTGTATGGTGGCGCGGCTCTGCAGGAATTGGCCATTCGTGTCGTAAATGGCGGTAGCATTCAATAAGGCGGTGAAAGTGGATTTATCCTTGCGAATGAGTTCATATTCCAGATTTTCGATATGCTTGTTCAGCATGAATTCAGGAAAATATTTGTTAAAGACAAGCTGGCTGGCAGGTGTTAGTAAATCAGTCAATTTGATTTTACCGATAATTTCTTCGCGGGTATATCCCAGCCAATTCAGTTCGGTTTGATTGATTCTAACGTAAACGCCCTCCGCATTGAGTGAATGATAACCACATGGCGCAAAGTCATAAAGATCTTTTATTTCTTCATAGGAATTTCGTAATTGATTCTCGAGTTCAGTTCGCTGGACATCAGATTGCATTAATTTTATGGCCGGGTACAAAACAGCTATCATGATGACAATAATATTCGTAATAGTTAGTAAGGCTACACCTGATTCCCTGTCATATAAGGTATGGTATTCTCCAAGTAATCTTAAGTAGCCTAGCAGTATCGGCAGGATTATTATCACGGGTAATAACCTGCGAACGAATTTACTGCTTTCTGTCTGGCTGATAATAAGTTTCATGATTCCTTTATCAGGCTGCATAAAGAAAATAGAGAGTGAAATGAGTATGAAATTGATCGATGTGTGCAATGCCGCGTATGCATAGGGGAAAATCTGATAGGTTGTGTGAGTGTGGTAGATAAAACCTGTAATGATGAATATCCCAAAAACGCCGATTATAAATGAGCATATTTGTGTGACTGTTACAGTGTATTTTAGGCCTGTGAGAGTGAGTGCTAAACCCGTTAGGATAAATGCAATGGCTGACACGGGTGCCATACGTCCTGGGGGATGAAGCGCTGGAATATCTCTTGGTTGTGGGAATATCAATTGATCAATATGCAAATCAACATTGAATAAGTATTCAAAAAAAGTTAAAAATCCTAAAAGCAACACGATAATTGCAAGAAATTTTGCTATGAATGTTGTTAGAGGATGTTTGTACGGGAAGATCTGTTGCAATAGCAGGGAAATGCTGATTAATATGAATGCTGCTGCCGTATTCACTTTCATGGGGATTAAATTAGGCAAAACAGATTTTAGAAATTGAATGTCGTCAATCCAGCCAATGATAACGGCAATGCCTATTAACCCAATCAATACACTCATTATTCTGGATAACGAAATGTATATGGACTTGGAATGATTGTTTAATCCATTATGTGGGTCCAATGTTTCTCCATATGAAGCAAGCGCTTCTGATTGTGAATAATAATTCTACAATATTGAAAGAGTTTTGGGCAATAAACTGGCGCATGCATGATCATAGATGACTACTTTGAAACTCAATGGATTATAACTATATTGATACCATCGGCTTGTCAATTTTTATACATTTTTTTATGAAACTAGGGTATTCTTAAATTAAGATGTGGACTTAAAGCAAGCCAGGGATAGAGCATGCAGCAAGCGATCACACCATTCAGTAATCAAGATGAGAAAATAATTGATCGTTTTCGATTATTTTCTAGAGCTTGCAGTGTTCTGACGGGCTTGATTGGATTGGCTGCAATAATCGGGTTGAAATATGACATCATATTTTTGAAAAGTGTTTTTCCGCAGTATGTGGTGATGAAAGCAAATGCAGCACTCGCATTCCTTTTTACCAGCTTTTCTCTCATCCTGAAGCAGGAAAATAACTCAACTTCATTATTCAGGACCGTCCTGGCAAATGGTCTCGCATTTCTGGTGTTTGTGATTGGTTTCCTGACATTAATGGAATATGTTCTCGGGGTGGATCTGCATATTGATCAGCTTTTGATTAAGGTTGTTCCATCCCCAGGTGAAGCAGTTCCATTGGGGCGTATAGCACCTCTAACAGCTATTACATTTACAATTGTATCGATTTCCTTGTTTATATTGAATATAAAACATCTTGTTATCGTTTCGCAGATATGTGGTTTTATTGTAGGCCTATATGGGATCACGGTCATTATCGGTACGACATATCATACCTATGTTGGTGTGCAAATCGTTTCGTATTCATATGCGTCTTTACATGCAGCCGTTAATTTCTTACTCATTTCAATGGCAGTTATGTTTGCCCATCCAGATACGGGTATACCTGGCGTTCTGACAAATAATACAAGCACCGCTAAAGCAATGCGCAGAATTACGCCTCTTGTTATCATGTTGCCAATAATACTCGGTTTTTTACGTATACTAGGTACCAGAGCAGGTTTATTTGATGTTGAGTCTGGCTTGAGTTATTTGATTTCAACCTTGATTACGATATTTCTGATATACATGTTTGTTAGCGCAAAATGGATGGAATTGCTGGAAACAAAATTAAGAAAAAATATCATTGAACTTGAGCAATCGAATAAAGAGCTTGAAGAATTTGCATACGTATCATCACATGATTTGCAAGAACCTTTGCGTCTGATTACAAATTATACTATGTTGCTGGAGCGTCGTTATAAAGATAAATTGGATGCCGATGCTAATGATTTTATTCATTTCGCGGTTGATGGCGCGGTGCGAATGCAGAATTTAATTAATGACTTATTGGATTATTATCGCGTTAGTTCAAGAGCAAAACCTTTTCAGCCGGTTGATGTTTCTATTTGTCTGCAAAAGGCTCTGGATAATCTTAAATCCGAAATAGAAATGCGCCATGCAATAATTACTCATGATGTTATGCCGACGGTGACAGCCGACGAGGCACAGTTAACAACAGTTTTTCGGAATCTGATTGGTAATGCCATCAAATTTAATGAAAATGTACCGAATGTACGCATTAATGCTACAGAAGGAAAAGACGAATGGATATTTTCAGTTAATGATAATGGCATCGGTATAGAGCAGGAATATCGCAATAAGGTATTTGTTATTTTCCAGCGGCTGAATCCTAAAGACAAATATCCAGGTTCTGGTATTGGTCTGCCAATATGTAAAAAAATTATTTTACGGCATGGTGGTAAAATATGGTTTGATTCTGTATTTGGAAAAGGATCTACATTTTATTTTTCAATTCCTAAAGAGGTTACCTAGCTATGGATGAATCTATGCATTTATTACCCATTGATATTTTGTTAGTGGAAGATAGTATAGGCGACATTCGGCTCACGCAAGAAGCGCTAAAGGAAAACAAATTGAAAGTGAATCTGAATGTTGTGATGGATGGCGTTGAAGCAATGGAGTACTTGAAAAAAGAGGGTAAATATACCACAGCAGCGACACCGGACCTGATTTTGCTGGATTTGAATATGCCAAGAAAGGACGGCAGGCAAGTATTGAAAGAAATCAAGGAAGATCCAAAATTAAAATCCATTCCCGTTGTCATTCTGACTATTTCCAAGGCTGAAGAAGATATACTGCAATCCTACAATCTTCACGTTAACTGTTATATCACCAAGCCGTTAGATTTAAACAAATTTATTGAAGTGGTCAGAAAGATTGAAACGTTCTGGTTTACTATTGCCACTCTGCCAAGCTTGAAACAACAATGAATAATTATTTTACGATTTTGATCATTGAGGATAATCCTGGAGATATCAGGCTGCTTCAAGAGATGCTGCGCGAATCAAAAATTATCAATTTTAAAACATTGGTGAGCGTCACGCTGCAGCAGGCTATCGAAGTTTTAAAACAGGAACATGTCGATATTATCCTGCTTGATCTGAATCTGCCAGACAGTCTTGGTCTGTCAACGTTTAATTCCATCAATAATGTTACTCATGATATTCCAATTGTGATATTGAGCGGGTTGAATGACGAAGAATTGGCGACCACGGTGATCAAAGAGGGGGCTCAGGATTATTTCGTTAAAGGCAGCTTTGATAGTAAACTATTAGGACGCGCCATATTATATGCTATTGAAAGAAAGAAAGCTGAAAACACCCTGAAAGAATATGAATTGATCGTTGAAAATGCATCGGATGCCATATTTAGCGTGACAATGGATGGAAAAATCACTCATTGGAACAAGGGAGCTGAGCGTCTATTCAAATATACTTCGGATGAGATGCATGATAATAATGTAGATCTGCTTTTTCCAGATGAATCAAAAGATGTTATGAAACGGTTGCTGCAACGTATAGAGTCTGGGAATATAGTCGCCGAACTTGAAACAAAAATGATAGATAAAATTAAAGAGATGTATAGTGTTTTGATATCAGCGGCGCCTATCAGAAGTAAAATGGGAACGATAATGGGTGCATCTGTTATCATTCGCGATATATCGCAAAGAAAATTCGCTGAACAGGTTCTCGCGATTGAATTCCGTGTCGCTATTTCACTCGCTGAATCCATTAACCTTGATAACGCGGCGCACAATATTCTGAAGACAATATGTGAGGTGCTCGATTGGCAAATAGGTGAAATCTGGGCCGTTGATCAGGGTATTAATGTGTTACGATTCGTAGCAGATTGGCATGCGATAAATATTCCGACCGAAGTATCTGAATTGAATGCAAGAACCATTTACCCTGTTGGCGAGGGAATTCCAGGAAAAGTTTGGGAACAAAAATCATTTTTGTATATCCATGATATCAACGAGAGCAACATCGTCACCAGAACCGCTTTCATCAATCAATTGCATTTTAAAAGCTGCATTGGATTTCCAATTATTTTTAATAATGTAGTACTCGGTATCGCCATATTTTTTAGCACAAAAATTCACGAAATCAATAATGCACTTTCTATCATGTTCGAAAATATAGGGAGTCAGTTGGGTAGTTATATCAAGCGCAAACGTATTGAAGGTGATCTATTGTATTTGGCGCACCATGATGTGCTCACCGGACTTGCTAACCGTGTTGTCGCTGAAGACAATTTAAATGCCGCCATTAGCAAAGCCAGACAATATCATAAAATAGTCGGTTTACTCTATATGGATCTTGATCATTTCAAATTGATTAATGATACGATTGGGCATGATAAGGGCGATCAGATATTGCGTGAGATGGCGACAAGGCTCAGACAGGTAACGAGACAAACTGATTTGGTTGCAAGATTTGGCGGCGATGAATTCATAATGATATTACCTGATCTGAACGATAAGGAAAGCATTGTCATCATCGCGAAAAAAATCCTGCAAACAATTAGTAAGCCGTTTGTCGTGGACAATGTTAAGCACTTTTTGTCAGCAAGCATCGGAATCAGTATATATCCTGATGATGGGGATTATTTCACCAAGTTATTTAAGGCTGCAGATATCGCAATGTATAGTGCCAAAGAGGCTGGACGAAACACATATAAATATTACTCTGCGCAATTGGATCCGTTGCTTGAGAATAAACTGAAACTCGCCGATGATTTGCATGAGGCTATTCGAGCTCACGAATTTGTTTTGTATTATCAGCCTATTATTGATATGGCAACGAATACGGTAACCAGTTTTGAAGCGCTTATACGCTGGGACAAGTTCAAGAGCGGCAAACTGGTACCGCCGTCTGAATTTATACCATTATTGGAAGAAACCAATCTGATTGTTATTGTCGGTGAATGGTTGTTAAAAGAAGTATGCAGACAAATCAATCAATGGCAGGCTATTGATTTAAAAAATATTGCGGTCAATATTTCCATGCATCAATTAAATTTCGAATTTATTGAGAATGTCAAAACCATTTTGATAGACTATAAAATCAATCCAAGAAATCTCATTTTCGAAATAACGGAAAGCTCCTTGATGAGGGAGCCTGATAATGGAATTAAAATTATCGATGCCCTTAATGAGTTGGGAATACGAATTTCAATAGACGATTTTGGGATCGAATATTCTTCATTGTCTTATATTAAAAATTTCAGGATTACGAGTCTTAAAATTGATAAGTCATTCATATCAACATTGACCTCGCAATATAGTTCCAGGGCAATCGTCATAGCTATCATCGCTATGGCTCACTCATTGAACATAAAAACGATAGCTGAAGGTGTAGAAACAAAAGAGGAGCTTGATTTTCTTAAAGAGAATCATTGTGATCAATATCAAGGATTTTACTTTAGCAAGCCATTGCCGGCTGATGAGGTGATCAATTTCCTGAATCAATCAAACAGCAAATAAATTTTCAAGTGCAGGCCGTCTGGATTGTTGTGCATCCTGCAGAGCTTGCCCCGGCATATTTTAAGCCGGGGCTTGCAATGATGCTCTTCAGTTATTGAGCGTTGTTTGCTACTGACAAGGCAGTATCGCCAGTTTGTTTGTTTGCGTTGGCGGTTGCTTTTGATGCAGGCTGTGACTGAGCCGATGCCTGACCGGGTGTTGCAGAGGAAGCTGCGGCAGCTACCTTGTGATGAGGTGCTGCTTTTGGTTGAGCAGCGGCGGATTTTTGCACAGGAACAAATACAACAGGCATGAACATTGGTGGATGGCTCATCATCCATTCGTCTTCAAACATGTGATTCATTTCATGCATCATGGAAACCATGGACCGCTGCATAGCCTGATATCTTGCTTCCTGTTCCTTCACAATAGCCCGTGCCTGCTCTGGTGTCAATTTTCTGGCAGGTTCTCCATACTGAATGACATGATAGGTTTTTGCATTAGACGGACCTTCCGAGAATGAAAATTCTGAAAACGTGGAACCTGCGTTTTCCAGATCGCTGGTTTTAACCCAGCCCACATTGCCGTTTTTAGGATCGGCTATTTTTATCCACTTTCCATCTTTTGGCGAGTATATGGGTATAATGCCATCAGACAGATCAACGCTGGCTACTACCTTGGCATTTTGTTGGGGCTGATCGAGCAAGTTGAGGCTTTTTGCGAACACAGTGGACGTTAAACCACAGATCGCAGCTGTAAGTAACAGTAAACGAGGTGATAATTTCATACCATTCTCCTTTATCATGTATAAATCAGAAAATGAATATCAATGGTATAGGGGCTAGCACAGGAATTTCAAGCCTGATTATTTCTACCAGGTATCCGGATGGCAGTTGACCTCATTAATTAATTGATTTTATTGAATATAATCCTGATGTTCCAGGGCGGGTTAAACGTATTCTCAATCCATGCTAAACCAGTCGCAGCATGTCATTTACTAGGGCAATGATGACAACAAATATAATCAGCATGAATCCCAGGCGGTACAGAATGGAAATAATTTTTTCCGGAATAGGTCTGCGGATAATAAACTCAATCGTCTGCAGGAATAAATGCCCGCCATCGAGTCCAGGTATAGGGAGGAGATTAATGATGCCAATCGATATACTCAGGAAGGCAAGAAACCCAATGAAAGAAAGAAACCCATAATTCAGCGCATCACCAGCGCTTTCAAAAATGGTAATCGGCCCGCCCAGACTTTGCATGGAAAGTTTTCCGGTGACGAGTTTTCCAAACAGCATCAGATTAAAATAAGTGAAGTCATAAATTTCTCGCCATGCATGGGCGATTGCTTTGACCGGTCCGTACTGGACCTTTTTTAATAATTCTTTTGGCCACGCGAAATCAGGTGCGATACCCAGATACCCCGTTTTCTGAAACAGAATATCGCGCTGATAACCAATGGTTACTGGTACAGTCATCACTTGTTTGTTTCTTTCAATGGAAAATGCAAGCGTTCTATCTGGATGACTGCTAATGGTGGTGATTAATGCGTCCCAGTTACCGATGGCTTTGTTGTCGATGGCAATGATTTTGTCATTGAGCTTAAGACCAGATTTGGCTGCGGGTGAATCAGGAATGATTTTACCGATGACCATTGGGATGGCTGGCTCAAATGGCGCAATTCCAAGGCTGGCAAGCGGATCAGGTGCCAATCCATCAAGATGCCAGTTTTTTAAATCGAGTAGATGGG
>JAJPJI010000026.1 GCA_021324305.1 Gammaproteobacteria bacterium | reverse complement strand
ATGAAATCGATGTATTGATCAGAAAGCTTTATAGTGAAATTCTGGGCGACACTTATTGGCCGAAGGAGCGTCGTTACATCGATAATGAATACCAAACCATCGCCTTTCCATTCAAGAAAATTGAAACGCCTGATTTCAGAATTGAAAAGAACATGAATTTCATGCAATTGATAGGTTATCTGAATACATGGTCGGCCGTTAAAGAATATCAGCAAGTCAATCAGGAAAATCCGATCAACCTGATTTATACGGATTTGCAAAAAGCGTGGGGAGATCCTGATTTAGAACACAAGATGAACTGGCCTATACACATGCTGGCTGGCTATGTCAGTAAACTTTAAACGGGAATATCATTGCTTGTTTTCTGTTAATGCATTCTTCCGTATCTTCCTGAGGTGGTAATGAATTCCAATCGTTTCCTGCATGCCGATGTTCCTGTTCTGAAATCACACTGGGAACGGTTTAAAGTCCATTTTGATCTGGATATGACAACTGCCGGCAAGCTCCTGTCGCCATATACAACTGACAGGATTGAACAAGTAACGGTGTTATCTGATGGATGTGCGAACAGTAATTTTAAAATCACCTTTAGTGAACATCATGCGATGCCTGTGTTATTGCGGATATATATGCGGGATAAGTCTGCTCTGACACGAGAGATAAAGTTGCATGCATTTTTAAAAGACCACCTGCCCGTCGCAAATATCATTTACCACGATGCGAGTTGTTCACTCATTCCTTATCCTTATTCGATTATGGGATGGATGAACGGTACCTTGATGCGTGATGTGATTCTGGATAATGATAGACAAGCTATTAGTGAGTGTGCTCGTGAGGCAGGTGCAAAACTGGCTATTTTGCGTGAAATGAAATTCGCGAAAGGCGGATTCTTCCAGGATGACTTTAGCATCCGGCCATTCAGCCATGACGAAGAGTATGGTCCCTATATCTACTCGCTGCTGGATGAATCCAGGGTAGCAGATGGTCTGGAAATCGAATTGCTGGGTAAAGTAAAAAAACTAATCGCTGCCAACCTGAAATATCTTCCAGACAAGAATGACGCCAATATGACACATGGTGATTATGATCCAGCGAATATCCTGGTTGACTTGCAGGATGGCAAATGGAAAATATCGGCGATCCTTGACTGGGAGTTTGCTCTCTCCAGCACTTATTTACTGGATATCGGTTTATTTCTGCGTTACAGCCGCCGGTTACCCGACTGTTACGCAACGAGTTTTGTTGCAGGCATTGAAAGCAATGGCAAAAAGTTACCGCCTGACTGGGAAAAAGCGGCCAGATTAATGGATCTGCTATGTCTGCTGCAGCTTCTTTATTATAATCCTGTTGAACAACGACCTAACCTCAATCGCGATGTGCTTTCATTGATTAATGATATTGTTTGTTATTGGAAATAATGACGAGGACCTGATTCATGAATAAGACCAGTTTTGCCAGCGATAATTATGCAGGTATTCATCCAGATATCCTGAAAGCAATCGCAGATGCGAATGATGGACATGTTCCAGCCTATGGCGGTGATCATTATACCGCTCGCGCGATAGACAAATTTCACGAACAGTTTGGCAATGATATTGAAGTGTACTTTGTGTTCAATGGCACCGCTGCCAATGTTACATCGCTCTCCGCTCTCATGCGGAGTTATCATGCTGTGATATGTGCTGAAAAAGCGCATATTCAGGTCGATGAGTGCGGAGCACCTGAAAAAAATAGCGGATCCAAACTATTGCTTGTTCCAACTGCGGACGGGAAAATCACAGTTGATAAAATATTACCGCATTTGGAGCGTGCTGGGGACCAGCATCATGTTCAGCCTCGTGTTATATCCATTAGCCAAAGTACCGAATATGGAACGGTCTATTCACCCCGGGAAATCAGGACTATCGCTGATTTTGCGCATGACAATAATATGTTTCTGCATATGGATGGTGCGCGGGTGAGCAATGCTGCAGCAGGACTTGATCTTTCGCTGAAGGCAATCACGAAAGATGCCGGGGTGGATGTGCTTTCATTCGGCGGGACCAAGAATGGCTTGATGATAGGAGAAGCGGTTGTCTTTTTTAATCGCGAACTGGCAAACGGGTTTCAGTATATCCGCAAACAGAGTATGCAGCTTGCTTCAAAAATGCGCTTTATTTCTGCGCAATTTCATGCGCTGCTTTCTGATGACCTCTGGCGTAGAAACGCAAGTCATGCGAATAAAATGGCGCGGCTGCTCGCGGATAAGTTATCCACGGTTCAGGGAGTACGAATTACCCAACAAGTTCAGGCGAATGGTGTCTTTGTGATCTTTCCGCGCCAGCATATTTCCCGGTTACAGGAAAAATTTCATTTCTATGTATGGAACGAGGAGCGGGATGAAGTACGGCTGATGACATCATTTAACACGACCGAAGATGAAATTGAGAATTTTATCAGGCATATCCAGGAAGTCATCAGGTAAACCATTGCCATGTATATCTGTTTGAATGGCTGAATTTTCGCTATAATACAGCGAGGCTTTTGAATAAACAGGTCAAGGAATCAGGACGTATGCAAATTGATTTGCTAAATATAGGCCTCGCGTTTCTCGAGGGCTTTGCATTAATCATATCGCCTTGCATTTTACCGATATTACCTATCATTCTTTCCGGGTCATTAACAGGAAACAAGTCCAGGCCGCTGGGAATAGTAGCCGGCTTTATCATCATGTTTACTGTGGTCACTCTTTTTTCGCGGGCGCTTATTCAGCTCACACACGTGAGCGAAGATACCATCAGAAATGTTTCATTCGGGATTCTGTTGCTGCTTGGTATCACGATGCTGTCTACCTACCTGACCGAGAAATTCAATTTGTTCACCCAACGCCTGACCAGAATTGGCAGTTCATTGCAGGCTGCGAATAACCCGCAAAGCGGTTTTTGGGGTGGACTGATATTTGGAGGATTGGTGGGCGTCATCTGGACACCTTGCGCGGGACCAATTTTAGCGGCGGTGATTGTCCAGGTAATCATCCAGCATACAAATTACAACAGTATTCTGGTGGTGGTGGCTTTTGCAATCGGCGCCGGAACACCAATGTTTCTCATTGCGATGATTGGCCGCGGAATCATTAACAAGTTTGCTTTTATCCGTGACAGAACGGTGCTATTTCGTCAATTGCTCGGCCTGATTATCATAATAACGGTTCTTTACCTGATGTTTGCTCCGGGAGCAGGGGTCTCATTGACACAATCCACTCCCCAGACACAGATACAATCCAAGCCCGCAATGCTGGTTAATGGTATCGAACATCCTTATCCCGCACCAGCGATCGCCGGTATTGATGCGTGGATTAACTCATCACCGTTAACATGGAATGATTTGCGGGGCAAAGTTGTCCTAGTCGATTTTTGGACTTATTCGTGTATTAACTGTATTCGCACATTGCCGTATCTCAAGTCATGGTATGCAAAATATCATGATATGGGCTTTGAGATTATTGGCATGCATAGCCCGGAATTCCAGTTTGAGCACGATTTGAATAATGTGAAAAACGCTGTAAAGCAGGATGGAATTACCTATCCGGTTGCCCTCGATAATCAATTCGTGACCTGGCAAAATTTCAGGAATGAATACTGGCCGGCACATTATCTGATTAACAGGAATGGTGATGTCGTGTATGTGCATTTTGGTGAAGGCGAATATGATGTTACCGAGAATAATATCCGCTATTTGCTTGGCGTGAGCGGCCAGGTGGCCTCTAACAGGCCTGAAGAAGCATACATGGCAATACAGACGCCAGAAACCTATCTTGGCTATCACCGCGCGGAACGTTTTTCAAGTCCCGAAACGGTCAGCAAGGATGTTTCTACGGCATATTCGTATCCTGACAAGCTGGGGAGTAGTCAATGGGCGTTGAATGGCAAGTGGATGATTGCAGCTGAGAAAATTACCTCTGCCGCTCCTGGCGCAGCCATCAAGCTTAATTTTACCGCTGGCAAAGTTTACATGGTCATGGGTGCGCCAGCACACGCAGTAACTGTGAAAGTATTTCTTAATGGCGTACCGATTACCACGGATAGCGGCAGTGACGTAGCGAATGGCCAGATCGAAGTCAGCCAGCAACGCTTATATTCCGTGGTTAATTTAAAAAAAGGTGACGAAGGAATACTGGAAGTGAAAGCCTCGGGACCCGGCTTGGAAGTTTATACATTTACATTTGGAGACTGATCGGACAGACAGCCGCCGATGGCCGGCTGTCGTGCTCCTGTTGTATTTGTCAATGTCTTGCCGGCAGCACCTTAGTGGAGAACGTTCATAAACTGTGTCAGAGCATACCTATGGCTGCTTCGCTCCAATCGCCACATCCTTGTAGCTAAGGATTGCATCCCTGCAATCCAGTCGCTCATTTGTCATAGGTATGCTCTGACACAGTTTATGAACGTTCTCTATTAATCGGGTTTTTATCCAGGCAGTTAGTAATGTGGCGGAGCATGATCTGGACGGCTGTCCGGTGCTCTGGAATCAGTGTTTCCTTTAGGAAATTCACTTGGAAATATGCCAAAGACTTCAATATTGGTGTCGGCTGTATACTGAACTTTATTCGCAGTCAGGGATTCCAGTGATTCGAGCGCGCTTTTAAATGTCTCTGACTGGATTGTTTTCTGGCAGCCTTGCAGGCGGGAGCTCTCAAGCGCTGCTAATCCTTCAATGCCGTCAACCACGTTCGAGTTTGCTATCTGGACGCCAGACCATAGAGCAACCCAATATTCATAAACGGGCATCAGGACCTGAAAGAGATTTCTGATTTCCTGGCTGGGATTGCCATAATACATTTTCAGCATTTCTTCTCTCTTCTCTGGCGTGAAATTTGATTCCATGGCCAGGCAAACCAGATCCCATATCGGATAATTATTCCCTGAATATTCCCAGTCGATCAGATACATTCGATCTTCTGAATAAACAAAATTGGTTGGGGTGGTATCATTATGACATGCCGTTTTGGGCATATTCAGTGACGACACGATCTTTCTTATTTTCTGCATTACTTCACGCAAGCTTTCATAGTCAGTCAACGCTTTGCCTGATTTGCCAGCTATGATCCTCAGCATGATATCATTTCTCTCAAATACATCGATATCATTCGCGAATTTCTTGCCGCAGTGATGGATGCTGGAAAGAGTTTGTATAGCTGCCTTGAGGTTGGTTTCAGACTGAATACTGGCTGCATCCATTGAGACGGGTTTTTTCAGGAAAGCGGTAATTTGCGAACCTTTGTCCACATCGTAATAAACAATTTCAGCATTAATGCCGCATTGAGTGGCAATGCTAGCGTTCACGTATTCGGATTGCCGGTTGATATAAAGATCGGTTTGTTTGCCCGGCAGTCGTGCCACGTAAGGCTGGTTGGAAATCACAATCTTGAATGTGGTATTCGTTAATCCTCCGCTCAATCTTTCAAGGTCGAATCCGGTAAAGGAAATCCGGGTAAAATAGTCACATTTTTGCAGTGTGTTTGTAAAAATCCTTTTGCGCGTCACCATGTTGATGACAGCAGTCCGCCAGGATCTGCTGACCTGTCTTGCCTGGGTGAGTGTATCAAGATCGCAAAAATACAAGATTCTTGAAATCAGTTTTTCATTTTTATCCAGCGGCGCAACGCCAAAGAAGGTGAACATTTTCTAAGCTCCATACAACAGTTATGCATAGTTTATGTTTGAATATTGCATCAATCCAGAGGAAGGGGCTGGGGGAAGGAGAAATATTCGTGCTGAGCTATAGCTCAGCAATATGTTGTTTGTATACAATGATTGACATAATTTATCGTGGATACCACTTCACACGAGTTGCATATATTAAAACAATATCCCAGATTAATAATAAATGAAGAATAGTTACCATGACCCAGACTGCTGCTATCCATGTAAACGCCGGTACTTCTATGCATCCGCAACAAAAAGGCACCCTATTGGTTGCTTTGTCGGGAATGTTGTTTGGATTGATGGGGTTTTTAGGGACGAAACTGTTTTATCTGCATTTTACAGTAGAGAATATGTTGTTCTGGCGGTTTCTGGTGGCGACCGTCTGGATATCTCTGGGCATGGCGCTATTCAAGGATAAAGATCGCAGTAAAATTATCCGGCCGGCATCAGTGGCAGGCATTTTTGTTTATGGAGCGTTAACCTATAGCGGGGGAAGCGCATTTTATTTTCTGGCAAGCAAACATATTGGCACAGGGCTTGCGATGGTGATTTTTTTTTCCTTCCCGGTATTTGTCACCCTGTTTGCATGGTTCTTTGGCACCTGGAAAATGAATAAAATCGGGATTGCCGCGCTTGCCGCTGTCTTGACAGGACTGCTTCTTTTAAAGGGGCATGGGACAAATGCCCTGAATGCAGCTGGGATTGTACTTGCTATGGTGGCTGCCATTTGTTTTGCTGCCTATGTTTATGGCAGCAAGCACACCACAAAAAACCTGGATTCCAGGCTGCTTGCTCTTCTTGTCTGTGTCGGGAATACCCTTATCTTTTTTGTGTTGTCTTGTTACACGGGCAGTTTTGTCTTTCCACACTCCCCCGCAGCATTGATTTATATCTGTGCGATTGGAGTGATTGCAACCGCTTTGCCTATTCAGCTGCTTTTAGATGGATTAAAGTACATTAGTCCAGTCAAGGCTTCGATTTTGTCTGCTCTGGAGCCAGTTGTCACGGTGGTAGTTGGGTTGCTTTTTCTTGGCGAATCCATGTCACTCATGCAGTCTATTGGCGTATTGATTGTATTACTGGGTGCAATTTTGATACAGTTTGAGAGGACATCACATCAGCGCTAACTACATAAGGGAAGCTACTCTATATGACGCTCAACCGACGATTCACGCCTGTCAGTTTGTTAATGCTAAGCATCAATGGGATGGTGGGATCAGCCTGGTTATTTGCACCATTATACGCTGCAAAGATTGCTGGGCCTGCTGCAATTATCGCATGGCTGATAGCGGGTGTCGCAACAGCTGTCATTGCCCTGACATTCGCAGAATTATCCGTCTTGTTTCCGGTTGCCGGCGGTACGGCGCAAATCCCGCAGATGAGCCATGGCACCTTTACCAGTTTCATCGTCAGCTGGATTGCCTGGTTATCGGCATTAACCATGGCGCCTATTGAAGTGCAGGCTATTTTACAGTATGCCTCAACATATTTTTCTTCTCTTATTCACCTGGAAAATGGCGTGCCCGTATTGACGGGCTTCGGCTATCTCTGGGCGACCATCTTAATGCTTGCTTTCTGTGTTATTAATATCGCCAGTTATAAGGGGCTGGTGCGATTCAACCTGATATTATTTCTTTTCAAGGTATTTGTAATCGTGTTAACGGTTCTCGTCTTGATAAGAACCAGCTTTAATACCACCAACTTTACTGGTGGAATATCCAATATGTTCTCGGTCACCGGCTGGCAGGCAATATTGACTGCCGTAGCCACGGGTGGTGTGGCTTTTGCTTTCACCGGATTCAAGCATGGGGTTGAATTGGCTGGCGAAACAAAGCGTCTGGCGCTAGCTATCCCGTTAGCCATTGTTGGATCAGTTGTTGGATGTCTTATTCTGTACATTGGCTTGCAGGTCGCTTTCATTGGTGCCTTGAATTCTGGTGCGCTGGCAAACGGCTGGCAACAAGTCAGTTTTACAGGCGATGTAGGGCCATTTGCCGGTTTGGCAGCGGCGTTAGGATTGGTCTGGCTGGTTAAGCTGCTTTATATAGATGCGGTTGTATCTCCATCGGGTGCGGGTCTTATCTATGTCACTTCCACAGCACGCATTCTGTATGCGATGAGCCAGATCGGCTATCTGCCACGCTGGCTGCAATATTTAAACAAACAGAATTTTCCGGTTGCAGCGATCATGGTGAATTTTGTTCTAGGCATGCTACTTTTTTTACCGCTGCCAGGGTGGCAGGCAATGGTTAGCTTTTTGGTCTCAGGCATGGTGATTTCGTATGCGATGGGTCCTATCTCCCTGCTGTGCATGCGCCTGGAAATGCCAAATGAAAAGCGTTTGTTCCGGTTGCCGGCTGCCAGGCTTGTTTGCCCAATTGCATTTTATTTCTGCAATCTGCTTAGTTACTGGTGTGGATGGGAGACGATTTACAAACTGGCTGTTGCCATGGCAATAGGCATACTCTTTTTCATCATCGCAAGTATCAGAGGACGTCTGACTGTGCCGGGTCTGGGGCTCAAATCGGGTTTGTGGATAGCGCCATATTTGTCTGGGCTGGTTCTTATCTCTTATCTGGGGGCATTCGGCGGTAAGAATGTGATTCCATTCGGCTGGGATTTTCTGGTCATAGGAATATTCAGTCTTGTCATACTTTATCTTGCTGTGAGAAATCGTGCTTCTGCATCGGATTATGCGATTGATCAGCGGCTTGCGGCAATATCGACTTTTTAATTTTATTTGTTTTGTAAGCGTTCACGGTTCTGGCTGGTAAGCTCCCTCTCTTCCACGTTTTTGTGGAGGAGAGGGTTGGGAAGAGGAGTAAGTATTACGTCCCGGCTTCAGCAGGCGCTTGTATGTTCTGTGGCTTTCTTTTCAGACCATACGCATTTCTGAATAGTATTCCCAGCATCGCGTAGTGCATGGGAATCGTCCATATCAGGCCAATACCAAGCGGGATGGCGCTGATAAATCCTATAATCGCCATGAGCACATAACAAGCAATAATTTCCAGCCAATATTGATTCATCACGGTGTAACCTTCCTCGAGAGCTTGCTGGATACTAACGCGCTTTGTGATGATCAGCGGCAAGGCGAAAATAATAATCGGCAAGGTTGCGTACAGACAAACCAGATATAATGCGATATTGAGAATCAGTCCAATGATGCCCGCGGGAATAAAAACATACTTCACAAATGCGTACACGGCGAAGAATGCGAGCCAAATGAAAAAAAGTGACAAGAGGCTGCCTTTAACCTGCATGCATTGCGAATAGACAAGTCTTACATCAATTGGCAGACCGATTGCCTGCCGGACGCCGAGCATGACAACAATGCTAAGCATGCACCACATCAAAAAAAATGAGACTCCGGAGAGGAGGATAAGGAGAGGGACCGCCAGAAGTAAAAACTGCTTGATCAGGAAAATAGCCAGTATGAACATGACGATTGAGAAAGTGACGGGCAGCAGAATCGTGATCCAGAAAATTGGCCATTTTAAGCCGCTTACCAGCCGCCATGCTTCCTTGAGAACATCGCCAACAATAATTCTTTTTTGTGTGTTTTGTGTATTCATGCAGGAATTTGCCTTTATAGTAAATGCTTGAATTTATGCTGGCTGATTTTAAATGCATCGATGTCGATTGTCACTCAACGCATTCCAGCTAAAAATGACTGAATGGCATCAAGTGTTTTTTCGATTTTTTTGATTGAAACAGGTGTGATAAAGACTGTGTCGTCGCCTGCGACCGTACCGAGGACCAGTAATTCTTCCCGGTTATGATCAAGCAGTCTGCCAATCAATGAAGCAGAGCCAGGATTGGTGTGAATGACAATCATGGTTTCATTCATGCTTATGTTGATGATTAATTGGGAAAGTATGTTTCTGGAAGCGGGGGGCGCTGGTTCGAGTGGTAATGTATAAACAATTTGCTTGTGTTCATTCATGACTTTCACGGCGCCGAGTTTATGCAGTACCCGGGATATTTTTGACTGGTTGACTATATACCCAAGGTCTTCCAGCGCTAGCTTGATTTCTTCCTGTGTTCCGACAGTGTCAGACAACAGTATGGATCGTAATGCTTCCTCAATGGATTTGCCTTGTTTGTTATGAAGAGAATGTTTTTTCATGTGGTCGTGTTTTGAAAAACATAATTGACAATTTTACCGCAGCGTGATTAAATATTCAACATAATGAATAATTATTCACTACCATGAACAAACTACAAATACAAGACATATATAAATCATTTCACGAACATGCTGTTTTACAAGGTGTTTCCTTCACTGCAAACAAAGGAGACGTGGTCGCATTGATGGGGAGCAGCGGTTCAGGCAAAAGTACCCTGCTGCGATGTATCAATCTGCTGACAGTTCCGGATGATGGCATCATACAAATTGATAACCAGGTTCTGCGGTTTAATGCCAGTGAAAAAACAGTTTTGAGTAATAAAGAGATTGTCGAATTGCGCAAGAAAGTGGGTATGGTATTTCAGCAGTTCAATCTCTGGGCCCATATGACGGTGCTTGAAAATCTGATTGAAGCGCCAGTACACGTCCTCAAGCAAAACAGGCGAGACACGATTGCAGAGGCAAAAAAGCTTTTAGCCAAGGTTGGGCTGGCAGACAAGCTTGATCGTTATCCGGGACAGCTTTCCGGCGGGCAGCAGCAGCGCGCGGCAATCGCTCGTTCCCTGATGATGAAACCCGAAATCATGCTTTTTGATGAGCCAACGTCGGCACTCGATCCTGAAATGGTTGGAGAAGTATTAAATGTCATGCAGCAGCTGGCTAATGAGGGCATGACCATGCTGGTTGCGACCCATGAGTTGGGTTTTGCCCGCCGTGTCGCAAACCAGTCTATTTTTCTGGATGCAGGCAGGATTGTCGAACAAGGCGAGACAAAGACAATGTTTAGTAATCCGCAGACACCCAGGTTTCGACGCTTCCTCGAAGCAATGCAGCATTAAATCTGACTCACTTTTCACAGGCATAACTGACTTATATATGGCGGGAAATAAAATGAAAATAATAAAGACACTTGCGCTGGCGATGTTATTGATAGTAACAAATACACTTTTTGCAGCGCCAATATCCCAGATCCGATTTGCAACCGAAGCAACATATCCTCCGTTTGAATACATCGATGAATCCGGACAGATCAAGGGTTTCGACATTGATATTGCCAATGCGCTTTGTCAGCAAATGAAAGCGCAATGCACGTTTAGCAATCAATCTTTTAACAGCCTCATTCCCAGCCTTCAGCTGGGAAAATTTGATGCCTTGATTTCAGCGCTAGGAGTGACCGCAGAGCGTGAAAAACAGGTGTCGTTTACCAATTCATATTACGAGCCGAGCGGCAGCTTTGTGGCTTTATCATCCAAAAAATACATGCTGGCGGATCTGGCTGGTAAGACCATCGGTGTTCAGCAAAGCTCAACATTTGAAAAATACATTCAGGATAAGTATGCCGGCAAAGTGTCAATCAAATCCTATGCAAGCATACAAGATGCATTTCTGGACCTGATATCAGGACGTGTTGATATTGTTCTCGCGGATACTCCCATTGCGCTTGCCTGGCTGAAGCAAAATGACAACAGCAAGCAGTACGGTATTGTTGATAAGCCAATTGTAGATCATCAATATTTTGGTTCCGGTTATGGCATTGCTGTGAACAAAAATGCAACCGATTTGCTGAATGCGCTGAACAAGGCGTTAGCTGCGATCAAGGCAAATGGTACCTATGACAAAATCGTTAAAAAATATTTTGCTAATTAACCAGGGGCGGCAGTTCGAGTATCGCTATGCAAATTGACGGGTTTATATTGCAAATTTTGCTTGGTACGATAGTTACCATCAAGCTTGCCCTTTGCGCGGCGGCGTTTGGCATGGTGATTGGGCTGATTGGTGCGTTGCTGGAGTCTATCCCGTCGCCCTGGCTGCGGTATCCAGCGGCAAGCATTATATTTATTGTTCGCGGCTTGCCGGAATTGCTGGTCTTGTTTTTTATATATTTTGGTATCACCGCTATACTCAAAAGTATTTTCCAACGTTATATCGAAGTCAGTGCATTTGCGGCCGGTGTCATTGCATTGGGACTGATTTTTGGATCTTATGCATCCCAGGTTTTCCGCGGTGCATTTTTGGCAATTGATCATGGCCAGATTGAGGCTGGCAGAGCCATGGGGTTTAGCAATTGGCAGCTGTTCAGCCGTGTACAGCTCCCCCAGGCATGGCGGCATGCGATTCCCGGACTCGGGAATTTATGGCTGGTCTTACTGAAAGATACAGCCATCGTGACCCTGATTGGTTTAACAGACATGATGAACCAGGCGAAGACCGCAGCCAGTACGACGCATCAGCCATTTACTTTTTATCTGATTGCGGCTGTGATTTACCTGTTCATTACAAGTATTTCGCAAAAAGTGATTAACTATTTCACCAACCGCTCTAACAGGTACGTGCACACATGATAAATATCCTGTCTTACCTGCCACAATTAGCGAGCGGACTGTCGGTTACCCTGATACTCATGCTTGCATCTGTCAGCATAGGATTGGTGCTCGCGATTCTCATCACCATGTGCAGTCTGTCAGGTTTTTTGCTGGTGAGAAAATGCGCTGGATTTATTGTATTTTTCATTCGCGGCACGCCGCTCTTGGTGCAATTATTTCTGATCTATTACGGCGCGGGACAGTTTGAATGGATACGGGACACATGGTTGTGGATAGTCTTGCGTGAGCCCATGGGCTGCGCCATTATAGCGCTCTCAATCAACTCAGCCTGTTACACCAGCATTTTGTTGCAAGGCGCTATCCAATCCGTTCCCAAAAACGAAATTGCTGCGTGCGAAGCAATAGGCATGGGAAAATGGCTGGCATTTCGGAGAATAATATTTCCGCGCGCATTCAGGATTGCGCTGCCAGCTTACTCAAATGAAGTCATCATGGTATTAAAAGGCACCTCATTAGCAAGCACCATCACCTTGCTTGATTTAATGGGTGTCACGCAGCAGTTGATGAGTGAAGGATATCAGATAGTACAGTTTTATATTATTGCTGGCGTCATATATTTACTATTAAACGCAATCATTACTGCCATTTTTAATCAGCTGCTGAAATGGAGTGCCCTCCCACAGCGTCAGTCTGGCTGATGCCTGTATCTTTCCTCTGAATTAATTTGGCATTTCCCTGAAAGTCAGGAGAGATAAAAATCAATGAATCTGCGTATTTTGGGCAGCAAATACCGGCTTTGCTGATAATAAAGATACACAGGATAAGTCGGCCCGCGAAATTCAGGCAAGACTTCCACCAAATGCTGGCTGTGTATGGCATCAGCTACTTCGTAATCATGCAGTTTTATGATGCCCATACCCAAAATGGCACACTCACGCATTGCCCGTGTGTCATTCAACCAAAGGGCAGGTTCAAGGTAAATTTCCTTGTCATCCCTGAAGGTTAAAACATCCATAGGCTTGCGCATGCTATGTGTTATGTAGAGATGCCGGCTGAGATCTGCTGGAGTTTTGGGGATGCCATGTTTTTCGAGATAGGCTGGTGAGGCGCACAAGAGATATTGCGTTGTCGCGATTCTGCGTCTAACCAGTCCAGGCGGTCCTTCAACCGTCACACCGAATAGAATATCGATGCCTTCCTGGGCGAGATCAGGAAAGCGTTCGGCAATTTCAAGTTTGATGCGGAGATGAGGATTTGCCGCCATGAATCCCGGCAAGCGCGGGATGATATGGTGCATGGCAAAATAGCGATTGCTGGTGACATTCAGAATCCCTGACGCTTCTTGCTGGCTGCCTGCAATTGCATTTTCAGCTTCTGTAAGCTCAGATAGTACATTTTTGCAGTGCTGATAATATTGCAGACCGATTTCGGTCAGCGTGACTTGTCGGGTGGTGCGCTTCAACAATTGTACGCCTAGCGAGGCTTCCAGCGTTGTGACTTGCCTGCTCACTGCAGCCGTCGACAGATTCAGCTTTTTCGCAGCAGATACAAATCCATTTTCTTCGACCACATGAATAAAAGCAGTAATTTGTTCGAGTTTGCTCATATTATTGCAAAATTGTTAATAATGTTTAACAAATTATATCATTGTTAATATATTGGTCAACAAATATAATTTCTTCAATATTTGCTAGAGGAGTGTGTAACATGCAACAAGAATTGATACGTTTGCCATATTTAACTTTGGTGCTCATGATTTCATTTGCATCTGTCAATGCCGTATTGTTTACGCCAGCGTTGCCGGATATAGCACATTATTTTCTTATTACCGATGCAGAAGCTCAGCTAACGCTGACCCTGTTCCTGATCGGATACGCCCTTGGACAACTGCTATATGGCCCGATTGCCAACCGGTTTGGGCGTAAACCAGCCATCTATGCAGGCATTACACTGCAAATTGTGAGCTGTCTTGTCTGTATACTCGCGGGAATCATTCATCAATACGTACTCCTCGTGGCAGGACGGTTCTTTTTGGCACTAGGTTCAGGTGTCGGATTGAAAATGACGTTCACACTGATTAATGAATGCTATGAACCGAAAATAGCGAGCCAAAAAATTGCATATCTCATGCTGGCATTTGCTGTCACGCCGGGACTCGCTGTTGCAATCGGAGGCAGTTTAAACATGCATTTTGGCTGGACGAGCTGCTTTTATGCGTTGGCAATTTATGGAAGTCTTTTGCTTATGCTGGCAATCCGGCTTCCTGAAACCAGCAACAGACTGGATTTGCAAGCGCTAAAGTTCAATCATTTGATCCATAGCTACACCAGTCAGTTCAGGAACCAGACATTACTATCTGGCGGCTTGCTCATGGGAATATGTTCGACGTATGTTTATGTATTTGCAACACTGGCGCCATTTCTTGCCATTAATTTGTCAGGGATGAGCAGTTCACAATATGGGCTTGCAAACTTGTTGCCTCCTGTCGGCATGTTATTGGGATCATTATGTTCGGCATGGTTTTCCAAAAAATGTTCATTAACTGTCTGCATACGTTCAGGCATTTTAATTACTATCGCCGGGGTTGTATTAATGATAGGTTTGCTGCTGCTGCATTATTCAATAATCATTTCATTATTTTTGCCAGCGATCATTATCAACTTTGGGCTATGCTTCATTCTCGCAAATGTATCTTCCATAGCCATGAGCCAGGTGACAGACAAAGCGCATGGATCAGCAGTCATGAATTTTATCAACATGGGTTTTACAACCATCATTGTGCTTGGTGTCGGATATTTTGCGATACAACGATTTTTGCTGCCGGCGATCTATTTTCTCATGTGTGTTTTGATGTTGATTGTGTATCAGGCAATGAATAACAGAACTAGAAAATAAAAATAATTTATGCTTAAATGCGCTCTGAATCACTAGGGGTGCCGTAAATGCGGCTGAGAGAACATTTGTTCAACCCTTTGAACCTGATCAGGCTAGGGCCTGCGTAGGGAATGTGAAGTACCCAGATTTTTCGCATTTTTCCTTGCATGCTCCTGCTGTGCAGATTGATAACAGAGAGAGCGTCCAGCGAATGCTTGCGGGCACTCTCTAAAAGGAGTGCATGATGCAAATCGAAAACCAGCTCAGACAACCACTTCCCGGGTCTAAAAAAATCTATGTCCCAGGACGGCTTTATTCTGATATTTATGTTCCTATGCGCGAAATCACGTTAACCAATGGTGAAAGGGTAGATGTGTATGATACTTCAGGTCCGTATACAAGCCCTGGCATTCATATCGATATCAATAACGGATTGCCGGAGATACGCGCTGACTGGATTAAAAAACGCGATGACACGGAAGCTTACGGGGGAAGGAAAATTTCGTGTCTGGATAATGGGTATAAGGAAAACGTAAAACTGCTGCATGGTTGTCCTGATAGTTTACGGCGTATTCCGAAGCGGGCCAGACAAGGGCGCAACATTACGCAATTGCATTACGCAAGGCGCGGTATCATCACACCGGAAATGGAATTTGCTGCAATTCGGGAAAATCAGAACAGGCTGGAGCAAGGCCGTTACAAGTGCATGATTACCCCGGAATTTGTGCGTAATGAGATCGCGCATGGCCGGGCGATCATCCCGGCGAATATCAATCATCCCGAACTTGAACCAATGGTGATAGGACGTGAATTTCTCGTCAAGGTAAATGCCAATATCGGGAATTCGCCAGTTAGCTCATCCATCGATGAAGAAGTCGAAAAACTGATATGGGCCATACGCTGGGGCGCTGACACAGTGATGGATCTTTCTACCGGAAAAAATATTCACACAACGCGGGATTATATTATTCGCAATTCCCCTGTTCCGATTGGAACCGTGCCAATTTATCAGGCTTTGGAAAAAGTCGGCGGCGTTGTTGAAGATATCACCTGGGATATCTTCCGTGATACTTTGGTTGAACAGGCAGAACAAGGTGTTGATTACTTTACAATCCATGCTGGTGTGTTGCTGCGTTATATCCCCATGACTACAAAGCGTGTAACGGGAATAGTCTCTCGCGGCGGTTCCATTATGGCGAAATGGTGTCTTGCGCATCATCAGGAAAATTTTCTTTATACGCATTTTGAGGAAATATGTGAAATCATGCGTACCTATGATGTCAGCTTTTCGCTAGGTGATGGATTGCGTCCTGGATCAACCGCTGACGCAAATGATGAGGCGCAATTTGGCGAACTCAAGACTTTGGGCGAATTAACACAACTGGCCTGGAAACATGATGTGCAGGTAATGATCGAAGGCCCTGGCCATGTTGCCATGAATCTGCTTAGAGAGAACATGGACAAGCAATTGCAGTATTGTCATGAAGCACCGTTTTATACATTAGGGCCATTAACAACCGATATCGCGCCTGCCTATGACCATATCACCAGCGCGATTGGCGCTGCCATGATGGGATGGTATGGCGTAGCGTTATTATGTTACGTGACACCCAAGGAACATCTTGGCTTGCCGGACAAACATGATGTCAAGCAGGGAATTATTGCCTACAAGATTGCAGCTCATGCCGCAGATCTGGCGAAAGAACATCCGGCAGCGCGGCATCGTGATGATATGTTGTCGAAGGCAAGATTTGAATTCCGCTGGGAAGATCAGTTTAATTTATCGCTGGACCCTGATACAGCACGTGCATATCACGATGAGACATTGCCACAGGAGTCCGCGAAAGTTGCGCATTTTTGCTCAATGTGCGGACCCAAATTCTGCTCCATGCAAATTTCACAGGAAATTCGTCAACATGCGAATCAGGTGAAAGCGTGAAAGTCGGAATCGTCGGCGCAGGCATTATGGGACAATTGCTCGCATTAGAACTTAACAATGCCGGCCACGAGATCAGTTTGTTTGATCATGGCTGGGGAAAGAGCAGATCGAATTGCAGTATGTCTGCAGCCGGACTGCTTGCACCAGTCACAGAACTGGATAAATGCGGGCATGTGATTTATCAGCTGGGGTCGGATGCGCTTTATTACTGGCCACAGATTCTGAAACATCTGGACGAAACTATATTTCATAAATTTTCGGGCAGTCTCATGGTGGCGCATCCCGGCGAGCGGGCCGATTTGCTGCGTGCTGTGGAAATGATCGATTACAAGTTCAATGCGGATGGAGTGCGGCGTCATCCTGATATTACTCAGGATAACAACATAGATGCGAGCGAAAAAAAATATGTCAGATTGAACCAGCGCGAGCTTGCCGGTCTTGAGCCGGAACTGGGCAAATTCAATGAAGCCTATTTTTTCCCAATGGAGGGGCAGATTGATAACCAGGCTGTCATGTTGGCAATAAATCAATATTTGCGAACTCAAGGCGTGAGCCTGTTTGATATGCATGTTGAAGAAATTTCAATCTCTGGAATTAAAGCAGGTGATCAGGTTTACATGTTTGATATGATATTTGACTGTCGAGGACTGGCCGCCAAGGAAGAGTTTGACAATTTGCATGCTGTTCGCGGCGAATTGATCTGGTTACATGCTGCTGATGTGAATATTAATCGGCCAGTGAGATTTATGCATCCACGTTATAATTTATATATCGCTCCCAGACCGGGCAATGTTTACCTGATAGGCGCAAGTGAAATCTATGCGGAGGATTATAGCGAAATATCTGTTCGCACGGCGCTTGAGTTATTAACTGCTGCATATTATGTCCATCCCGGATTCGCCGAAGCTCGCATTATCAAGACAATTACGCACTGCCGGCCAGTCCTGGCTGATCACTTGCCGAAGATTAAACGCAGAGACAATCTGATCGCGGTCAATGGTTTGTACCGCCATGGGTTTCTGATTGCTCCGACATTGGCAGTGGAAATATCACGATGGCTCGATTTGGGATGGACAGCACTGCGCTATCCGCAATTATGGGAGTTCATATGATACATATTTATTTCAACTCAAGACTCATGCAACTGGAGCAAAGAATGACATTGGCGGAAATATTACATAATAACGGCTTGAATCACGGATGTTTTGCTGTGGCGATCAATCGTATCTTTGTTCCCAGGAATCAATATTCGGTAATTGAACCGAATAACGGAGATCATATCGAGATCGTGACCCCCATGCAGGGCGGATAACCGGTACGCTCGATAAAATGATTTGTTGAGACGCAGGAGGGTATATGTGGAAACTAGGCGATAAAGAATTATCGAGCAGGCTATTGCTGGGAACGGCCCAGTATCCGTCTTTGCAGTGCATGCATGATTCAATTTTGACGTCAGGCGCAGAGGTGATTACGGTTTCTTTGCGCCGGCAAATTTCCCGCACTAATGAACGCAATGCTTTCTGGGAATACGTAAAAAAATTGAATTGTCATTTGCTGCCGAACACAGCGGGATGCCGTGATGCAGATGACGCTGTGACAACGGCTGAAATGGCACGTGAAATGTTCGCAACCAATTGGATCAAGCTTGAAGTCATTGGGGATGAATATAATCTGCAGCCTGATCCATTTGAACTCGTAAAAGCGGCCAGAAGGCTGATACAAAATGGTTTTGAGGTATTTCCATATTGTACGGATGATTTGATTTTGTGCCAGCGTCTGATTGATTGCGGGTGCCGAATATTGATGCCCTGGGCTGCGCCGATTGGTTCCGGCAAGGGAATTATCAATCCATTCGCATTGGAAACACTGCGTACGCGCCTGGACAAGATAACGCTTATTGTGGATGCCGGAATCGGGAAGCCGTCACACGCAGCCCAGGCTATGGAGATGGGATTTGATGCCGTATTGCTGAATACAGCAGTATCATTAGCAAAGAACCCGATCCAGATGGCGCGTGCATTTCAGCATGCAGTAAAAGCCGGTAGGGATGCTTACGAAGCCGGCATGATGCTTGAACGGCATGTTGCCTGTCCAAGCACTCCATTGACGGATACACCATTCTGGCATCAGGCGTCCAGGATTGCCGGCTGAAGAAGCATGGAGGTGATGTGATGAGTAAAGCAATTGTCTGGACGATAGCGGGATCAGACTCAAGCGGTGGAGCAGGTATTCAGGCTGATTTACAGACGTTTCGTGCTCTTGGAGTGCATGGCTGTTCTGTCGTCACCGCGATCACCGCGCAAAACACCCATGAAGCCAGCGTACATTATCCGCAATTTGAAACGATAGCTGAGCAAATTGATGTGCTGCAAAATGATTTTCCTCCAAATGCAATCAAAATCGGAATGCTTGGCAGCAGTGATGCACTTGCGTCGATTGTCAACTTTCTGAAACAGTATGCCGACTCGGTAATACTGGATCCAGTCATGATTGCTTCATCCGGCAAACGTCTTTTTGCTGCCGAGCCAGGCGAATATATTGCTCGTCTTGCAACGCTGTTTCCGTATGTCAGTTTATTCACGCCAAATATACCTGAATGTGAAATGCTGCTGAATCGCAGGATCAGCTCCTTGTCCGATATGGAAGCAGCCGCGAGGCAGCTGCTTTCTCTCGGGCTGCGAAGTGTATACATTAAAGGCGGGCATCTTGATCAGGAAAATGCTTGCCATGATTTCTGGACAAATGGAAAAGAATCATTCTGGTTATCAGGCCAGCGTTATGAGGCAAAAAATTATCGCGGGACTGGATGTACATTTTCAGCGGCAGTGACGGCTTGTCTTGCTTCAGGCTATGAATTGAAAGACGCTATCGTGATTGCCAGAATGTATGTCAGCAAAGCGATACGGCTTGCATGGCATTGGGATATGAAAACAGCATTCCTCTGCCACGAAGGGTGGCCTGAGGATGGGATCGATTTGCCTTATCTGGCGCATAACCCAGTGCTTGAAACGCCCCAGCCCTATCCTGATTGCGGACCTGAAAAATTGGGGCTGTATCCTGTTGTTGATAACGGCGAATGGTTGAGAAGGTTATTGCCCGCCGGAATCAATACTGTTCAGTTGCGTATCAAAGACCTGAATGGCTATGCCCTTGAAAAAGAAATCCGACAAGCGATAGATTTTGCCAGGCAATATCAGGCACGCCTGTTTATCAATGATTACTGGGAGCTTGCTATTGCGCATCAGGCTTATGGAGTGCATCTTGGTCAGGAGGATTTGCAAAGCGCAGATCTGCGTGCTATCCGCACGGCTGGATTACGTCTGGGGATCAGTACACATTGCTATTACGAAGTAGCACGGGCACATGCCTGCCGTCCTTCCTATATTGCCTGTGGTCCAGTCTACGCAACCACCAGCAAATTAATGCCATTTCCTCCGCAGGGAGTAAATAATTTGCAGCGTTGGACGAAGACATTGAGTCAATATGCGGTGGTTGCGATTGGTGGGATTAATCGGGGAAATATAAAAGATATCCAGCAGACACGTGTGAATGGTATTGCGATGATTTCTGCAATTACACAGGCAGATGATCCGGTGCAGGCAGCATGTGAATTTTTAGCGGGCATGGACACAAGACAATGACGATCTTATGTGATGATTTGACTCTTGAAGAAGTAAAGCGGTATACGCAACAAATCAAATTACAGAATATAGGTGTAAGCGGTCAATTGAAGCTCAAGCATGCAAAAGTATTGTGTGTTGGCGCCGGAGGTTTGGGGTCACCATTGCTGTCGTATTTGTCGGCAGCGGGAATAGGAACGCTGGGCATCGTTGATGATGACAGGATTGAGCTGGAAAATTTGCATAGACAGCTTTTGTATCGCGGTCATCATGTGGGTATGCCGAAAGCAACAACAGCGCAAGCACAATTGACAGAGTTGAATCCGGATGTGCAGGTTATTTCATATCCTTTGCGCTTAACTGTGGACAATGCAAGTGAAATCATCGCGGCATATGACATTATCGCTGATTGTACCGATAATTTTTCTTCACGTTATCTGCTCAATGATATGTGTTTCAGGCTCAACAAACCGCTGGTATCAGCAAGTATTTCGCAATACCAGGGACAGTGCACGATGTTTAATGGAAAACAGGGCCCGTGCCTGCGCTGTCTGTTTCCTGAATGCCGAGATGAGGAAGTGTTAAATTGTGAAGATGGTGGCGTGCTGGGTGTGCTGCCGGGATTGCTCGGTATGATTCAGGCTTCAGAAATCATTAAATGGGTTCTTCAGGATGGAGAGCCGCTTGCCGGCAAGGTATTGGCAGTGGATATCAGGACGCTGGATTTTCGATTATTCAGACTGCCTCAAAATCCTGATTGCGATTTATGTGTACATTATCGTAATATCGACCTGCTTCAAAAACACAACACATGCATGAGGGTCAAGTCCAGGATGAATGAATACATTATTACTCCTCAAGAGCTCAATGAAAAGTTAAAAAATAATGAGGATATCCAACTGATTGACGTAAGAACGCAGGAAAAGCACCAGGCTTTCAATATTGGCGGCAGGTTAATTCCTTCTGATGAGCTGGCGGATCGACTGCATGAACTTGATCCCGACAAATTGATAGTGACGTATTGCACATCGGGTGGCCGCAGCATGCGCGCACTTCAACTGCTGGTAAATTCCGGGTTCAAGCTGGTTAAGTCACTGGATGGTGGCATGACAGCATGGCAGCAGACTGATTTTTCCAGGTAGTGAATGCGAGCAGCGTGATTACCGCAATTCAGGGCAATGGATTAATCTTGTATATCACACTATCTACCCGGAATTTTTGATCTGCCGCGAGACTGTTCGCAAGTGCCAGATACCAGTTTCCGCCTGTCTGGATGACTGCTGAATTCACGCCCCCATGGGTGGTAAGCGACTGGAGAGTTTCGAATTGATGGTTTTTCCAGATATACAGTGGCGACGATAGGACGGTTTCAGGATTGGTGCGCGGGCCGGTGATAAATCGGTTTTGAAATAAATATTTGTTTTTTCCGATTTCAAAGAAAGTGAAATTTCTTCCGCCGGATTCATTCAATGTCTGATAGGGATCAAACTGCTTGCCACTCCATCGATATATTCTGGAAGGACCGCTGATATCGGCGAAAGCCAGGTAATGTTTTCCTTCAATTTCAAAATACCGGAAGGCCCGTCCGCCTGGCTGATTAAAGCTTTGAAACAGCACAAACTTGCCGCTTTCCCAGCGATAGAGATTGGACGACCGCAAATGATCGGTCAATCCAAGATAATGGACGCCATCGATAGTGAAAAAACTGAAGCTATAAGCCCATTTGGTTGGGAAAGACTGGAATTTCTCGAATTTCCTGCCATTCCATTCGAATATTGTCGATGTGGTGTCAGATTGATTATTTGAGCCAGGCGGTATCACGCCGTTGGCCAATGCGAGAAAATGCCGCTTCCCAATAGTAAAAAATTTCCAGTTCTTGGATGCATAGGCAAAAAACTGTTGGAATGGATAGAAACGCTTGCCGTCCCATTCATAGATCATGGAGTAGGTATGAAGGTTAAACGGCGGCACAGGCCCGGATTCGATGGATGCGACAGCAAGAAACGCCCGCCCGTCAATCGTGAAGAATTCCGCGCCCTCATTGCCATGGCTGGGAATGCGCTGATATTCCACATACTTGCCTTTTTGCCACTGGTATATGACAACTGGCACATCGGCATTGCCTCCATTCATGTTAGCCGGCAGGCCGGCAACATCCTCAGCCAGTTGGGAAACTGCGATGTAATGCGTGCCGGCTAATTCAAATGGTGTAATGTCTCTTGCGCCGGATGTATGCAGATATTGATACGGTTCAAGCACGTTCGTGCCTTCGGCATTCCCGCATACCAGCCATAGCAAAAATAAAACCGGCAGTAATTTCCTCATGGCTATTTTATATCAGGATTATGCTGAGGGTAGGTACGGATGCCTTCCGGTAAGCCTGTTGTCAATCCGGGAATGACCACTTTGCTGATGTCCCAGCGTTTGGCAGCGAGCTCGCCTGAAACCCAAAAAGCCACCGTGTTGGAAAGCATTTCTGTTGGCATGGACAGTGAATATTTCAGGCGCATCAGAAAATCCATGATGTCAGAGGCCTTGGAGTAGGAATAATCCCCTGGAATGGGCGGTCGCTCAGGGATTTTAATGCTTGGAATAGTAGTAAACACATCGTTGGCAACGTGTGTGCGATTGTACACCGACGTCCATATACGATCGTAATAAGTGAAATCTTCCTTGCTCATGTCGCTATGGCCTAATGTTGGTTTAACGTCGGCATAAGGCGCAATAAAAATTCGGTCATCCGGCAACGTGTTGTTTGACAAAGCCTTGACAAATGGCACCAGCCAATTGCTTCCGGCACTGACTCCGGCAGTGACATTGCTGCCAGCCACAAAGCGGATGATAACTTTGGCTTTTGCCCAGTTGATATTCAGCTTTTCAACCTGCTCATGAATTTCAATCGTACTCTGGTAGGCTGTCAGCATAAAAGTAGCGACCATGATATCGTTGTAAGGAATCGGATAATCCTTGCTGCCTTCAAGAAAATCCTTTTGCAGGGATGTCATGGTAAATTCTTTTTTTCCACTCAGGACATCATTGATATAACTGCCAGACATTGAACAGGCGTAATCCACCATGTTATGAATGGCTGGCAAATAGCGCTTCCATAACGGCGAATTGATTTTTGTCAGCCAATTATCTGTTGTCTGCGCATTCACGGTTCTGACTGCCTTGATGTCTTTTAACAGATTTTCAAGACCGCTTTTCCAGGCATCGCTTCCATACTCTTTCGCTTTCACAAGGTAGGCCAATGCAGGTCCAATGTGCGAGATGGCTGTCATTTCGGTAAAACCAGAATTTGGTGCGGTACGCATTAAAAATGCAAGCTGCCGCTTCCCATTATTGTCATAAATATAAAGAGTGGAATTGATGAACATGACAAGAGGTGCATCAGCTTGTGTCAGGTCTGCGTTTTTGGCGAGTTCGGCATTATAAAGCAGCTGCGAAATGTTGACTTTTCCTTTGGGGAAGTCTTTGTCGCCTCTGCCTGTGAATTCAAAGTACAGGTCCTTGAATGCCTGAGGGGTAATGTAAGCCTTGTTACTGTTCAGGGCTTCGGCTTGAAATGTCAGCAATAGACCGAAAAAAAATAACACTGAATAAGCAGCCTGCTTCCATCCATTTTTCATAACCAATACCTCATTGTTAGTTGATGCGATTTTAGCACGTAGTTCAGGTTTCGAATATTGGATCAATATCTAAAAATGGATCAATTTTGAATTTGAATTCTCTCGCTAATTATTCATATCACTTTTACCAGCAGAAACGCACTGCCCAGCAGCCATAAAAACAACAGACAGGAGAGATAAAGCGGATTCAGCCCGACTTTTCTGATTTTGCTGGCTTTGGTTTCAATGCCAATCGCACCCATGGCCATGGTGAGTAAAATCACATCAAACTGATTGATGTAGTCAACCAATACGGAGGGCAGGACATGCAATGAATTAAATCCAATGACTGCCACAAAGCCGATGGCAAACCAGGGGATGGTGATGCTGGTTTTTTTATCAATGCTCTTGGTGTCACCTTTGTTACTCATGAAGGATAGAATAAATAATACAGGGACAAGCAGTAGCACCCGCATCATTTTAACAATGACAGCAATTTTTCCCGCTTCACTGCTGATGTTGGTTCCAGCGACGAGAGCCTGGGCGACTTCATGCACACTGGCTCCAGCGAAAATGCCAAATTGATTGTCACTGAATCCGAATAATCCCGCATGCTGCAAGGCCGGATAAATAAACATGGAGGCGGTGCCGAATAACACCACAGTTCCGACGGCGACAGCGGCCTTGTACGGCTCACTTTTCAGAATGTCTTCAACTGCCAGTACCGCAGCCGCACCGCATATGGCTGCGCCTACGCTAATCAATAAAGATAAATCATGATCAAGCCGCAATAACTTTCTGCCGGCAAAGTATCCTGCCAGGAGTGTGAAGGAGACCATCAGAATATCAATCAACAAAGCTTCAAAACCAACAGATGCAATTTGTTGAAAGCTGACCTTGAAGCCATATAAGACAATGGCAATTCTTAGCAGACGTTTGGCAGAAAACTGAATGCCAGGTGACCATGAAACTGGATGATGCCATGCATTACCAAAAATGATTCCCAGAATGATTGCAATCACCAGTGAACTGATGCCGGTCGTCGCCATTATGGGAAGACTGGCAATGACATAACTGACGGTGGCAAGAATGGCAATACAGGCAAGGCCAGGGATTTTATTGGAGAAGGACAATAGTGACAGATTCATTTTTATACCGTTTTTTTGAGAGGGGATTGTAAGGTATTTTGACAAGAAGTGCTACACATTATGACCGCTGTTTCTGCATGATTTTTTGATTGCTAATCTCACGGTTGGTGATACTATTCGACCCTTGTGAAAGTTTGGTTTGTTGCATGCGCACTTGAATACGAAGATTTTGTTAAGAATATCTTAAGCAATTTAAGATATTGTAATAATTTTGAATTAATACAATGGCCAAGAACTTAACGGTACCAGGGCATATCTACCAAACTAAGGTAAGGAGTCAATATGGGGTACACTGTCCCAACGCTGCAAGATTTGCTTGATGGAATCAGCCGCGTCAGATCGCATTATCTTGAAAAGAAAAAAGAAAAAAAAGAACAGCCCAACCCCCTCCGATTGCAGCTCCTCGATATTCTCGAAGCCGCTGGTGAATGGGTGAAATCGCTTGATGAGACGGTCGAACCCAAACCATCCGAAACTGAACTGAAAGAAATCCTCCTCGGTGCATACCTGTTCTGCATTGAGAGTATTGCGACCAAATATAGAATGCTGAATCCGTCATTTGCCAAGGGATGGCTGTTCAATTCTGGCAGTAATTGTTATGACGCCTTATTAAGTGAACTGGGTATTACCCAAACGAATGTCATTGATGATAAACACAAGCCCTATTATTTAAATAGATTTTATAATTGCGCATTCGATAAATATCCGCATCAATTCGCAGAAAAGCTGCATGCCAAAGATTTGAATGAAGATACTGTTAATACACAGGTATTTGAAAATATCAGGGCGGTTTACAAGTATATTGACGGCGATGCAAAAAAATTGCTTAAAGCGATACCGACCGAAAGCGCCATTGACGAAAAAATGGTTTCGCTGCCGAAGGATTATAACAAGGAATGCAGAAAACGTGCAAAATCCAGCAATCCTGAAAGAGATCAGCTTGCCCGGCTGGTGACAGCATTGTGCAAGGTGGTGAATAGAATCACACCCGCTCAGTCCGATGAAGAACTTGACAAGCATTTCCTCAGCCGCAGGCAGCGAATTAAAATGGGTATGCTGATCTATGTTATGCAATCGATAGCAGCTACTTACAAAGCACGTTCTCCGCGCGGCAATTCCGTACTGTATGATCTATGCTGTGAAGCATTGAATATAAAAGATCACAATGAACTTGATAATTCCGTCAAGGTTGCGTGTCTCTCAGCTTACGAAACATTCATCACTGACAGCAAGAATGTGACTGAACTTGAATTTGAAATTAACAGAAAGGAAGTGAATGTCATCAAACTGCCATCCAGGTCTTCGGAAGGTATTTCCGATGAAGAGAGACTGCCTGAAGACCAGCATCAGGAACATAAATCAGAAAAAGAAAAGGTCCTCGATGCGAAAGATGATGATAGCAAACCTCTGGAGTTTGAGTTACCTGAAATCAAACAGCAAATATGTATAGATCCGGTCATCCGCAAGATACGCAAGGAAACCGGTTCAATTATCGATACCTTGAACAATGATCAGCCCAAAAAAATCTTTTCGCCTGTCACAATAGGTATGGCAACACTTGGCGGACTGATTGGTGCAGCTCCTGGCTATGGCGCAGGGTATGTCATTGGTTACGCAATTGGCCAGACCAATGGCGCGGTCGGCCCAAAGCTAGGCGTGACCAAGGTAACCGATTTTGCCATGACCGTCATTCTGGGAGATGCTGGACAATACCTGGGCTATTTTGCCTCTAATATGGTTGTTGATGCCACTCTGGAACGGGCTTTTGCCAAGGTATTTGAGGCATTGGGAACGCTGGTGGGAGCGGCAACAGGTGGTGTCATTGGTCTTGTCATCTATGATTTATCGGTAAAAACATTAATGAACTTATGCAAGCTTTATTTGCACTTGCATGATAACATCCATCCGGATCTTGCCAGGAATGCGGACCCAAAATTCATTCAAGGCCTGCTTTCCTCACCGCCCGAAATATTCTCTGATGATAATAAAGCGCATCTTCAACAGATAACGAAGAAAAAAAGCATATTCTCTCCTGTTGAAGGAAAAATTGCAGAGGATCATTTGGAAAAAGAAAGCCAGCTTGGTGCTGTCAAGAATCTGTCAGTATTATTGCATTAGGATGATAGACTCCAGTCCACTCAGCTTGTAGTATGTATACAGGCTGAGGATCTTATCGAAGGCACGTTCACACCTCTCATCGTTGAGTAGTATTACTACTGTTTACTCACGAGACTAATTAGTAATATAAATCATACTAACGTGTCGAAATAAGCCATAAGGACGAAGTATGAAACATGGAGTATTACGCTATCCAGCAATAATCTTTTTTTGTCTGTTTGCTATACTTTTCCAAACTACCCGGGCTGCTGCCATTGATAAAATTGTGGTATTCGGAGACAGCCTTTCTGATAATGGCAATATTTTTTCATTAACATCGTTTGCGCATAATGAGATTCCCTTGATACCCATTATCCCCAAGGATCCGCCATATTATCAGGGCCGATTCTCAAACGGACCCGTTTGGGTGGATAATCTTGCTGAAGCAATGAATGTGCCGCAGGTGAATTATGCGTACGGTGGTTCCTGGGCTGAACCGCTCAAGGATTCAAAGTTGCACGTTCCATTTGGTTTGGGCATGCAGGTAAATTTTTATCTGGTGGCGTCTGTGCTTGATTTTCACAAAAGTGAACATTTATACATCATCTGGTCAGGCGCTAATGATTACATTGGCGGACGCTCTGATCCGGAATACGCAACCACCAATACAGTCGCTACTATTCAGGAGAATATTGAATGGCTGATTTATTATGGTGCTAAAAATATTTTAGTCCTGAATGTGCCAGATCTTGGTACCGTTCCCGAAGTCACCATGCAAGGGCCGGAAGCCGCAGCCGCCGCTACCAGATTGTCTGCTTTGCACAACCAAAAATTTGCAGATATGATTGCCAAAGAAAAAGAAGCAAACCCGGATGTCAGAATTGTGTTAGGGGATGTCGGTTACTACTTTAATGATATCATTGCCAACCCAGCCAGGTACCAGCTAAAAAATGTGACACAACCCTGTTATGACGGCGGCTACTGGCTGCGCTCAAACAGATTATCAGCAAATTCACCAGAAATGCTGGCGGCGAAAAAAATAAATCTCGATGTCATGCGTAGTCCATCATTGAAAACCGCATATGTTACATCCGAGTTGAAATCATCAGGGCAACTGTCTTGCAGTAATCCGGATGAATATTTGTTCTGGGATGAAGTGCATCCCACGCGTGTTATGCACAGCATGCTGGCGACAAAGGTATTTGACCTGCTGAGTGAAAATGAGATAACAGGTCAGACCGCATATAAAAATAAAATAAGGAACCCACATGGATCTGCAATTACAAAATAAAACAGCATTGGTAACAGGCTCAACGGCAGGTATTGGCTTTGCGATCGCAAAAATGCTTGCTCAGGAAGGAGCGACGGTCGCGGTCAATGGCAGGACAACTGAGCGCGTCATGTCTGCCATTAACACCATCAAGTCTGACTTTCCCGGTGCGAAACTGATTCCGATGGCAGCTGATTTGACATCGAGAGACGGTATGGCAGCGGTCATCAAGGCACTACCTGAGATCGATATTCTTGTCAATAACCTTGGAATCTATGAGGTAAAATCATTTTTTGATATTACCGATGACGAATGGCAGCGTATTTTTGATATCAATGTGATGAGCGGCGTGCGCCTAAGCCGTCATTACCTCAAGCATATGCTGGATAAAAACTGGGGACGCGTCCTGTTTATTTCGAGTGAATCGGGCATCCAAATCCCTGCGGAAATGATTCATTACGGTGTGACCAAAACTGCGCAGATCAGCTTAGCCCGCGGACTGGCAGAACTCACCATCAATAGCAATGTGACAGTGAACAGTGTTCTTCCCGGGCCAACGCGCAGCGAAGGCGTGGAACATTTCATCACCAGCGTGGCCAAGGAAAAAAACATTACCGAGGAACAGCTTGAAAAAGAATTTTTTTCAACAATGAGACCATCATCTTTGCTGAAACGATTTGCTACGTTGGAAGAAGTTGCTGCATTGGTTGTTTATCTTTGCGGCCCGTTATCTTCTGCCACCAATGGCGCTGCGCTCAGGGTAGATGGTGGTGTCATACGCGCAATCTAAATCCTGATAAAGCAGTTCATCATCCTGAGACAACTAATATGTACTGAACCGCTTTGCTTTTATAATTACAACAAGGAATCATCATAATGTGGTTTAAACAGATACAATTATTTCAATTAACGCACGCCATTAATTCTTCTCCCGCCGCTTTGGCAGAAAAGCTGGAACCGTTGGCATTTAATCCATGTTTGCCATCCATGCCATCCAGTATGGGATGGGTATCGCCGATTGATGAAGAGGGCGCTCCCCTCGCTAGAGGGATGAATGGCTGCATCATGATTTGTCTGCAAATTGAAGATAAAATCTTGCCTGCGAGTGTGGTTAACCAGACGCTGAAAGAAAAGATAAAGCAAATTGAATTGGCAGAGGCACGCAAGGTGCGTCAAAAAGAGAAACTTTCATTCAAGGATGACGTGATTCATACCTTGTTGCCGCGAGCGTTTAGTAAATTCACCCGTATTAATGCCTATATCGACACTAGGAACAACTGGCTCATATTAAATTCCACGAGCCCCGCAAAGACAGAATTGTTTATTTCCATGTTCAAAAAGTCACTCGGGGATGGAGTGGATTCTTATGATATCGTCAAGCCCTCTTCGATCATGACCCAATGGCTAAAAATCAAGGACTACCCGCAGGCGTTTTCAATTGAAAAATCCTGTGTATTACAGGACCCGGATCAACAGAATCGAATGATACGCTGCCAGCAGCAGGATTTGTTCGCAGCCAGTATCCAGTCGTTGGTCAAGGATGGTTGTGAAGCAATCCAGATGGCATTATGCTGGCATGATAAAATAAATTTTGTGCTGGCTGAAGATTTTTCCTTGCGCAGCATTCGGTTGTCTGATGATGACATTGCTGAAATCCAGGATGAAATGGAAACCAGGCAGCAGAAGTTTGACGCTGATTTTATCATGATGACAGAAATGTTTGCCGGGTTATTGAATGATTTATTAAGTGTATTTGCGAAACGCAAGGATGCTGATCAGGTCAGCAGACTTGCATTGACTGGATAGAAATGCAAAGGAGGAAGTCTTATGGTCAAAGTTGCGTTATTCGTCAGACTTGAAGCGAAACCTGATAAAGTCACTGAGGTTGAGAATTTTCTAAAAGCGGGACTGACCATTGTACAGAATGAACCGGCAACCACCACATGGTTTGCTTTGCGCCTTGGCCCAACTACCTTCGGCATCTTTGACGCTTTTCCAGATGAAGCTGGCCGTCAGGCTCATTTGACTGGGGATGTTGCAAAAGCATTAATGGCAAGAGCAAGCGACCTTTTTTCCAAGCCTCCGGTGATAGAAAAAGTCGACGTGCTAGCGGCGAAACTGGTTAAGTAGATTGATTTCAGATACAGGCCCGCGTGATGAGCATAATCTCGAGTGAACTGTTCTGATTATGCAATAATTAGCATTTTTACCAAGCCGGTTGAGCATAGATTGCACCTAACTTCGTATAATGATAAAATACTGTGCAATTCAAATCTAACCAACAGGGGTGGCTTGTGGACTCATCCAGACTTTATAGCTATCAAGATGCTTTTAGTGAGGCGTTATACAGATATGTTCAGCAAGATCGTCGTCCCGGTTACGAACCAACCTTGTTCACGTCATTAAGGCACTCAAGAAAAAAATATCATGAGCTGGAAGTGCTTGAGCAGGCGCTGGAAAAAACAAAAACTCGTGAAGGTCAAAAGCTGGTTTTGGAGCAGGCGCTATCCAATTCTGAATTAATCAAAAAGAACAATCACTCTTTTCGCACTTATCTTCTGGATGTATTGCTTGAGAAATTTCCCAAAGAGCAATGGGAAAAATTTGACGATAAAAAATTGGTATTCTATCAGCCAGACACAGGAGATTCTGATAACCCAGTCTATTTATATCGTGGAAGCTTGCAGCAGCCGGAAGACGCGTTTAAAAATGGCATGCATTCAGGGTTTGAATCCAGGAATATTGAAGATTATGCGGCGGTCGTAAACGATAACGCAGGTGTGAGCACCAGCAAAAGTCCAAAAGTCGCTGATTTCTATTCAACTCACTTGAAGTTTTATCATGATGGGCCGCAGGAATATTTTGGCTATGTCTATCAAATTCATTATCGTGGAAATGAAGGCATTGACATAGACAAGACACAGCGTGCGCGTAATCCTCGTTATCCACACAGTCATACCAAGCAGGAAGTCAATATCATTACTTTCATACCGCCTGAAGATATCGTGGGTTATGGCTATGTAAAGTATCATGATCAGGATGGCTCACAAGTAGCCGTATATGAACAGGTAAAGGCGAATCCAAGCTATCAGCCAGATAAAACGCCTGCATCTGTCAAGGATAAAGCTGCATTGCTTGGCCAGGTTTTTGATCAGGAAGATAAAAGGTCAACTTGTACAATCCTGTAATCAGGAAGTGAACTGGCTACTCCGAAAAATCACAATATGCTGCTGTAGTATATGTAGAAAATGTTTATTATACTGCACCAAATGCAATTATGACCAAGGAGAACAAGATGGTTCAAGAAGCACAGGATTCAATGGAAATCAAACACAAGGACACGGAAAAGGGTTATGAAGTTCCGCATTTTATCAATGGACGACAGGTCAAAACGCAAGACAGAAAGCTGGAGTTATACAATCCCGCAACGGGAGCCGTCATTGGCCATGTAGATGTCGCTAACCACGAGATTGTTGCACAGGCAGTGAATGCGGCAAAAGCAGCGTTTCCAGCATGGTCGGCAATGACTCCTCCACAGCGTGCAAAAATCCTTTTTCGGTTCAAGACTCTGATTGAACAGAACAAGGATTCGCTCGCGAGACTGATTACCCAGGAACATGGTAAAACCCTGAATGAAGCAATGGGTTCGTTACAGCGCGGATTTGATGTGGTCGATTTTACCTGCGGCATCCCTAGTCATTTAAAAAGTGCGTATGCTAGCGATGTCGGTACGGGTGTCGACAGCTTTGCCCTGACCCAGCCGCTAGGTGTTTGTGCGGGAATAACGCCTTTCAATTTTCCTGCCATGATTCCACTTTGGATGTTTCCCATGGCGATTGCCTGTGGCAATACTTTTGTACTCAAACCATCTGAAAAAGATCCATCGTGCGCGCTTCGGCTTGTCGAGCTTGCCAAAGAAGCAGGCGTGCCGGATGGCGTTGTTAATCTGGTGAATGGCGATAAGGAAACCGTTGATGCGCTGCTCACCAATCCTGACATCAAGGCAGTAAGCTTTGTTGGTTCTTCCGCTGTTGCTGAACATGTCTATAAGGCAGCATCCGCACAGAACAAGCGCGTACAGGCATTTGGCGGTGCGAAAAACCACTGCATTGTCATGCCGGATGCTGATCTCGATCAGGCTGCTGATGCTCTTGTTACTGCTGCATATGATTGTGCCGGTGAACGCTGCATGGCAATTTCCGTTGTTGTCGCTGTAGGTGATCAGGTTGCGGATAAGCTAATCGAAAAAATGAAGCCGCGTATTGTTAATCTCAAGATTGGACCTGGAACCACACCTGGCGTTGAGATGGGGCCGCTGGTCACGCGCCAGCATTGGGAGAAAGTAAAGTCCTATGTTGAGCTTGGCAAGCAGGAAGGAGCCAAGCTGATCGTTGACGGCAGTCAGTATAAATCCAAAGAACAACCAAACGGATTTTATATGGGAGGCTGTCTGTTTGATCATGTCAAACCAGGCATGCGAATTTATCGTGAAGAAATTTTTGGCCCGGTGCTTTCTGTGGTACGTGTTCCGGACTTTGAAACTGCACTGCAATTAATCAATGATCATGAATACGGTAATGGTACCGCGATCTTCACGCGTGACGGGTACACTGCACGTACCTTTGCTGATAAAGTCCAGGTTGGCATGGTCGGGATAAACGTACCGGTCCCGGTTCCGGTTGCCTATCACAGCTTTGGCGGATGGAAGCGGTCCATATTTTCTGACATCGGGATGTATGGAAACGAAGCCATCCGTTTCTATACAAAATTAAAAACGGTGACTCAACGCTGGTTCCCGGGAGATAAATCATGACGACAATAGGATTCATCGGCTTGGGGCACATGGGCAATCCCATGGTGCATAACCTGCTAAAAGCAGGCTTCAAGGTGTATGTCTATGATGTCATGCCTAATGCTATTCAGGCAGTAGTGAAAGACGGAGCGATAGCGGCTGATTCAATTGAATTTCTTGCAGAGCAATCCGATGCCGTCATCACGTCCGTGCAGACAGGACAACAGGTTGCTGACATTTGTCTTACGCATGACGGGATGTTTACTCATCTCAAGGCTGGAAAATTATACATCGATTGTTCTTCCATCGATATTACCACCACACAGACCTTGCATGCGGAAGCCGAAAAGGTATTGATTTCCATGGTGGATGCGCCAGTATCAGGCGGGGTGGCTGGCGCGCAAGCGGGGACATTGACATTTATGGTAGGCGGCAGTGAAAGTGATTATCAGCGTGCCTTGCCAATCCTGAAAGCCATGGGCAAGAAGATTGTGCATGCGGGGTCCGCGGGCAGCGGACAAGCCGCGAAAATATGTAACAATCTGCTGCTTGGCATTTCCATGGTTGGCGTGTGTGAAGCTTTCACTCTTGCGGAAAAGCTGGGCCTTGATCCGAAAAAATTTTTTGAAATCAGTTCTAGCGCGTCTGGCCAGTGCTGGTCCATGACAAGCTATTGTCCGGTACCTGGTATTATCGAAAATGTGCCTTCGAATAATAATTACAAGCCTGGGTTCATGGCAAAAATGATGCTGAAAGATTTACGCCTGGCACACCATGCAGCGGAAACAGTCAATTCAGCCATTCCACTGGGAGCATCCGTTGCCGAGCTTTATGAATTGTTTGTCAACCAGGGCCATGGAGAATTGGATTTTTCCGCAATAATCAAATTTCTTGCAACTAAAGATGGAGGAAATTGACTATGGCATACAAACGGATTTTGGTTGCGGTGGATGGAAGTGAAACATCGGTTGCAGCGTTAAAGGAAGCAATCAAGCTGGCAAATGAGTTCAAAGCCACTTTGCGTATTATCAATGTGGCAGATGAGTTTCTTGGCTATATTGAAGGTTTGTCAATTGATCTGGATAAATATACAAAATCCATTCAACAGTATAGTCAATCTATTTTAAAAACCATGCAGGATATCGCAAGGAAATCCGGAATTGATGCTGAAACCGAAGTGATTGAAATCACAGATGTGCCTGCGAGAGTACCAGAAAAAATAATTGAAGATGCCCGGAAGTGGAAGGCGGATATCATAGTCGTTGGAACGCATGGGCGCAGTGGTTTTGGACGCATGATACTTGGCAGTGTGGCGGATGGTGTGATACGCCATGCAGTGACGCCGGTACTGCTGGTGCGTTCAGAAGAAAAGAGTTGATACAATGAACTGCGGATTGACCAGGGTTTCGCGCCTCCTGGAGTGGTCTGGCTTGTCAGTAGTCCGATGAGTATGATGGGTGTATGGAATTGAATCTCCAATCCATGTATGATTAACCGGAAGATTTGCTGACAATTAACAATAATTCAAATACTTATAATTTAGGTGTCCCGTGAGAAACATCACTTTTGCCATTTCTGCATTAATGATCAGTACAGTTGTATTTGCCCAGTCAGGGATTGAAGGCAATGTTGAACGTTATTTTGAGTCCATCAAGTCAAATCCGCAAAAACTGGCCAAATTCTTGCGCGAGATGCCAAAGGGTGGCGATTTGCATAATCACGAATCAGGCGCGACTTACGCGGAAAACCTGATCAAGTATGCATACAATGATAATCTGTGCGTGGATCCGCAAAGTTATACGGTATTTTCCAGTTCGACCTGTGATCCACAATACCTCCTGGATAATGCAATCAAGGATGCGGCATTTTATGATAACCTTATTGATGCATGGTCTATGCGGCATTTTCAAAGCGGAAAAGAGTCAGGACACGATCACTTTTTTTCAACATTCAATAAATTTGGCGCAATCACGGGTAATCACCGAGGTGAAATTCTGGCTGAAATTGCCCAGCGTGCTGGTCTCGAAAATGAATCCTATATTGAGCTGATGGTGACAGCCGATGGCAATGAATCCGGCAGACTCGGGAAAAAGCTGGGCTGGAATCCTGATTTTGCAAAGATGCGGGAAAAATTGCTGGCAGCTGATTTTACTAATATTGTCAGAGACATGACCAAATCGCTTGATCAGGATGAAGCAAAAATGAAATCAATTTTATCCTGTGACACAAACCAGGCCAAAGCTGGATGTAATGTCAAAGTCAGATATCAGTATCAAGTCTTACGCGAGCAGGCGCCGGAAATGGTATTCGCCCAGCTTCTCGCCGGATTTGAAGCAGCCAGCAGGGAGCCGCGCATCGTGGGCTTGAATATGGTGCAGCCAGAGGATGGAACGATTTCCATGCGCGATTATAAATTGCAAATGCAAATGGTTGGTTATCTGCATCAGCTTTATCCTGATGTTAAAATCAGCCTGCATGCCGGTGAATTGAATAATGCACTGGTGCCGGCAGAAGGGTTGAAATTCCATATTAACGATGCGGTTAATGTCGCCAACGCCAATCGTATCGGGCATGGTGTGGATGTTGCCCAGGAAGACAATGTCAGCCAGCTGCTGAAAGAAATGGCAGACAAACATATCATGGTGGAAATCAATTTGAGCAGTAATGCTGAAATTCTCGGTATCGAAGGCAAAAACCATCCTTTGCCATTATATATGCAATATGGCGTGCCCGTGGCATTGTCCACCGATGACGAAGGAGTCAGCCGCAGCAATCTTGCGAAAGAATATGAGCGTGCTGTGACGACCTTCCGGTTTAATTATGCAACATTGAAAAATTTTGTACGCAACAGTATCGAATTTTCATTTTTGCCCGGCAAAGCTCTCTGGAATGATTACACATATCAGCAGGTAGCAATGGAATGTCAAAAAGATGTGCCTGGATCAGACAATATGTCTGCGCCTTGCAAGGCGTTTCTGGAAACAAATGAAAAAGCAGGCATGCAATGGGATCTGGAGAAACGCTTCAAGCGTTTTGAAGAGAATTACTAGTCTTGCTTTTTATCATCAGGTACTCCGTACTTGATGCTGGCAGGCCATGAAACTCGTTAAATAAAATCTGATTTTTAATGATTACATTACGTAATATCACCATTCGACGCGGTCAGCATGTCTTGCTGAGCAATGTCGATTGGACAATTTATCATAAGCAGCGTATCGGTGTGATTGGAGCGAATGGAACCGGGAAGTCCAGTCTGTTCTCGCTTTTGTTAGGAGAGTTACAGGCAGATGGCGGCCAACTGGAGATTCCACGGCAAATTAAACTTGCGCACGTCGAACAGGAAACACGATCCTGCGCCATGACAGCGCAGGAATTTGTTCTGGATGGTGATTATGAACTGCGTGAGTTACAGCAGGCCCTGGTTGAGGCAGAGTCGCAGCATGATGGCACACGCATCGCCATGTTGCATGAAAAACTCAGTATTATTGACGCTTATTCTGCTCCGGCACGAGCAGCACAATTATTAAATGGTCTGGGATTTAGTCAGGCAGAACAACAAAAACCTGTCAGTGCGTTTTCAGGCGGCTGGCGTGTGCGCTTGAATCTGGCTAAGGCATTAATGTGCCGATCTGATGTTTTATTACTCGATGAACCCACCAATCACCTGGATCTCGATGCTGTATTATGGCTTGAGCAATGGCTGGAACAATATCAAGGCACCTTATTATTGATTTCACATGACAGGGATTTTCTTGATCACATTGTAGATCATATCGTTCATCTCTCTCATCAGAGTCTGAAATCCTATAGTGGAAATTATTCCGCGTTTGAAACGCAGCGGGCAGCGGAATTGCTGGTGCAGCAGGCAGCCTACGAAAAGCAGCAAAAACAGATTGCTCACTTACAGTCTTTTGTTGACAGATTCCGCGCAAAGGCAAGCAAGGCACGGCAGGCACAAAGCCGGTTAAAGGCAATCGAACGAATGGATCTGGTTTGCGCTGTGCAAACCGAATCGCCATTTCAATTTGCATTCAAAAATCCGGAACATTGTCCCAATCCCTTGCTCACGCTGGATAAAGCGGACATTGCTTATGGTGATCATACTGTCCTTGCTAATCTCAATCTAAGCATTACACCAAAAGACCGAATTGCCGTATTAGGTCCGAATGGTGCCGGGAAATCGAGCCTGATCAAATTGCTGGCCGGTGAACTGAGTCCGGCGCGCGGTAAGCGCGAAGTGAGCGCAGGATTAAAAATTGGCTATTTCGCACAGCATCAGGTTGATCATTTGCAATTGGACGCGACGCCGCTCTTGCATTTACGTCGGTTGGCTGATAAAGCGACGGAGCTGGAGTTGAGGACTTTTCTTGGCAGTTTTGGTTTTTCCGGCAATCGGGTGACAGAAGAGGTAAAAAATTTTTCAGGCGGTGAAAAATCACGTCTTGCCCTGGCCTTGCTCGTCTGGCAGAAACCCAATTTACTTTTGCTGGATGAACCAACCAATCATCTGGATCTTGAAATGCGGCAAGCACTCAGTATCGCACTCCAGGAATACGAAGGCGCCATGCTGCTGGTCAGTCATGACCGCTATCTGGTCAGGACCACAACAGACAAGCTGCTGCTCGCGGCGGAAGGGAAATTGCAGGATTTTGACGGCGATTTAACCGATTACGAAAAATGGTTGCTGGAATTTCGTAAACAACAGGCCTTGTCGAGCGCGCCGCGCACTGACAAACTGGAAATTTCCAGAAAGGAACAGCGTCAGCAGGATGCGCGATTACGCGAAATGCGCAAGCCTTTATTACAGCGGGTCAAGCGTCTGGAAAATGAAATCGCAAGGTTGGAAAAAGAAGCTGCTGTCATTGAATCAGCCTTGGCGGATTTATCGCTGTATGAGCCGCAAAACAAGGACAAGCTGCAGAATTATCTTCTGGGTCAGGCTAGAATTAAAAAAGAACTGGAAAAAGTTGAAAATGATTGGCTGCAGGCATGTGATGAACGAGATAAATCATTATGAGTAATCTGGTCAGTCTGGATAATGTATCACTCGCGTATGGTCTTGATTCCTTGCTGGATAATGTCAAATTACAGATTGGCAAAGGTGAGCGTGTCTGTTTGATCGGACGCAATGGTGCGGGTAAATCATCCCTGCTTAAAATTGTGGAAGGCAGTTTGCTGCCTGATAGCGGATCCATCTGGCGCAAGCCGCATTTGCGTCTGGCGCGGCTGGCCCAGGAATTACCTGACAATACCAGCTCGACAGTATTTGAATATGTTTCTGAAGGCCTCGCTGAAGCGGGAAGATTATTGGCAGACTATCATTCGATCACCCAGCGTATGGGAAGTGCGCATACCCAGAACGAATTAATGCAGCTGCAGCGCTTGCAGCATCAAATCGATGCTGTTAATGGCTGGCATTTTGAACAGGATATCAAAACCATCCTGAGCCGGCTGGAGCTGAACCCTGAAAAGCGATTATCCGAACTTTCAGGCGGTTGGCAGCGGCGAGTTGCGCTTGCACGAGCGCTGGTTGCTTCTCCGGAATTATTATTACTGGATGAACCAACCAATCATCTGGATATCGAGGCTATCCAATGGCTGGAAGATCAGCTGCTTGCTTCAGGTTGTGGATTACTGTTTATTACCCACGACAGGGCATTATTGCAGAGACTGGCGACCCGGATTATTGAGCTTGATCGGGGGCAGCTGACCTCATGGCCGGGCGATTATGCTAACTTTCTGCGTAGGAAAGAAGAAATGCTGCATGCTGAAGCCAAACAGAATGCTGATTTTGACAAGAAGCTGGCCCAGGAAGAGGTTTGGATACGGCAAGGTATCAAGGCAAGACGTACACGCAATGAAGGCCGTGTGCGCGCATTGGAAGCAATGCGTTTACAGCGCAGCAAGCGCAGGGAAGTGCAAGGCAAGGCGGATTTTAGTCTCAATGAAGCGGATAAGTCAGGACAATTGGTCATCGAGGCAAAACACATCACTCATCGATTTGAAGACCGGGTCGTAATCAGGGATTTTTCGCTTCGTATCATGCGCGGGGACCGTATCGGGTTAATTGGTCCGAATGGCGCTGGTAAAAGCACGCTTTTGAATATACTACTCCAGCAACTTGTTCCTCAGCATGGCACGATAATACATGGCACCAGACTGCAAATTGCGTATTTTGACCAGCAGCGGCAGACATTGAACCTCGAAAAATCGGTCATCGACAATGTCATTGAAGGCAGTGAAACTATCGAGATAAACGGTCAAAGAAAACATATCATGAGTTATCTGGCTGATTTTCTCTTCACGCCGCAGCGGGCCTTGACACCAGTGAAAGCCTTGTCTGGAGGCGAGTGCAATCGATTGTTGCTGGCACGCTTATTTAGCAAACCTGCCAACTTGCTGGTGATGGATGAGCCAACCAATGACCTGGATATTGAAACCCTGGAATTGCTGGAGGAATTATTGGGGAATTATCAAGGGACGTTACTACTTGTCAGCCATGACAGGGCATTTCTTGATAATGTGGTTACCAGTACGCTGGCATTCGAAGGTGATGGAAAAATTGAAGAATATATTGGCGGTTATCAGGACTGGATTCGGCAAAGAAAACCAGTCATTGATATCAAACCGGTAATGGATAAACCCGTTGAACGTCAGGCAAGTATTGCTCCAAGACAAAACAAAAAATTAAGTTATAAGGAACAACGGGAATTGGATGAATTGCCGAATAAAATATTAAAGCTGGAAGCAGAACAGAGTGAGTTGCAAAACCAGGCTGCCAGCGCAGAGTTTTACAAACAAAGTCAGGATGTCATCACATCAACAATGTCCAGACTGAATGAGGTCGGAGTGGAAATAGAACATGCCTACAAGCGCTGGGATGAGCTGGAAGTTCTGGTGCAATCTTACAAGCAGGATTCTTAACGTTTTGTTAAGAATTCACTGCTATCATGAACATATCACGCTTTGAATCACCAATACATCAAAAAAATTTTTGCATTCAATAAATTATATCAGTGTATAAGCAATATCACGCAATGAAATTTCGAATGACATGGTTTTAGTTTGATAATCATCTAAACAACATGGAGGAGTTTAATATGATGGGTCATCACGAAACTGCAGTACATGATAAATTCGAATTAATCAAACATAATATATCCGTACCGCATACTCTTGAGAAAGAAGCTGAACTAAAAGCAGTAAAAACAAGACTGTTGAATATTGTTAATCGGAAACATGGAGCTGAATTGTTTGATAACGATTTGTTGACGCTAAATGAACTGGATGATGCGAAAACCTTGGAAGATTTACGGCAGATTATTGATAATTACCTGGACATTACCGATTTCTATGAAAAAAATTACGCTACATTTTCATGGATGATCAAGGAAAATTTTTTTCAGGATAAATTAAAAGGCGGTGATATTCACTGCTGGAATGAAATATTACAGCATGGTATCAGTTATAAACGTCTGAACAGGGAGCAATCCACAACATTTGTAATGGATATGCTGACCAGTATGCATCACGAACCGCATCCTGATCATCGCAATGCAGCTTTGTTAATACCGGAATCGGTAAAAGCAGATCATCAGGAAGGTCAGCCTGATCGACTTGCAGAAGAAAACAAGGATGAGGAAGAAGCAAGGCGCAAACAGACCGCTGAGGAAGAAGCAAGGCGCAAACAGACCGCTGAGGAAGAAGCAAGGCGCAAACAGACCGCCGAGGAAGAAGCGAAGCGCAAACAGTCCGCCGAGGAAGAAGCGAAGCATGAATATATATCTTCAAGAATGTCACAGCGTCAATTCGAAGATAAATTGATTCAATGTTACCGCTTGATCAGTGATACGATTAACGATGTCCATTTTTGGCATCAACAGGTAAGTGGATTTTGTTCCGGTGTAAACGTGACCATCCAAACTGAAAGAGGTAAGCACAAAACAAAAGTTCCAAAATACATCAAGCCATTGATGGATAAACTCGTCAAACTCGGTAGCATTGATACAGATACGCATGAGCATGAGTATATTCAGTCAGCCCAACATCTGAATTCCCTTATTGAATGTGCTGATCGTAACAGCAGTAACCAGTGCTGGTTAGGTTCGAAGGGAAAATCTGATCCTATGTCTGGAATTTTAAGGATGCTCGAGCCTGTAGTGGATAATGAAACTGGAAACGATGAAAAGTCGGCCATTCTTGATCGAGTCATTCAAGCCATTCAGGAGTTTCACCCAAAACAGATGGAATTCATACCTGAAATGACAATCAAAAAGTAGTATGATTCATACTATCATAAGATACAGACTTGATCTGACAGTTGCGCGCGACTCAATAAGAAGTCTGCTCTCAAGCTGTCAGTTCAAGTTCAGCAATATCATCATAATATTTTAATCTCATATTAACATCGACAACTAGGATTAAAATTGAGATATGCTTTATATGTACTTGATTTTAATATTATATGCATCTATTACGTAAATATAAATCAGTGTGCAACGCCAGCCGCGTATCAGTCCAGCAAACGTATACTATAATTAAGCATATAGATACAGAATAGCGAGGTCTAATATGCGCTCAGATAGTAAACCTATTGAAGGTATTTTGGGGATTCTGGAATCGTACCTTAGTCAGCCTCTTCCCGAATCAGGAGATCACTTTACCCAGCTTGTCGATGAATTTGAAAAGACATTGAGTGATCCGCAAAACATAGCCTATATTGAATCTCACCCAGAACTCGTAGAAAGAATTCGCAAAGTCAACGCAGGCATTATTGATGTATATGCGGCAACATTGAGTTCAATGACATCTGAACTTTACAACGAATTGAAATTTGACCAATACAAGGATATGACAACAGATGCAATTGCCAATGATTGTCAGGATTTAATTAATTTGGCACTTTATCAGAATGAACTCGTGCGAAATCATATTCTTTCGGTTGAAAATAAGGATCAACGCAATCTGGTCATTGAGCGTTATATTTTCCTCGTCAAGCAATTGCTTGACAAGCGAGATTTTTTTAGTGCGAGAGCTATTTATGAGGCATTGAATTTTAATGAGATTAAAAGATTATTTTCCGATTTATCTAGTGAGGGGACAGTAACAAAGTATGAATGGAAGGGATTATCGCCAGAAGCAATAGAAACCATGCGCTATTTGGAAACACTATTCAGTCAGGATAAGGAATCAAAAGAAAAATTACGAGCATTGGTGGAAGATTCCAAGGAACCAAGTCTGATTGGTATTAATAAGGTAACTCAAATCATTGATATGGATTATAAATCCCAGTGCGAACCACATGAACTGGAAATTATTAATCTTGATGATTCATTAAAATTGATTGATAAGATCGTTGCCTCAACAAACGAAGATGATATTGATAAATATAAAAAAATGTTGAAAGATGGGATTGAAATTAGTATTGCAAAATTGATGGATGGCAAAAAAGCACTTATGGAGAAGTCGCCATTGCCTACTGGTGATATTGAAGAAATCGAGAAAAGAATAGCGCGATTGGAAAGTTCCCTTAAAGCCGACTTCAATTTTAAAAATCCGCCAGATGTGAATCAGTTAAAAGATGCCATTCGCCACGAAATTGCAGTACAAAAGCAATTTATTGTAGAAAAAAAGGAAATTGCCGCACAGAAATTAGCGAATGCACTACAAGGCACTTATCAAGGGTATCAGATTGACGGAAGCAAAGTTTCACCCAGTTTAATCGGGAAAATGAAAGCTAAACATATAAGTGATTGGGTAAGAACTAAACAATTACCAAGTGATATACAGATGATAAATTCCCTTTATGAAAATAAAATGTCTAGGGCTGATCATCGTGATAGCGCTGATAAAACATTTTCATTAATTCAGAACATCCGTGATCAGTTGGTTAAAGTTAATGAAAAATATAAACCTCATAAATACGAGGATATGATATCAACTTTGATCCAAAAAATAGATGAACTGATTAAGACTTTAAAAGATAGTGAAGGAAATGTAGTTAAAGATATTCGTGATCGTGTAGGAAAGGATATCAAGTCTGAATTAGCACAACCATTATATGATTTATATATCGCAATTAAAAGCGATGCAGCCAAATATGAGAAACAATTTGATCCAATATCTTATACTCACCGGAAACGAATAGAAGGTGAAACCAGGGATAAATCTTATGATGAAAAAATCACACCCAGCACGCTTACCAAAACGATGCCTACTCTTTCAACTCCGAAAAAACCAATTTATGATATTGCTTCTGCGTTATTTTCATATCAAACAAAACTGCGTAAGCGTGTGAAGAATAGTCCAGATGATGAGGTTGCAAAAGCACGCTTGAAGGAACTCGAAAGGATTTCTGATGCGCTTTTTCATAAAAAAATGAGTCCTGATGAACAAAGGGATTTTTTAAAAAATGAAATTGAAAATAATCCGCATCTCAAGCGCCATCATACAGAACGACCAGTCGGTATGTTAAAAGAATTCCGGCAGGACGATACCAGGGCAATTAAGAAATTACGTCAAGCCTATGACAAGTTATCCAGAATAACTGTCAAAGGTATGCAAGAGAATGTGTCTAAACGTCTGCAGGCTCTTCAGGATTATGAAAAAACGTTGGAAGGCCGTAATGATAGTCCGCTATCACAACAACGAAAAAAGGATTTGTCGCCTATCTTGACTGTTTTATCAAGTAATAAGTTATCTAACCAGGCCAAGCTCGCTTATCTGAACAACATACTCAAGAAACAGGAACCTGTTTCTCTATTCAGCGAACACCATAAAAGTATATCCGGCCGGGCAAAAAAAGTGGCTGGGAAAGAGGCTCGTGCTGCAAAATTATTAAAATCATATCGTGATGATCTGGAAGCACTGCTTAAATTGGAAAAATCTCAGCAACCATCTCTCACGGCCAGAGCGCTCCCGGTCGTTCCACTGCCCCAAATTCAAAAATCGGTTGAGAGTTTATTAGAGAGAATCCCCACAATTAATCTCGGACCTCATGAGGATCAAATCGCGATGAAAAATGTTGTACTGGGTATGCAAAGGATCGGAAATGAGCTGCAACAAGCAAATGATCTGCCCTCATTATTGAGGCTAAAGGATATGATAGAGAAACTTAAGAGTGACTATGAAACCTTTTACGCTGAAGGTGAGGTAAAGCTAGGACAGCCAAGAGATCAGGGAGAGCGAGAGCGGGATTGGAATAGGAATATGCCTATTGAAAAAGAAATGAAACACCTCATGAAATTCATTGACGATAAGGAAAAAACATTATTACATCACAAGGAAATGCATGAGACTCAGACCCCGAATATTAGATCTCCTGAAAAGGCAAGCTTTCCTAAGATGGGTATCTTTGGTGCGACCAAAGCAACACATAGGGCAACTTCATTACAGTCATCAGTAAGTGACGATCTTGGTCAACATGGTGGACCAGCACGATCTAAAAAGTAATGAGACTATGCAGAACATGGTTATATGAATTTCGTCGCTTTTCGTTTGTAAGGCCGTCATAGCATGGAACCAGACGGGTTAGCAAGCTGTGGCGATCCATTTCTTCAATAGTAACCAATACTGTTTGTCGATTGTGTAATCTGATCAACGACGGATACCATGGCGATTGCCGTGTCAACAGCATCTTTGCCTTTATGTCCTTCCTTGCCGCCTACGCGCTCTTGCGCCTGTGCTTCATTTTCAGTCGTTAGCACGCCAAATATGACCGGGATGTCATAATCCAGCATCACGCGCTGGCAGCCCTGGCTGACTTGTTCGCAAACGTAATCATAATGGCTGGTATCGCCGCGTATGACTGCACCAAGGCAGATAATTGCCTGGTATTTGTCTGTTTTTGCCAACAATTGTGCCGTGAGTGGAATTTCAACCGCACCCGGGACTTTGACGACAGTGACATTTTCTTCCGCGATATTTAATTCGGCAAACCGTTCCAGTGCGCCGTTCAGCAAGGCGTCGGTAATGATCTGGTTAAATTGACTGGCGACAATCGCATATCTGGCTACTTTCATGACAACCTCTGGTATATGGTTATTCAAAATTAATGGCATGGTTTAATTTAAGATGTTTCGTCTGCAAATAAAAATGATTTTGTTCATTTTCAAATGAAGGCATCGGTTCACGTTCGATTCGGCTGATGCCATATTTTTTCAAATCATTAATCTTATTGGGATTGTTTGTCAACAAGCGTATATGACTGATATCAAGTCTGCGCAGGATATTGGCTGCGATGTAATACTGCCGTGAATCTACCGGCAAGCCTAACTCCAGATTGGCTTCAACAGTATCATAACCTTGTTCCTGCAGGGCATAAGCTTTTATCTTGTTGAATAATCCTATTCCCCGGCCTTCCTGGTTTAAATATATTAAAATGCCCCCCTCATCACTGATTCGACTCAGTGAATAATGTAATTGGGTATGACAATCACATCGCTGCGAGTTAAATAAATCGCCCGTCAGACAGGATGAATGAACCCGGACCAGAACTGGCTTACTGGATGATTGTTCTTGCTTGCTCAATATCACATGTTCCTTGCCGTTATTTTTCTCTTTCAGTACGGACATCTTGAATGTGCCATATTTCCCGAGAGGCAAATGAGACGTTGCTTCATCTTCTATCAGATATTCATGATGCAAACGATAGGTGATGATGTCATCAATTGACAACATCGAAAGCTGATGTTCGCTGGCGAACTCCCTGAGCTGAACGCCGCGCGTCATGGTGCCATCAGGGTTCATGATTTCGCACAACACGGCTGCAGGTTTAAATCCTGCGAGCCTTGCCAGGTCTGAGGCGCCTTCAGTATGGCCGTCACGTTCAAAAACACCGCCATTTCTGGCTTGCAAGGGGAAAATATGGCCAGGCTTGACCAGATGTTCTTCACTGGCATTATCATCGATTAATGCTTTTACGGTGAGCGTTCGATCGGAAGCGGAAACGCCTGTGGTGATGCCTTCCCTCGCATCCACGGAAAGTGTGAACGGTGTGCCGCGCATACTGGTATTTTCGCCTGTCGGAACCATGAGAGGAAGATTTAATTTCCTTAACTGATCGGCAGTCATGGAAATGCAGACAATACCGCTGCCGTGGCGAATCATGAAATTCATCTGGGCAGTCGTGATTGTTTCAGCCGGCATAATCAGATCGCCTTCATTTTCACGATCTGGATTATCCGTCAGTATGACCATCTTGCCTTGTTTAAGGTCCTGTAACGCGGCTTCTACTCGTTTAATGGGGGATCGCATGCGTGTATGCTCCTATTAATTTTTCTACGTATTTGCCGAGAATATCAACCTCGATGTTTATCATGGTGCCGATTGAATAATGCCTGGTAATGGTGGCTTCCTGTGTATGGGGAATGAAAGTGACAGTAAACCAGTCTGGCGCAGACTGGATGATAGTAATGCTCATGCCGTCCAATGTGATATATCCCTTGTTGACAACGTATCGGGACAATTTTTCAGGCAGGCTGATTTTGACAAGCAACGCAGAGCCGTGGTCGTGTTTGATGTCAAGAATCTGTCCCATGCCGTCCACATGTCCCTGAACATAATGACCGCCAATCCGCTGGCTGAGTTTCAATGAACGTTCAAGGTTGACGCTATCATGAAGCGCGAGCTGGCCAAGATTGGTTAGGCGCAGTGTTTCAGGAACAGCGCTTACATGAAAGGAGGTATCCGTAAAATTCGTCACCGTCAGGCAGACACCATTGACTGAAATGCTATCGCCGACAGTCAGGTCGTCGAATTTCATCAAGGGTGAGATGCGAAAATGGATGCATCCATCACTTGATTCCATATGAAGTATTTTACCGATTGTTTCTACTATTCCGCTAAACATGCAGATTGTCCTCGCTGTTTGCTGTGAGATGAAAATCCTGTTCGATTGTGGTTATGGCGACGTTATTAATTTGACGCTTGCGTGTTAATGCACCGATGATGACCGGGGCAAGATAGACATGAATTTTATTCACCAGATTGTCATTGAAAAAAGCATGATGAACTTCCATCCCGCCTTCGACCAGGAGGCTCGTGATTTGTCTGTTGCCTAATTCATCTAGCAAGTCAGGTAAATTCACCTGTCCATTTTTATTTGCAGGCAGCATGAGAATTTCAATTTCCTTTTCCCTCGCCGCGCGCAGCCACGCACCGTCTGCCTGGTTGGTTGTTGCGACCATGGTTTTGGCTGGCAGCGCCGGATCAAAAATCTTTAAGTCCAGCGGCAGATTGCCGCTGCCGGTCAATAAAATACGTATGGGATGTTTTGTATTTGTATCGCCATATCTGACGGTGAGTAATGGATTGTCATGGCGCGCGGTATTGGCGCCAATAAGAATGGCGTCAACTTGCTGTCTGAGCAAATGAGAGTGCTCTCGTGATGCCTGACAGGAAATGTCACGTGTATCTTCAACATGGGTAATGGTCTTACCATCCAGTGACATGGCCCATTTCGCGATCACAAAAGGGCGCCGCTGTTTTATGAAATGAAAGAAAATTTCATTTAATTGTTTTGCTGCTGTTTCATGCAGCCCGATTTCAATGTCGATTCCAGCTGAACGCAGCTGCTCTATGCCTTTTCCCGCAACGAGCGGATTAGGGTCTTCACATGCTATATGAATTTTTGAGATGCCCGCCTGGATGAGAGCCAGGGTGCAGGGCGGGGTTTTGCCATAATGACAGCAGGGTTCGAGTGTGACGTAAGCCGTGGCGTCTTGCGCATCCGAGCCTGCCTGACGGAGGGCTGCGATTTCTGCATGCGGGCCGCCGGCCTGATGGTGGTACCCGCAGCCTATGACTTGATTATGTTTAACAATGACGCAGCCCACCATGGGATTTGGCGAAACTGTGTAACGTCCGCGCTGCGCTTCCTGCAGCGCCAGTGACATATATTCGGAATGTTTTGTTACGCTCATTTGCAAGCCCTTGTTTATTAAGCATTTCAGGGCGTGGATGAAGCGCATGAGCAGTGGAGAGTATCTGTGCAGATGTCTATAAAAAAGGATACGCAGCAGATATGCCTGTTCGCGACTATTCTTCTTTCATCCGGACTTTCAGTCTTGGTCATGATTAGTACGTAGACCAGGACTACCGTCGGCTTTGGATTCACACCAAATCTGCTGACCTTTTCAAGATGTTAAAGACATTGAAAAAGCGCTCGCGGGCTTTCCTACTTTGCTGTAACAAAGTAGAATCACCGCCGGTAGGGAATTACACCCTGCCCTGAAGATAATCGGTGTAAAAGTTAATCCTACTCCGATGAAATGTCAATAATGACGATGCCCGCAATCAGATGAGAAAGTTAAATGTCCATGAAACAAATTAAATGGGGGATCCTGGGAACAAGCATGATTTCCGCCACCATGGCGAACGCCATACAGGAATCCGCTGCAGGCGAATTATACGCGGTTGGCAGCCGCTCAATGACCACCGCCACAAATTTTGCGAATCAATTTGGCATACCGGTCTGTTATGATAATTTCCAAAAAGTTCTGGACGATCCGGAGGTCAATGCGGTTTATATCGGATTGCCAAATCATTTGCATAAAGACTGGATGATACGTTGTGCCAGCGCAGGTAAACATATCCTGTGTGAAAAGCCGTTAGTGATATCAACAGATGAATATGCAGAAGCATTTGCAGTTGTAGGTAATGCCAGTGTATTTTGCATGGAAGCATTAATGTATCGATGCCATCCTCTGGTAGCTAGGCTATGTGACATTATAAGGAATAAATTGATTGGCGATATCAAGGCATTCACTGCGGTGTATATGGCCGATATCGCTCATCTGGCCAATCCTGTCGCTGGCGGATCGATCATGAATCTGGGTTGTTATCCCGTATCACTGATTCGTCTGCTTGCCGGTATTGATCAGGGGAAATCCTTTGCCGAGCCAGTCATGATTTCTGCAACTGGAAGAGTGAATGAGAATAATCGTGATAATCAGGCGAGTGTATTATTGAAATTTGACAATGATGTCGTGGCGGCGGTGACGACGGCTGATGACATGGGCATGTATCACCAATTTGAAATATACGGTACCAAAGGCAGGATCAGCATGTTAACCAATCCATGGTTGCCATCAGAGAATGACAATCGTTTTATCATCTATCAGTCAGATAATAATCTGACAACCGAGATCAATGTAACTGCTGAAAAAACATTGTATACTTACCAAATTGATTCAGTGAACGATTCCATTTCTGTGAATTCCAGGGAGTGCAATCAAATATCCTGGCAGGACAGTCTGGGCAATGCAACCGTATTGGAAGAATGGTTACGGCAGGTACAGAAATCGAATTGATGGATGGCATAAATCGTTAACAGGAATATACAGATGAAAAATATATTTACTGATCATCCCAATAGTGTAGGGGAAACCTATTTTCAACATATGAAATTTGCGAGCCATTTCGGATTTAATATGCTGATTGGCGGGCTGGCTTGCCTGCTGCATGCTGTTTTTCCATTTCTTTTTGTCAAAACTGGCAGTAATGTTTTGTTGAAAATGACCCATCATTTTGTGGAGCGCATGCCCCGCATCGAAGGGCGCGTCATCAATCTGTCCCGCGCGATTGAACAAAAGATGGCGGATACGCAAGTTTCCTTGCCAGCTGAATAACGGATATTCTTTGAATGGAACAAGATCATGGAAGATACGCTGACAATCAACCAATCGGTGCGCAATACACTTGACGAATGGGAACGGGAAATACATCAAAACGTCTATATTGTCGATCCCGATTTCATGCACACCATCCAGTATCATTTTCAGACTGATCATGCACGCGTGCATTCTGAATTGGAGAAATTCGGAAAAATTGTTGGTGAACAACTCGAACCGCTAGTAAAAGAAAATAATCTAGCCGTGAATCTTCCCTGTCTTGAAGCGTATAATCCAGTCGGCCAGCGAGTAGATGAAGTTGTGCATCATCCCGATTATGCCGCGGCTGGCAATCTTATCTATCAAACCAGGTTGCTGGAAAAAATGGCTAGACCTGGCGGACTGTCTGAATGTCTGTCATTGTTATTTCTGTCATCCCAGACAGGTGAAGCGGGACATAATTGTCCTATCGCATGTTCGGCCGGTATCATACGAGTACTGCAAAAGTCGCCTGATTTCCCCGAAAAAGCCGCCTATCTTGAAAAATTGACAGCCGCGTCGTTTGATACCAATTTTACCGGCGCACAATTCCTGACGGAAATCCAGGGAGGTTCAGATGTCGGAATTAATGCAGCAACAGCAACACATGAAAGGGATCAGGTGTGGCGTATCAAGGGAGAAAAATGGTTTTGCTCGAATGCGGGCGCCGACTTGATATTCACCACAGCGAGATACGACAGTAATATAGAGGGAACAAAGGGCTTGGCCCTGTTTCTTGTTCCCAGATTATGGAGAGGGCAAAAAAACCATTACACAATCAGAAGATTGAAAGACAAAATTGGCACGCGCTCCATGGCCACGGGTGAAATTGACTTTCACTCTGCCTATGCTTTGATGATAGGTCGTCCCGAAGAAGGATTTCATTTGATTATGGATAATGTTTTGCATCTCTCAAGACTGTTTAATTCATTTTGTGTGCTGGGCATGGCAAGGCGCGCCTATTCCATTGCCAGATCATATGCGAGACAGCGTGTCGCATTTTCGCATCCGATCATTCACTATCCTCTGGTAATAGAAAATCTGGCGCGTATCAAGGCTGAAAGCGCAGCCATGGTCGCAGCGATTTTTGCAACCGCTAAAATGCAGGATCAATGGGATTCAAGTATCGCTCAGGACCAGGATGTCAAATTATTGTTGCGATTGCTGGTCAATATGCAGAAATATCTTTCTGCATTATTGTCTGTTGAACATATACACCATTCTCTGGATGTGCTGGCTGGCAATGGCACCATAGAAAGTTTCTCACCCATTCCGCGACTGTTGCGTGATTGTGTTGTCTGTGAAAATTGGGAAGGAACGCATAATGTCTTGCGTATGCAGATTCTGAAAGACATACTCAAATATGATATCGACAGGATATATATGTCTTTCATGCGCAAGGAACTGGAGAAGCTGAAAAAGTTTTCATTACACATGCAGCCAATCAAGATAGAGTTGGACAGGCTGGAGATGGATTTAGCATCCTATCGTCAGTTAGAGAGCGGCCTGCAGCAGCTGCAAATTCGTTCCATTGTCGACCGCATGGCACTTTTGTTTTGTGGGTTAATGCTCTTGCATGAGGCGATGGCGCAGCAAAAGGCAGGTTCATCGTCCAAGCTGGATTGTTATCAATATTTTACTATATTACATCTGGAGAAGCAGGATATTGTCCAGGATAATGATTATCTGGAATTGATTACTAGAATAATTGCAGCATGAATCCATCATCAACATCCATTGCCTGGCCGCCGCAATACAAGGTCAAAAAACATCGACTTGCGCGACACGTCAAGCTCAAGGCGGTCAGTGCGAACAGCCTGGAGATTACCATTCCATGCCGCTTTAACCAGAGGGAAATACCTGCGATTCTCGAAGAGCACAAGTCCTGGATTATCAGGCAATTATCCAGATTGCCACCGCTGTCGCAGACACAAGAGATGCCTGATGCAATTCATTTCAATGCAATCAATGAATTCTGGAATGTTTACTACATGGAATGTGATGCGCGGCTTAAAATTATCCAGAGACCCAATCGTGAAATTGTACTGGTGGGAAAGGTCGGAGATCAAAACCTGTGCAGGGAAAAACTTATACAGTGGGTAAAAAATAAATCCAGAGCATTCCTGGAATCACAGCTGCATGCAATCAGCACAAAGACAAGTTTACCATACAAAAGCGTGGCGATACGTGATCAGCAGACTGTGTGGGGCAGCTGCACTGCCGCGAAATCGATTAGTCTGAATTATAAGCTCATGTTTTTGCCGCAACATCTCGCTCACTATGTCATTATTCATGAGCTTTGTCACACAAGGCATCTGAATCATTCTCAAGATTTCTGGAATCTTGTTGCTGTTCATGATCCGGATTGGCGCAAACACCGGTACGAATTGCGGCATGCGAATCAATACATGCCCGCATGGATTCAGTCAGAGTAATTCCTTTGAGTGTTTCGATGGCAAAACTGATTTATCTTATTAATTAACTAGATAACTACCTCGAGAAGTATCAATTGATTTAATACAAAATTCATATTCATCACCTATATTTAAAATATGCATTATTGTTCATGAGGTAATGATATGCCTTTAATTGATAAGCTGCGAGAAGTAATGAGTACTAATACTACTAATACAAAGATGAAAAGCAGTATAAGTCAAGATGTTAACAAGGCAATCACGCAGGATGTTTTTGATGAATCTTGGTTTTCACGCCTGGCAAATAGTTTTCCCTCATATTCTTCCGAGAGTGACAGAAAGCAATTATGTAAAAAATTACTTAATCTGGCAGATAAATTATCTTTCTTGCCTTCTGATAGTAGTAATCAAAGATCCGTGAATGAGTTATTGTCACTTGCAACAGAACAAATCGATTCAGGAAGGTTAGACCCTATAATGTTGTTAAAACCAGACCAAAAAAGCCTGGCACTAGTAAAATCCTTTATGGAAGACCTGGTTCGGGAAGTATCTTTGCAAGTGCTTTGTAAAGACGGGACATTTCAGCCTGAATTTATCGACTTGTTAAATATGAGAGAAGCGTTTTCAAAATTTCAGGGTGATTATACCAAAATACGGACAGCGATCATTCTCAGTATTGTTAATAATTTATTAATTCCTGAAGCATTTTCTGAATTTAGAAAACTCATTGATAATTTGTCTGCCTCTGATAATCCTGCAGACAAGAAAAAAGCCAAAGAACTCGATGTCAGATATAATTTAATTTATTATTATGTCAACCAAACGCTTCTCGATCGAGATTTTAAAAATACTATAAATGAAATAACCAGCAGTAATATAGTGATAGATTATTTATTCGAAGTATATTTAAAAAATGGACACGATGCATTGGCAATAAATAAAATCTTGAAAGGCTGCTACTTTGGTGCTGAAATTGAAGCAATAAAACCAATTAAGGACCATTCAGGAATACGACTATATACTGACAAAGGTCGTGCTCATCGTGAAGGAGACAGAATTTTAAAGTTTATAGGTGATCATTATCCAAATTTGCCCTATCAACTTTATAATAATATCGGCTCTTATCTTCAAACCGGAGAAAAACAATTTGTTTTCGCAATAAAAGCCCTGGTGCGAATGGGAAAGCCCGAGTTAGCACATAAAGTATTGTATCCAAGTTATAGAGGCGAACTTCCAGAGGGAGAGTTACTATTAAAAACGCTTAAGGAAGATAAGATTAAAACTTTTTATAATAACTGGTCCAAGACAGTAAATACCACGAATTCGGGATTTCAATTTCAAGCGAAGAAAAAATAACCTGTATTATTTAACCGTAAAATATTTTTATCCAAAACTTCCAAGACTTTTCATGAATGCTTTGGAAGTTTTGGATGTTAAAGACTATTCTTTAATCACCCCGCAGGCAATTCTTGCTCCGCCGCCGCCCAATTTTTCAGGTTTGTCAGAATAATTATCACCACCGGCATGAATCATGAAAGCGTGATTGATAATTTGTGCGAGCTTGAATCGCGGTGCCAGCGTGGGAAGCGTTGCGGTACCATCCTGGTTTACGATGAGAACTGGCAGGTCACCCAGATGGCCATGCTTGTTGTAAGGTCCGTCATGTTCGTTTGTCTTTCCGGGATCCAGATGGCCTCCAGCCGCCATGCCATTGTTTCCACAGTCGGGATTGACATGAACATGAAAACCATGGATGCCGGGAGGCAGACCATGCAGATTGGGAGTCAACAGGACACCGCAAAATGAATCTTCTGCCGTGATAGTACCTATGCTTTGTCCTTGACCATTGGCGCTGACCAGATACATTGGAATGGTCACGCTAGCATAAACAAGATTCATGCCAAGACAGGCAATAACTGCTATAATTGATAGAAATGATTTTCTTCCCTGCATATGTTAATCCTCCTGATAACTTAGGATATAGCTTACAGGCTCAAATATAATGAATGCAACAAGGATACGGTATGAGTACAAACAATCCGGAAAAATCACCTGACAAAAGCTGCTGTCATGCACAGCACAAACATGAGCATGCAAAGGCTGATACCCCTGTTGACAGTAATGCCTTGTATACATGTCCCATGCATCCTGAAATCATTCAGTCAGGACCCGGATCTTGTCCAATCTGCGGCATGTCACTGGAACCGAAAATGATATCAGCGGAAGTCGGACCAAATGAAGAATTAATAGACATGTCACGACGATTTTGGGTGAGTGTTGTTTTAACACTGCCGGTATTGTTTTTGACGATGGGCATGGATATCCCTGGTGTCTCGCAGCTGGTAGACTTGATTCCTCTGCATGTTTCGTCATGGGCACAATTCATATTGGCGACGCCAGTGATTTTTTGGTGCGGCTGGCCGCTTCTGCAACGCGCATGGTTTTCCCTGATTCAGCGCAGTCTGAATATGTTTTCATTAATTGCACTGGGTATAACGGTGGCATATGGCTATAGCCTGATTGGGCTGTTATTCCCTGATCTGTTTCCACCGGCATTTCGCGGTATGAAAGGCGAGGTGTACCTGTATTTTGAAGCAGCATCTGCAATCACCGCACTGGTATTGATGGGGCAGGTATTGGAAATACGCGGGCGTGAAAAAACCGGCAGTGCGCTGCGCGCCTTGCTGGACCTCGCACCAAAAATGGCCCGTAAAGTGACTGGAAAAGATACTGATATGGAAATTTCACTGGATCAGGTTCACACAAATGATTTGCTGCGTGTACGTCCGGGAGAAAAAATTCCGGTAGATGGGATGATAACGGAAGGACACAGTTCAATAGACGAGTCCATGATAACTGGCGAATCAATACCTGTCGAAAAAGAAGCTGGTGCAGCCGTTATTGGCGGCACCATGAATTTGTCAGGCAGCTTTGTGATGCGTGCTGAGCACGTTGGCAGCAAAACCATGCTTGCGCAAATAGTCAGGCAGGTTGCGGAAGCACAACGTTCACGTGCGCCGATCCAGCGTCTGGCGGATCTCATATCGAGTTATTTTGTGCCGGCCGTGATTTTAGTCGCGGTCATTACATTCCTGGTGTGGATGGCTATCGGCCCTTCGCCAGCGATGACTTATGGATTGATTTCAGCTATCTCGGTATTAATTGTGGCATGTCCATGCGCTCTGGGTTTGGCAACGCCCATGTCAATAATGGTTGGAATGGGACGCGGTGCCCAGGCTGGTGTGCTCATTAAGAATGCAGAAAGTCTGGAGCGTTTTGAAAAGGTTAATATGCTGCTGATCGACAAGACGGGAACGTTGACAGCAGGCAAGCCTGTCGTGACCAGGATATACGCTGATGCTGGTTTTACGGAGACTGAAATTTTATCCATTGCAGCCAGTCTGGAACGCAGCAGCGAGCACCCGCTTGCGAATGCCATCATGCAGGCGGCAAGAGAGAGGAAAATCAATATTCCTGATTCCGTCGGTTTTCATGCTGAAATTGGCAAGGGAATAACCGGTGTCATCAATCAAAAACGCGCTGCGCTGGGCAATATCCATCTGCTTGAGCTGTTAAATCTCCAGCCCGGGCAGTTTGCCGAGAAAGCGGATCAGCTGCGCCATCAAGGTGAAACGGTAATGTTTGTTGTGACAGAAGACCGCATTGCCGGGATCATCAGCGTGTCCGATCCGGTAAAACAGAGCACACCTCGAGCACTTAAGATGCTGCGCGACGAAGGAATGCAGGTAGTGATGGTTACCGGCGATAATCGAATCACTGCTCAAGCCATCGCTGAAAAACTGGATATATCATCTATCGAAGCAGAGGTGCTGCCTCACCAGAAAACGGAAATAGTCAAAAAATATCGTCTCGATGGTTATATTGTCGCGATGGCTGGCGATGGTATCAATGATGCAGCTGCCTTGTCTGCAGCAGATATTGGCATTGCGATGGGCACCGGGACAGATATCGCGATGCAAAGCGCTAGTATCACGCTGGTAAAAGGTGACTTGCTTGGCATTGTACGCGCACGTCAATTGAGTAAGCAGGTAATGCGCAACATACGGCAAAATCTTTTTTTGGCATTTATATATAATTTGCTTTGTATCCCGATTGCGGCAGGTATTTTATATCCATGGACAGGTTTGTTGTTAAGTCCCATTATTGCTGCAGCGGCCATGAGCCTGAGTTCCGTGTCGGTGATAGCCAATGCATTTCGCTTGCGGAACATTTCACTTGCAGGCTAGTCAAGGAATCATGTTTTATAGGAAATTATTTTCATGATTATCAAATATGCACGGCGCTGGCCAGACCGTCTTCCTGCGTGGCTGTTAAGATTTTTTATCAATATTTGGCCGCCCTACCTGGGAACAGGCATCAGTGTGAGAAAAATTGCTGCCGATTTTGGCTATATAGAGGTCACTATAAAGCTGCACTGGTATTGCAAAAATCTGGTAGGCACGCATTTTGGCGGATCCATGTATGCCATGACAGATCCTTTTTATATGCTTATTCTCCTGAAAAAATTAGGCAGAGATTACATTGTATGGGACAAGGCGGCTTATATCGAGTTTAAAAAACCAGGTCGTGGAAAGTTGACCGCGGTTTTTCAGTTTGCTGCCGACGAAATTCAGGCGATACGAAATCAGGCCGATACGAATGAGAAGTTTATTTTTGACAAAAGCGTGGATTTGATTGACCAGGATGGAGTCGTTGTTGCAAGTGTGGTAAAGACACTCTATGTACGCAAAAAGCCACATGATTGAATCATTTTCATATTTTTACATCCAGAGGTAGGGCGATTTCGAGCAGGCATATTAATGCTTGTTCCGATTTTCCTGTTTGAGCTATATTAATCAGACCATTTTACAAAAACTACAAAGAGGATTTTATGGCATTTCGTCATTGGGGATTTATTTTCCTGTCTCCCGGGTTTGATAAGAATCAACACATTAGTGTCATGGAATCGGATACCTGCCGATTCAAGGCCATAGGTATAGATATGAGCAAGAAAGAACAGGTGCTAGAAGTAGCCAAAAGCCTGGTAGCTGAAGGTGTGCAGTGTATTGAACTCTGCGGCGGTTTTGGGCCTGTCTGGATTGCCAGGGTATCTGAAGCCATTCAAGGCGCGGTTCCGGTCGGCGGCGTTTTTTATGGTCCAGAAGCCCGTAAGGCCATGCTGGATATCGCAACTTCTCCGTGATGGTAAAATATATCCGATGAAGATATTTCTTGTATATGCTCATATGGAGCCATCATCATTTAATGCGGCTTTAATGAAAGCCGCATTAGATGTATTTGAAGAACATCAGCATGAAGTAAAAATTTCCGATTTGTATCAAATGCATTTCAATCCTGTCGCTGACTGGGGTGATTTCAAACAAGTTCATGATAATACATCCCGTCAATATGGTGTCTTGCAGCGTCAGGCATATGAAAACAATCAGCTTGCGGATGACATTACGGCAGAACAACAGAAATTGGCATGGTGTGATACGGTGATTTTTCAGTTTCCGTTATGGTGGTTTGGTATGCCGGCGATAATGAAAGGCTGGCTAGACAGGGTTCTGGCCAGCGGCTTTGCATACGATAAAGACAAATGGTTTGAGACAGGCTTACTAAAGCCGCGTCGTGCCATGTTATCTCTGACTACTCAATCACCCGCTAGCAGCTATCAGGTTAACAGCATGCACGGAGAAATTTCTCAATATCTCAAACCCATCCATCATACATTGCGTTTTGCCGGGTTGACACCGGTCACTCCATTTATTGCTTATGGGGTCATGAATGCCGATGAGCAGACAAGAATGCATTATCTTCGGCAATACCAGGATCATTTATTGACGCATGTATTCCACTCCTGATCAGGGTGATAAATCAGCACAATTGCATTAATGAGTGGCTGCATTAATTCATATTATTTCTCGCGTTACTCAGCATTGTCAGCTGAAAATCATGGTAAGATCATGCAACAATTTGCTATTGACATATATAGGATGAGCTATACCGGATAGCGCTCGACTAGCCATGTTTGCACAAGGCATCTTGCGTGGATTGTCATCAGGATGACGAGACAGGATAACAGGGATATTCAATATTGTTTAAAAAGGAATGTCATGAAACTGAAAGGATCGTGTCACTGCAAATCGGTTCAATTTGAAGTTGAATCCTCTACGCCGTATCCATTCATGCTCTGCTATTGCTCCATTTGTCGAAAAACAGCAGGTGGCGGCGGTTACGCAATCAATATCATGGGACAATCTGACACATTAAAAGTAAAAGGCATGAAGCACGTGCAAATTTATCGTGCGGTCATGGGCAGAACAAGACAAAACCGGCGAATACGCAGTACTGGCCAACGTCATTTCTGCAAACATTGTGCCAGCTGTTTATGGATATTTGATAAAAGCTGGCCGGAATTGGTTCATCCGTTTGCCTCTGCCATCGATACACCTCTTCCCAAACCACCCGAGCATGTACGTATCATGCTGGATTTTGCAGCTAACTGGTGTGAGATTCCGCAGGGTAAACATGAAATCTGCTTTGCCAGATACCCTGAAGAATCCATAGAGGAATGGCATAAACGGCATAGCTTATATGCAAAGAACAAGTGATTCTGTGCTTGAATGATGGTTCATGGGTTCCGCCTTGCAACTTGCATCAAAAATGCAGAGTATATGGCTCCTGACCGCGAACTATTGAGGAATCAGCATGCAGCATTATTTACTTTCCATCGATCAGGGTACAACCAACAGCCGTGCCATCATTTTTGATCGTGCCGGAAATCTTGTCAGCCAGCATGAAATCGCATTGAATCAGTATTTTCCAAATGACGGCTGGGTAGAGCAGGATCCAGTTGAAATGTTCAATAATACGGTGGAATGCTGCCGTGAAGCCTTGAACAAAAAAGGCCTTTCACCCAGATCGATTGCTGCTATTGGCATATCTAACCAGCGTGAAACCACTATCATCTGGGACAGGCAGTCTGGTGTTCCGGTTTATCCGGCGATAGTCTGGCAAGATCGGCGAACCAGTGACCTCTGCAGGCAGCTATCACAAACCCGGGTTGCAAAAATCATGTATGAACGTACCGGATTGTTGCTGGATCCCTATTTTTCAGCCACGAAAATATTGTGGATATTAAATCACGTGCATGGCGCGCGTGAGAAAGCTGAGCGGGGCGAATTATTATTTGGCACAGTGGACACATTCTTGTTGTGGAAATTGACGAATGGACGATCACATGCCACGGATGCGACCAACGCTGCGCGTACCTTGCTATTCAATATTCATGCGCAGGAATGGGACGAGGAAATATTGAGAGAACTGAATATTCCTCGCCATATGTTACCAGAGGTATTGGATAATACAGCAGATTTTGGCGAACTGGATGAAAAAATATTGGGGATGAAGATTCCTATTACCGGTATGGCGGGTGATCAACAGGCAGCAACTATTGGTCAGGCTTGTTTTCGACCCGGCATGGTAAAGGCAACTTATGGAACAGGCTGTTTCATGTTGCTGAATACGGGTTCCAAAGTGATGCAGTCAACAAACAAGTTGTTATCAACGGTTGCCTATCGTATTGATAATCAGGTTGCTTATGGACTGGAGGGGAGTATTTTTTCTGCGGGCGTCACCATCAAATGGCTGCGCGATACATTAAAGCTGATTACGACGGCCGCTGAAACCGAGACACTCGCTAACAATGTCTCCAATACCGAAGGTGTTTATCTGGTGCCAGCATTTACAGGCCTGGGAGCTCCTTATTGGGATCCGGATGCCAGGGGTGCTTTATTGGGACTAACCAGGAACAGCGGCCGGGAACATATTGTTCGTGCGGCGCTTGAGAATGTTGGCTATCAAACGCGGGATTTATTGGATGCCATGACAGCTGATAGCGGTGCTGGAATCAGTGCCTTGCGTGTTGATGGCGGCATGGTAGCGAATAACTGGTTACTGCAGTTTTTGTCAGATATACTTGATCTGGAAGTGCATCGTCCGATTTGCATAGAAACGACAGCATTGGGTGCGGCCTACCTCGCTGGATTGCAGATTGGCATGTATGATTCGCTCGAGCAAATTGCAGAATTATGGCAAATGAATGCGTGTTTTTCTCCCCAGATGTCTGACAGCCACAGAGACAGATTATATCAGGGATGGAAAAGCGCCATTGACAGGGTGATTCACACGAAATGATAAGAATCACAAACCATACGCCTGTGCTTTGCCTGAATAGCAAGATATGCTAGATTGATCGCATAAACCCTGCCGTGCGGCAGGAAGATACCAATGCGATTTTCCAGGTTTCTAGACTCAAATGGCAGGGATTGCGTATACGTGCAAAGACTCAGGGATATGGTTCGCAAGTACTCGATTATCAACTCTCTCTATGACATGCCAGCGAAAACGGGTATCCGTCAGTCTAGCAGCCTTCTGAACCGGTTATTCATTGAATGTCAGCGTATTGTTATTCTTGCGTCATCTTGTACGGTTATCAGTGGATGCATGGTGGGACCCAATTTTCATTCGCCAGCCAAACCAAATGTGCAATCCTACACAGAAACACGCATGCCAGCAAAAACAGTGCATACAATTTCGGCAGGAAAGGCGGGAGTAGCGCAAACCTTCATCAACGGACAAGATATTCCTGCCGAGTGGTGGCATTTATTCCAATCCAGAGAACTTAATAATCTCATTACAAGAGGAATCGCAAATAACCCTAATCTCGCCGCTTCTTATGCATCACTTCGAGTCGCTCAGGAAACATTGAATGCCCAGATTGGAAACTCCTTATTCCCGGCTTTTAATGCCGGATTTTCCGGCGAACGTGAGCGCTTTTCGGGGGCCTCTCAAGGTATTAACTCGTCTTCATCGATATTCAATTTGTTCAATGCTTCCGTCAATGTTTCCTATGCGCTGGACATCTTTGGCGGGCAGCGCCGCCAGATTGAAGCGTTACGCGCACAGGTCGATTATCAGCAATTTGAACTCATTGCTGCTTATCTTGCCTTGACAGCAAATATTGTAACGACTGCCGTGTCGGCTGCGTCATTTCAGGAACAGATCCAGGCAACCCATGAGTTAATCACAGCACAGGAAAAGCAATTATCGATTCTGGAGAAGCAATATAAGCTTGGCGGTGTTTCCCAGGAAAATGTGTTGACGCAACAAACCCTGGTTGACCAGACTCGCGCTACCTTGCCGCCTCTGGAAAAAAATCTATCAGTAACACGTCATGCGCTCTCTGTGCTGGTGGGTACGTATCCAAACGGACCTCTTCCTGTGATCAAACTGAATGATTTAACGCTACCTGAAAAACTGCCCGTCAGTCTGCCATCCAATCTTGTGCGTCAGCGTCCCGATGTGCGTGCTTCAGAGGCGCTCTTGCATGCAGCCAGTGCTTCTATTGGTGTTGCTACTGCGAACCTGTTCCCACAGTTAAATATAACAGGTAATTATGGCTGGCAATCGCAAGTACTCAACAAATTATTTGGCCCGACCACCAATGTCTGGGCGATTACCGGTGGACTGACTCAACCGGTGTTTCATGGCGGCGCTCTCCTCGCACAACAGCGCGAAGCAGTGGATGCCTATCAGCAAGCTTGTGCCCAGTATCGGCAGGTTGTCTTGCAAGCATTTCAAAATGTGGCGGATACGTTGCGGGCATTGGAAACTGACGCGAGAACATTGAAAGCCCAAAAACGCGCCGAAATCGCAGCTCGTGATAATCTTGACTTGACACAGCGGCAATACAATCTGGGCGGAGCGAGTTATCTGTCATTATTAAATGCACAGCAGCAATATGAGACACAACGAATTGCTGTCATACAGGCAAGAGCAGCACGATATTCTGACACTGCAGCACTGTTCCAGTCATTGGGCGGCGGCTGGTGGAACAAACCATGGTGTGTAAAGGAGTGCTTAAATGGGTCGTGAGGAGAGCCGGTCATGAAAAAGCGCATGGTGATCATGCTGATTTCGCTAGGTATTCTGTTTGGCGGAATTTTTGGCTACAAGCTTTTCATGGGATTGATGATGAAGCGCTATATGGCAACCATGCAGGCGCCAGCAGTGACCGTATCCACCATGAAAGTAGGTTATTCCGACTGGACAGCAAATCAGAAAGCTGTCGGCAGCCTGCGAGCCATCGTCGGTGTGAATGTCACAACGGAACTCGCCGGGATGGTGCAAAAAATATATTTCGCTCCTGGTGCAACAGTCAAGGAAGGAACGGTATTGGTACAGTTAAACGCTGATGCGGAAAAAGGACAGTTACATGCGTTACAAGCGCAATCTGAGCTTGCTAAGATCACTTATCGCCGCGATAAAGCGCAGTTTGCTGTACATGCCGTCAGCAAACAGACCGTGGATACGGATGAATGGAACCTCAAGAACCTGATGGGTCAGGTAGAGCAACAGGCCGCCACGGTTGAAAAGAAAACCATACGCGCACCCTTTAATGGACGACTCGGAATTTCCTATGTCAATCCAGGACAGTACCTGAATGTTGGTGACAAGGTCGCGACATTGCAGACGCTTGATCCAATCTATATCGATTTTTACATGCCGCAGCAGGCACTGGCATATCTGAAGCTGGGTCAGTCTGTGAATGTTACGTCGGATACCTATCCCGGACAAAAATTTACAGGCAAAATCACTACCATCGACCCATTGGTGGATACGAATACACGTAACGTAGAAATTGAAGCGACACTGCCAAACCCCAACTTCGAATTGATACCCGGCATGTATGCCTCAGTTGAAGTGACAACAGGGGAACCCAAGCGCTTTCTGACACTGCCGCAATCGGCTGTCAGCTTTAACCCTTATGGGGATATTGTTTTTATTGTGAATCAAGCGGGTAAAGATGACAAAGACAAACCAGTTTACAAGGTGTCCCAGGTGTTTGTGACCACTGGGGATGCGCGTGGTGACCAGATTCAAATCCTGAAAGGATTGAAGGAAGGACAGACAGTGGTGACGAGTGGACAGCTCAAACTCAAGAATGGAAGCCGTGTTGTGATTAACAATTCCATTCAGCCAACCGATAATCCGTCGCCACAAATTGCCGAAAGATAACTCAAGGATTGACAATGCACTTTACGGACCTATTTATTAAAAGACCAGTACTTGCCACAGTGATCAGCCTCACGATCCTGGTACTGGGGATGCGTTCAATAGGTTCGCTGCCCATTATGCAATATCCCTTCACAGAAAATGCTGTTGTAACCGTCACAACGGCCTACACTGGCGCCGATCCTGATGTCATTGCAGGATTTATCACGACGCCATTGGAGAATTCCATTGCCCAGGCGAATGGCATTGATTACATGACATCCAGCAGTACGCCCGGCACAAGTACCATTAATGTCAATTTGCTGCTGAACTATGATCCATTAAAAGCGGTATCTGATGTGAGCACCAAAGTCAATGCTGTTCTGAACCAGTTGCCAAAGAGCGCGCAATTACCAGTCATTACTGTCGCTGTTGGTGAAACAATCGATGCCATGTATATCGGTTTCTATAGCGATCAATTGCCATTAAACAAAATTACCGATTACCTGATCCGTGTGGTCCAGCCGAAATTACAGGCAATTAATGGTGTGCAAACCGCGGAAATTCTGGGCGGACAGACATTTGCATTGCGTGCATGGCTGGATCCCGTGAAACTGGCAGGGTATGGCGTGTCACCATCAGAGGTAGCGACCGCGTTAGCCAATAACGATTTTATTTCCGCGGCCGGACGCACGGATGGACAAATGTTTATTCGCAATCTGACTGCCGATACCAGTCTTGTCAACGTCGATCAATTTCGCAAGATGGTTATCAAGCAGCAAAATGGTGCCATCATTCGCTTGGGTGATGTGGCCAACGTCAGCCTGGGTGCTCAAAACTACAATTATGCCGTCAGTTTTGACGGCAGGACAGCGGTTTATGTAGGTATCAAGGTTGCACCATCGGCAAATTTGCTGACAGTGATCGATGATGTCAGAAGAATGTTCCCTTCCATTCAGGAGCAATTGCCTCAAGGACTGAAGGCGAATATCGTCTATGACTCCAGTAAGTTCGTCAGCAGTTCAATCTATGAAGTCATCCGAACATTAATTGAAGCATTTATCATTGTGACAGTGGTCATTTACATATTTTTGGGATCATTGCATTCGGTCAGCATACCGATTGTCGCGATTCCATTATCACTCATCGGCACGTTTTTCATCATGCTGGTGCTTGGATATTCAATCAATCTTTTGACGTTGCTGGCGCTGGTTCTTGCTATTGGTCTCGTGGTGGACGATGCGATTGTCGTTGTCGAGAATGCGCAGCGGCATATGGAAGAAGGGAAAACGGCATTCGAGGCAGCCTTGATAGGGATTCGTGAGTTAGTCGGTCCGATTATTGCTACCACTGTGGTATTGATTGCCGTTTATTTACCAATCGGATTCATGGGTGGATTGACGGGAACATTGTTTACGGAATTCGCTTTCACTTTGGCTGGCGCCGTTACTGTGTCCGCTGTCATTGCGCTGACACTTTCACCCATGATGTGTTCCAAGCTATTGGAGTCGCCAAAAGAGGAAAAGAAATTCAGCTTCATAGTGTATGCAGACAAGCTGTTTGCCAAATTGCAGCGTGGCTATGAAATTGCCCTGCATGACGCGCTGGATAATTTACCGGTTGTTACCGTATTTGCGATTATCATATTAACCAGTAATTATTTTCTTTTTACCTCGTCAAACTCCGAGCTTGCACCGCAGGAAGACCAGGGTGTCATCATTTCACAGGTAACAGCACCAGCCAACGCAGCCTTGGCGCAAACCCAGCTCTATGCAAATCAGGTAAATAAAATTTATCAGCAATATCCTGAAACTGACCATACCTTCCAGGTGGATGGCAGCAATGGCCTGAATACCAGCATCATCGGTATGGTGCTCAAGCCCTGGGATGAGCGCAAACGTACCACAAACCAGTTACAGCCAATGATTCAGGATCAGTTAAACAAAATCGCGGGTGCCAAAATAGCCGCATTTCAATTGCCATCCTTGCCAGGCGGCGGCAGCGGTCTTCCTATCCAGTTTGTGATTACCACAACGGATACGTTTGACAATCTCAATGATGTTTCTCAAGCTGTGCTTGCGAAGGCACGTGAGAGCGGGATTTTCGCGTATATTGATTCCGATCTGAAAATTGATCAAAGCCAGACGACGATTGTTCTGGATAGAGACAAGGCTTCTGAATTGGGATTGAGTATGCAGGATGTCGCCAATGTTCTTGGCGCCTCGTTAAGCGAAGGCTACATTAATTACTTCAATTACGCCGGCAGATCTTATCAGGTCATACCGCAAATGCTGAGGCAGGACCGCCTTAATGCCCATCAAACACTGGATTATTATATCCCGACGGCGAGTGGTTCCACCGTGCCCTTGTCAACCATTGCCCATCTGAAAAATGAAATTGTCCCCGAATCGCTTAATCATTTCCAACAGCTGAATTCCACCACTATTTCAGCAGTTGCGTTTCCCGGCATTACCATGGGTCAGGCGCTGGACAAGCTGAAAGCGATCGCTGATGAAGTATTGCCTCAAGGTTACACAATTGATTACGCCTCCCAATCCCGGCAATACATACATGAAGGTACGGCATTGATTGTCACATTTTTCTTCGCGCTCATTATTATTTTTCTCTCATTGGCGGCATTGTTTGAAAGCTTTCGTGATCCATTAATTGTATTAATCAGTGTTCCAATGTCGATTTGCGGCGCGATGATTTTTATCAGCCTGGGTGTAGGGAAGGCGACACTGAATATCTATAGCGAAGTAGGGTTGGTGACTTTGATCGGTCTGATCAGCAAGAATGGAATTTTGATCGTGCAATTTGCCAATGACCTGATGCTGCAGGGCAAATCAAAACGTGAAGCGGTTCAAATGGCTGGCGCTATTCGTCTGCGTCCTATTCTGATGACATCAATTTCCATGGTCATCGGGGTTGTTCCGCTAATTTTTGCATCTGGTGCAGGTGCAGAGAGTCGTTACAACATTGGTTTGGTTATTGCCACCGGGATAGCGATTGGTACCCTGTTTACATTATTTGTTGTGCCAGCAATGTATATGATGCTCGCTGAAGATTTGTCCACGAAAGCAGCGGGCGAGAAACCTGAAACAGTGCCGGAAGTTTCCTAGAGCCGTCATCATGCTCAGGTTCAGCCAAGATTCAGGCTGCGTTATTCTAAAATATTGCCCAGTAAAGCTCACTGCACGCCCGCCAGTCATTACTTTTTGCCTTGACCTTGCTGCATATCGAGATTAGACTTTTCAATGTTGCAATGCAACATCAGGAATGAAGGGAGATGGAATGATGGAAAATGAAATCATGGAACACTGGAATAAAATATATCAATGCTTGAGCAAGCCTGCCGCTGAATTTGCAGAACTTAACATGGGCACCATCAATAATTGGTCGAAACACAAGGGACAGCTCGAAGAATTGACGCAAGCCAGGAAGATGGGTGATATTTTAGTGACGCAAATGAAGCTGTTCAATGCGGGGCAGCTTGAAGCAATTAGTTATGCTGTAAAAGCGGGCGATGTCTGGATCAATATTCTCGAGCAGGTTAATCAATTATATGATGATATGGCCAAGGACGCCACAGAAAAATCAACCGGTATAATCCGGGCAAAGAGCAAAAGAAAAGAATAATGATCAATCCTTGATGACCGTTGCCATGCTGTTGTCCCGCCGTCCTGATTTATTCAGGACATGCGGGATTCGGTGTATATAGCGGATCATGATTCTTCTTCATTTTCATCAATCGGCTTTTCTTCGCCAATTTCTTCAACAATTACCTTGACTGCCTGGTAATCGATCTTGCCGCTGCCAAGAACGGGTAATTTTGGCATGATAAGAATTTTTCTTGGCAGACTGATTTCCGGCAAGCCGCGATGCTTGAAATGTTCAATTAAATAATTGATTTCAGCTGTTTTATAGTTTGTCACTAGGACAATTTGCTCGCCTTTGCGCGGATCAGGTTTACATAATATTGCATGCTGATATTGCGGCCATAATGAATAGATTTCCTCTTCAACTGCAGTGAGTGAGACCATTTCGCCGGCAATTTTTGCAAACCGTTTTGCCCGGCCTTTAATTGTGATATATCCTTCGTCGTCTACTGCCACAATATCTCCCGTATCATGCCATCCATTATGCGGAGGGACAATCTTTCCTGGTTCATTGAAAAATAGATAACCGAGCATGATATTGGGTCCCGATACAACAAGGCGAGCACCGTCACTGATTCCTTCAACGGCATGCAATTGATAATTCATGCCCGGAAGTATGCGTCCCACGGTAGCCATTTTGTATTGCATGGATGTGTTTGCGGAAATGACAGGCGAAGCTTCGGTTGCTCCATATCCTTCCATAATGCGAATACCAAATTTTTGCATCCATAGCTTGCGTGTTTCATCGCGTAATTTTTCCGCGCCAGCAAAAACATATCTCACGCTATAGAAATTATAAGGATGGGCGTATTTGGCATAATTTGATAAAAACGTGTCTGTACCAAAAAACAGGGTTGCATTTGTGTCATAACATAGTTCAGGAACAATGCGATAATGTAATGGCGAAGGATACATGAATACCCGCATCCCGGATATGATAGGCAGCAACGTTGCACTATTGAGGCCAAAAGAATGAAACATGGGCAGTGCGTTAAATACCTTGTCGGAAGGATTGAAGTCAACGCGCGCTGTCAACTGGAAGCGGTTCGATTGCAGGTTTTTGTGACTTAAAACCACGCCTTTGGGTGTGCCTTCTGATCCGGATGTAAATAAAACGACTGCGGGCAGTGATGCAAATTCATCTATATTACTTCTGTTAATGCCGTTAGTAACATGGTAGTAGTATTTCGGGAAAAATGCGCAGAGTTTTCCCGCAATTTTTCTTGGCAGACCAATCTGTTTTCGCACGTCTTCAAGATAGATGACTTTAATGCCTTTGGATGTCAGTGCATCAACTTCAGACTGCAGTCCTGCCACATCGATGAACCGGCGGGATGTGTAAACAAACCTGATTTGGGCTGTGTGACAGGCAGACAGGATATTCTGTAACCCGGTGCTGAAATTCAGCATGGCTGGCACACGGTGATAGGCTTGCATTGCGAAGAAGGTCACTACATTGGCGATGGCATTTGGCAGGAGAATACCCACATATTCTCCCTTGCTGGTGGTTTTCGCGATCATGCGCCCAAGCACAATGCTGCTCATGATCAGCGTTCGGTATGACATGGGCTTGCGCTCGATATCTTCGAGTATGAGATGCCTGCTTCCATGTATGCTGGATGCATTTAAAAGCGATTCAAATATTGTTTCGGTGATGTTGCTGCTGAGGAAAATGGAATCAGACATGATATCGTAGAGTTTTGCGCTGATAAGCTGTCTGCGTTCGCGGCCGGTAATGGATTCAGGTAAATCAATGGATTTAGGTTCCAGAATAGTCAGTGTGATCTTGGGGAACCAGTGAATTTTAACTTTGCCTCTGAGATAGGAAAATGGCGTGAATTGCGCGCCATCGATACGAATAGGTAATAATTTGGCATCCGCCTTGTCTGCAATCAGTCCGGGACCTTCATAAATCTTCATGAGTGCACCGGTTACTGTGATTCTGCCTTCAGGAAATATGACGATGCGGTGATTCATGCGCAGATATTCAATTAATGATTTGGTTGCCAACGGGTTTGTTGGATCAATCGGATAAGTGTTAACCAGTTTTAATAACAGTTTAACCCACCATTTCTGTGCGACATGAGTATCAATGGCAAACGTCAGCCGGTCAGGAAGAAAGGCTGCCAGCAGCGCGGCATCCAGGAAAGAGGTATGATTGGAGACAATAAGCACACGGTTGCCGGCATTATAGTAATTATCCAATCCTCTGACTTCGACCCGATAAAATGTCTTGAACATCCAGATCATGAATGATTTTAATAATTCTTCGGGTAATAAATTACAGATATAAATGGCGACAAACAGATTGGCGATGGCAACCGCCATAAAGACAGCGGTCACAGAGAAATGCATGGCCAGCATCAGACTGGTGGCGACTGCGGCAACCACCATAAACAAGGCATTCATGATATTGTTGCTGGCGATTGCGCGTGAGCGATGTGACGGTTCGCTGTCATTTTGTAGAATGGCATATAGCGGTACGATGTAAATACCGCCACAGGCTGCCAGCAATAACAGGTCAAAAAGGATATGCCAATTAGCCAGGTGTGACAGAAATTGCCATATGGTAATTAATTCGCCTGGCTGGGTCTTCGCATGTTCGCTGGAGATGACGAGATCAATCGCAAACAATGTCATGCCCAATGCTGCCAGAGGGACATAGGTGGCATTAATTTTGCCCTTGAGCAAACGGTTACAGAACATGGAGCCAATGCCGATTCCGGCCGTGAAGAAAGTAAGAAACAAGGTCACAACCGATGATTGCGCACCTAATACATCTTTTGCATAGGTGGGGAACTGGGAAAGATAAGTTGCGCCAATTAACCAGAACCATGAAATTCCCAGTATGGAAAGATACAAGTCACGCTTTGAAAATGTGTAATTGACTATTTTTAGGGATTCGTTAATAAAATTGGTACTGATTTTGAGATCGGCTGCGCCAACCTTTGCAGGTGGAATAAAAAGGCTTGAATACAGGCCCATCACAGCGATGATGATAGTGGCAATCGAAACAAGAGTGGGGCCGATCTGAAAGCCAGCCAGTATACCACCAAGAATCGTGCCAAGGAGGATAGCAACAAAAGTTCCGGTTTCGAGCAGTGCGTTACCGGCAATTAATTCATTCGTACCAAGGTGATCAGGCAGGATGGAATATTTCAATGGTCCAAAAAAGGTTGCCTGTGTTCCGATCAAAAACAGGACAAACATGAGCATAAAAATACTTTGAGTGTACAACCCAACGCTTGCGAGTACCATCAGCAAGACTTCCGCCATCTTCGTATAGCGTATAAGTCTGGATTTTTCAAATTTGTCTGCAATTTGACCAGCTGTAGCTGAGAACAGGAAAAATGGCAGAATGAAAATTCCAGCGGCGATAGTAATTAATATTTCAGCATTTAATTTATAACTGCTGGAAAGTTGGTACGTAATCAGGATAACCAAAGCATTTTTAAATACGTTATCGTTAAATGCGCCGAAAAATTGAGTCAGAAATAATGGTAAGAATCGATTTACTTTTAACAGGTTGAGTTGATTAATTGCCATTTATAGTTCTCTGGTTTGTGGAATCTGTTTGTCTTATTAATATAATTTTTAAATTATATCAAGACAGAAAACAGACTCCAAAGCCATTTGGCAATCGTCTATCAGGAGGATTATTTCTGAGCGTATCAGCGTCGGGCTGATACTGATACGCTCTATTGCTCAGGTATTCAGGAGCGTGTAGCCGCACAGCTTATAAAGCAGGCGGGCGCCTACATTGGCATCCCACTCTGAGTTTTCTTCTGTGTTGTCAGTCCCGGGTGAAACTTCGTTAAGGTCAAAGCCGATTACCTTACGTCCCGATTGCGTAACTTTTTTAATCAGATAAAGTGCTTCCTGGAAATCGAGGCCGCCTGGAACCGGTGTTCCTGTATGAGGACAAAAACGTGGATCAAGACCGTCAATATCAAATGAAATATACACTTCACCAGGCAGTTGCTGGATAATTTCATCACAAATTGCGGACCATCCTTTCCCATGCATTTTTTGCTCGAAAATGGCTGAATCAAAAAATGTCTGTATTCTGGATTGATGCAGCCGGATAAAATTGTATTCTTCTTCGCAGAAATCACGGATTCCAACCTGCACAAGTTTTGTGAGGGGTGTCCTGGAAATAACATTATGCATGATAGAGGCATGGGAGTGTTCAAAACCTTCAAAAGCATCCCTCAGGTCAGCATGAGCGTCAATATGAAGAATTCCCATCTGCGGATAGTGCTCAAGAAATGCTTGAATGGCGCCAAAGGGCGTGGAATGATCGCCACCAACAATGCCTACCATTTTTCCCTGAGACAGAAATTTTTTGGTTTCCGTATAAACATAATGATTCAGTTTCTGGCTATAGGTGTTAACTTCCTGTATGGCAGCCTGGATAGCGGCCTCGGGCGTATTACTGTCAGCGCCAATCACAATTTCAGCCATCATTCTTGCCTTGGTGTTCCAGTTCTGGATTTCTTGTGACAGAACAGTCATCGCGATTCCGGATTCATAGAAGTTCCCCAGGTCGTAGTCAAACAGATCGACTTGTTTGCTGGCTTCGAAAATGGCTTGCGGACCGCGTGAAGTGCCGCCCCCATAAGACGTCGTGACTTCCCATGGCACTGGTAACAGCACAAGCTTTGCATCCTCAAGCGTAAAGGGAAGTCCAAATATACCTGAATCTTTGGCAGCGGCAGCGTTAGGATCAAAATTATTCATGTTATTCCTCAAAATACGTATAGCCTTTCAGGCCAACGGATAGATCAGAAAGAAATTCCTCACATTCCGCTGGCGATAATTTGGCGGATTCCAGTTGGCTGCGATAGGATTGCAATAAGTCGTTGCTATTGAAATCAACATAACGCAGTGATGACTCAACCGTGTCACCCTCCATTGCGTTGGTTAATTGATAACCGCCGTCTGGAAGCAATTCAAGGTGAATTGAATTTGTATCGCCAAACAGATTATGCATGTCACCAAGAATTTCCTGATAGGCTCCTACCAGAAAAATCCCTATCAGATAGGGTTTATCCGGATCATGCGGCGTGAGCGGCAATGTGCTTTCCAGTCCGTAATTATTTACGTAGGTATCGATTCGTCCATCTGAATCGCAAGTAATGTCATGCAATATGCCCCGTAGAGTGGGTTGAATATCCAGTCCGGAAAGCGGAATGATGGGAAATACCTGGTTAATCGCCCATGCATCCGGCAATGACTGGAAAAGCGAAAAATTGCAGACAAACTTGTGCGCCAGCTTTTCGTTAAGTTCATCAATGATTTCCCGGTGTGCCCGAATGCTTGGTTTGAGTACATTACGCAGCTTGGAACAAGTGGCATAATATATCTGTTCTGCATAAGCTCGTTCTTTCAGGTCCACTAGACCATGGATGTACATCGTGTGGACTTCAGACATCCAGTGACAGGCATCATGATAGCTTTCAAGGGCTGTTTTTTCTGAAAGATTGATGTAGCTGTGCCAGAATTCATGCAAGATCGGGATTTGGTCGTCTTCGGGAGGAACTATGTCGCCAGTCTCGCATGGCGGCTCAGTGGAAATGATATTGGTGATGATCATGGCATGGTGCGCGGTAATCGCGCGGCCGGATTCGGTGACAATTTGCGGATGCGGGAGATCATGCTGATTGCACATGTCAGAGATGGTGTAAACAACATTATTCGCATATTCCTGAATGCTGTAATTCATGGAACAAAAACTGCGTGAGCGTGTTCCTTCATAGTCGATTCCCAGGCCGCCGCCAACATCAATAGTGTCTATGGGCGCGCCCAGCTTGCGCAATGTTTCATAATAACGAACACCTTCATGCATGCCGCGCTGAATATCTGCAATATTGGCGAGCTGGGAACCCATGAAGAAATGCAGTACCCGTAATAGATGCAGACGGTTTTTTGCACGTAGTGTTTCCACGACCTGCAATAGCTGCGGAGCTGAAAAACCGAATTTGGATTTTTCGCCGCCGGATTCCTGCCATTTGCCTGCACCTACGGATGTAAGTCTTACCCGGACGCCAAGACAGGGTTCGATGTTCAGTTTGTCCGCTTCTTCCAGCGCGAGGCTGAGCTCAGAAAATTTTTCGAGAATGATAAAAACCTGATGTCCGAGACGCTGGCCTATTAACGCCAGGCGGATATATTCCCGGTCTTTGTAGCCATTGCAAATGATAACCGGCATATTTTTGTTGTGCATGGCCAGTGCTGCCAGTAATTCCGGCTTACTGCCAGTTTCAAGGCCTACCGGAGCTTTACCGTTTTGCAAGATGGATTCAACGACATGCCGTTGCTGGTTAACTTTAATGGGATAGGCGCTCAGGTATTTGCCGTGATAGTCATGGCTTTTGATCGCATTATTGAAGGCTTCATTCAGTGTTTGAATGCGGTTGCGCAGGATATCCGTGAAACGCAGCAGAATGGGAAAGCTGATTCCCGAAGCGCTGATTGATTGAGCCAGTGCATTTAAATCGATATTGGTCGGATCGTTTAAGCCATTGGGATGGACTTGTACGGTGCCCTTGTCGCTAATATCAAAAAAACCATCGCTCCAGTGTGCCACGTGATACATTTCACGTGCTTGTTGAATAGACCATTCACTCATTTTCGTCACTACCTGTCAGGAAAAGTTACTCAGCAGTTATCATACGAGTGCACACACCACGCCAGTATGCTACCGATGCTTCGGTAACATACTGGCGTGGTGTGTGCCACCCGACCCGATTTACAATTAATTAAGCCAGCTCAGTCTGTTTTTTAGCAAACAAATTGCTGTATGAGCGAGCCTGACGTGTCCGCCAGGTTCCTTTTCCATAGGCATAACCAGCAATGAGCGGCAGAGCGATGGTTGCTTCACAGAATACCATTTGCTCGTGAACAACCGATACCTTGCCCCAGGAACAGGCTTCACGCAAAGTTGATCCGGACAGAGCACCGTCTCTTTCATCAGCGACAGTAATCTGTACCGCATACTTATGCATTGGTACATCTGCACCTAATAATTCTGCTGCGACAACGATGTCTTGAGCAAAATTCTTGGGAACACCGCCGCCAATCATAAGCAAGCCAGTGTCTTTGGCTGCAATCTTGAGATCGGTCAATTCACGGAAATCCTTTACGGAGTCAATGCTGACGTGATGGTTTGGGTTGGCAACCTGGTGCATGACCAGTCCGAAACCGGCGCTACAATCACTAAAGGCTGGAACGAAAATAGGAATGTGTTTTTGATAGGCACGCAATACGATCGAATCGCTGTTTTTACCATGCTTCTCGAGATATTTTCCCATTTCGATCAAGAATTCACGGGAAGAATAAGGACGAGGAGGCAAGCTGTTAGCAATTTGGCATATTGTGTCATCGCAAATGCGCAGCTGATCTTCATCGATCAGGGTGTCATAGATACGATCGATCGCCATCTCCTGTAACTGTGTGTCATCAAGATGCGGCGAGCCTTGATAATGCTTGAAACCCAGACCTTCAAAGAAGTCCTGATCGACAATGTTGGCGCCTGTTGAAACAATGGCGTCAATCATATTATTGTCAATCATGTCCAGGATAACCTTTTTTAATCCTGCACTGACGAGCGACCCGGCAAGACAAAGAATTACTCCACAATTTTGATCCGTCAACATCCGCTCGAATATCTTCGCAGCGCGAGCCAAATTCCTGGCTTGAAATGCAGTATCCTGCATCTGATCTAATAAATTAACAAAATCAAATTTTTTGATGTCAATATGACGCACTTCGGTGGACAGCAATTCTGTCTTGTTTTTTCCCATCAAGTCGATCTCCGGTTCAGGTTAATATAAGGTTCGAAATTCAAAAGTATGTAATTATCCAAAAAACGATTTCATTTGCAAGAAAAATGTCATCTCGGCATGCCTGTTTCAATCGAGGCTGCAGATGGGCATAACTGCTCTTGAGCTTCCGGCATGAGATAAAAACCGCTATGGATATTAGCTTGATTCATGGCAAACTAGCGCCGAAAAATTTCCTGTCGAGGTTGACTATGTTTGCAATGATAAAAAGCCTGGTAAGGCGCTTGGTTCCCGGGTTACTGGTGGCAGCTCTATTGAGCGGGACTGTTCAGGCGGTGAGACCCAGACCGTTCATAATTGATACTGATGTTGGTGTGGACGATGTCATCGCGATCCTTTATATGCTGAACCGTCCAGATGTAGATGTCAAAGCAATCACGATAGCGAGTACGGGTAATGCCCATTGCCTGCCGGCTTTGCGCAATACACTCGCGTTGCTTAAACTTATGAACAGAGAAGATATTCCAGCTGACTGCGGGCCTTTGAAACCGCTGGCAGGTGACCATCGATTTCCCGAAAGTGTTCTTAATGAATCAGACAATCTGGCTGGTGCCGCGAAGTTTTTGCCTAAGGTCAATGCGTCCACCCAGCAGAGAGGGGTCGATTTGCTCATCAAAACCATCCAGGATTCCAAGCGTCCCGTGACCATACTTGCTATAGGGCCGCTAACGAATATTGCACAGGCATTGAAAAAAGCGCCGGAAATCAAGAATCATATCCAGGCAGTCTATATCATGGGAGGGGCGGTAAGTGTGCCGGGAAACCTGAATGATGCAGGAGTAAGCATGGATAATAAAACAGCAGAGTGGAATATCTACCTTGATCCGCTTGCGGCCTCTATTGTTTTTAATGCCGATATTCCTGTTATTCTGGTACCGTTGGATGTTACCAACACTGTACCGGTGAATATGAATTTTTATCATGCCCTGAAAAAAAATCACCGTACCCTTGCCGCCAACTTTGCATTCAGACTGTTTAATGACAATCTGAAAATGCTCAAGGCCAATCAATGGTATTTCTGGGATCCGTTATCAGCGGTCATCGCCAGTGATGAATCTGTTGCTGGATTCGAAACCAAGCCGCTGAGAGTGTTATTGACTCCGGAAATTGAATCTGGAAGAACGGCACTGGATAACAGGACAGGGCAGAATATTCGTGTAGCAGTGAAAGTCGATACCAATAAATTTACAGGGTTACTGCTGGAAGGTTTAAACAGGTCCTGATCCAGGTCACCCAAATATGTCTTATCTGGCTTCATTAGCTGCGGGTTCTGCGTTGGCTAGTGAAGCCTCTCTACTACTCCGCCTCATTGGATTTCATCTTCATAATGCTGGTTACTATTCCCGGTCCTTAGATCATTCCAAACACGCAGCATGGTATCTCTACTAAGCTCATGAATATTAATAAAAACTGAATTTAAATCCCGGACTATAATTAAGTTAATGAAATATCTAATTATTGCGAGGTCAGGGGCGTATGAAATTTGATCGGGTTATTGACTATATCATGTATACAGATCGGTGGAATGATCCCAAAAAACCAATAAAACCGCTGAAGGATTATATTGATTCGAATCTGAAAAGACAGGATTCGCTGCTATATCAAGCACTCTACTCGATGCCCGCGAAAGAAAAAAAAGAAGTTATCCTGGCTCTGATAAGCGGGGATGGGCAGAGAATTAGGACTGTATTTAAGCAACTCGGATTACATAAATTGATCATCGATAGATTTAATGATCAGGTTAACAATAATAGAGATGCGTATTCCGATGAGGCGCTGCTACGCCTGCCAGAGCACGAGAATATTCAGGATGATTATCTTGATCCGACAATTACAAAAATCATCCGTGTCATGATTGCATCATTTGGAGAAACACGAGCCGAATTTTTGAAAGACGTGATCAAATCATGTCCTGAAACTGATTTGGGACTCACTGCCAAGAAACAGATATTAAAACAAATTGACAAAACAGCAGCAGCGGCGGTGACGGATGTGGCATTCGAGCCAGATGTACCCAACCTGTCTGAATCTTTCAAATATAAAACAAAAAAAAGACAAAAAGAATCCACGAGTGACAAGCAAAGTGAGGAAACATACGTCAAAGTCATCGAGGAACAGATCAAAGCAGTAAAACCAAAAATTGATGAATCACAATTCATTCTATTGATGCTAGGACTTATGAAGACCAGAGATCCGGATAACCCAGTCATCCATAATATTGAGCGCAATTATCTCTTTCTGAATTATGATGTTTGTATCGGATTAATTGAAAATTATCTGGAAAAAGACAAAACCTTTCCGCTCAGGTCTTTGATATTGGAAAAAGTCATGGATTTGCCCCGGGTCAATATCGAGCAAAATCAACCGCGCCGATATTTTGAAACCAAGCTTGCCCAATATTATCTTGGAACACAATTGTCCGATACCAGTGTCAAAACATCACTAAACAAGTTTTTCAGATACTATCAGAAAAAGTATAAAATTGGTGTCACGTTCGATGACAAGGATGATCCCTATAGTATCTTTGCAGACTGGCCAGATGACAAAATCGTCGAGAAATCGATCATGTCAATAACGGATTCAGAGAAAGTGGTTGGTCGCCTGACACGTCTGGAGGAGCATTTTTTAAAGAGCGATTCGAAGAAATACAAGGCGAAGGGACGCGAATATGCTGAGGGTGTGATGTCACGAAGGGATTTGTCAAGGCATCCGGATGTAGATCCAAGCACTTATGGCGAATCCAAAAAAGTTCTCAGCCAGCAGGTTGGATTGATGAAAAGTTCAGATGTTGGTTATCGTGATGAATTGTCCCAGCACAGTACGCTGAATCGAAGTACTGACATTCACAAATATAGCAAGAATGAAAAGTCCTGGCCTCTGCAAAATCCAGAAGTGCCTTACACGGCGTCGCTCTCTGGGCATGCCTATTTTATTATTGGACTGCTAAAACAATATATGGAAGACAATAAAAGCGATCCTGATCTGGAGCAAGATGTCAATTTGTTCCTTATGACTGTGATGATGACATATGTGAAGCAAGGCATGCATAGTTTTTTTGAAATGCTGGCCGTTTTTGAAGAAAAGCATGTGAAGAAGTATTTTGAGAAATATAACGTTGATTTGGCGCGTCTGCGGTCCCTGATTCAGGGATATGCTGTTTCAAATGCAATTGATTACGCAACACAGTATGCACTTGATCTCAATCTGAAAAATCAGCTGCATGCTGAATTATTAGTGAAAGGACAATCCGTGTTAAAAGATTCAAAGAGTCAGTATGCCATTCCAAGGAGCAAAAAGACAGATCAGGATGAGCCGTCTGTCAAGGCAAGTTCAGTAGTTGACAAGGATACTGTAGAAAACAAGCATGACAAAGAGCTGAAATCGAATTTCATCAAAGAGCTGGTTGCATACCGGGATCGCAGGCTGTTTCAGAAAAAGAAAGAATCGGAGCCAAAAAGCAGACTGGATTTGTCTACACTATTCACATCTATCAAATTGCACTTATCTGAGTTTGATGCGGATACGAAAATATCCGCAGCCAATAAAATGATTGATCTGCTTCAGGGCAAAAAGCTGCAGCATGAGTTTACCGATAAGGAACTCTACGCCTTGCGGCAAAAAAAACTGGGCGGAATAATTGCGAAATACGAAAAGATGCAAATGCTGCCAAAAGAGTTTTGTCTTGCCGAGGATGAAAAGAATAGACGAATGTTATTCCAAAACATCAAGCTCTGACATGGCGTTCGCCGGTTTGTTTACATCTCGATATTTATATAAAATTTTAATTTTGGTCATTAAACTGATTGTTGGTTTGAACATGGGTTGTTGCCTGCTATGGCAGGCAGCCTGCGCAAAAATATCCGAGAGGGCTTATGAAACTCTATCTGGTTAGACATGGCGATTATGCACTAGACACGACTCAGCAGCAGGATGCGTTAAGCGAGAAGGGGCTGCGCGAGATTAATGTTCTTGCTGATTTTCTGGGTCGGCTGAATATTCATGTATCCAACATCCTTCATAGCGGCAAATTCCGGGCGAAACAAACAGCTCTCATCCTCGCAAGAGGGTTTATCTGTGACCAGCCAGTACAATCCAGGAATGGGTTGAATCCCAATGATGATGTGACCGCGTTTGCAAATGAAATCACACATTGGGGTGGTGACGTCGTGGTAGTGGGCCATATGCCGTTTATGGGCAGGCTGGCAGGAAAACTGGTCACAGGAAATGAAAATATAAATATTGTTACATTTCAAACGGGAGTTATTGCGTGTCTGGAACAAATCACTCTCGATCACTGGGTGATAAACTGGGTTTTGACGCCAGAAATACTGATGACCTAGTAACTGACTAATACTTCATATTGATCAAAACGTATGGTTGCTGACTGATCATGGATGTAACAAGCATCGTCAGGTGTTAGTACACCATAATACATTTGATCCCGATAATATGCGCGGCAATAATAGGTATCTACGTTATTATTGGTTTGATAGACAATCGCATTGCCGGGGACACCGCCATTGCTGGCAGCTACCCAGATACCTTCAGGAAGTGAACCATCATAGGCATTATCGGGCTGTGATGTTATTTCATAGCCAGAGATGTTGTCATTATTATCAGATGGAGCCGTTGTATGATAATAACTATCGTCGTTGGGCACGTTATAATAAAAAGGATAAACATTGTTGTAATAGAAGAAATATGGAACACCGTGAAAATGCTTACGATCACGATCATGGTCACGATCGTGAGGGTGCTGGAATTGATTCGAAACAGGATGAGGAGTGTTTATAGCAGGCAGAGCGGACTGAGGTGCGCCAAACTGACTATTAACCGGTGGTGTTCCAAATGAGGGTCCTGGAGAAGAGGTAATAGGGAAGCCGCGAAGGTCTTTTTGATATGCAATAGCTTTCTCGCTGAACAGGAGAAGCATAATCAGGAAATATATAATCAAAACATATCTTAAGAATCTGGTCATTTATGGCGGCTCGTAAAGTAATTGATTTGTATTTAAATTCTGAAAAGTTGTGCCGCTGCCCAATTAATGTTGTTATATGTAGTATAGCTCATCCAATCTATTAAAAATGACGAGCCGCTTCTGATCCGGGAGCTGTTATGCCCAAACTGTTTACTATCGGACACTCAACGCGCACGTTGCTGGAATTGATTTCCTTGTTGAAAGCACATGGAATAACTCATCTGATCGATGTGCGCAGCATCCCCAAGTCTCGACGTGTTCCATGGTTTAATAAAAAATCACTTAGTCTGGCATTGCGAAAAGAAAAGATTATATATTCACATTTTCCTGAGTTGGGCGGTTTACGCAGAACAAGCAAAAACTCTATTAATGCGGGATGGCATAATGCGAGTTTTCGCGGCTTTGCTGATTATATGCAAACAGCCGAATTTTATTCTGGCATCAAAAAATTGAATCAGCTGTTAAAAAGAAAAAACAGGGTCGCGGTCATGTGTGCTGAGGCAGTGCCATGGCGTTGTCATCGTTCCTTGATCGGCGACGCCGAGGTCGTTCGCGGCATTACGGTCTGGGATATTATGGGCGCGGCCGCATTGCATGAGCATCACCTGACTCCCTTCGCGGTGGTAAATAGAAATACGCGGCCGATCAAAATATATTATCCAAAATAATCTGCCATGCGCAGGCTGGTTTATCGCGGCATTCTTAACTATATGAAAATTCACCGTTTAAAATGCTTAATATGGGAAGTGCATAAACAGGTTAAAATAATATATATGATTTTCTGTGTTCTATACGGAGAGCTGAAATGCAGGTAATCAAGAATTGGCTTGAGCGATTTATTCGGAAAAAAAGCAGGATCCAGAATATAATTGATGAAACATCCAGGGAATCCTTTCCTGCGAGTGATCCGCCAGCATGGACAGCAGGCGAACAACACCATAAAAAACATCATACTGGACATCTCGTTCTCACCGGGGATTTCAGGAAGCAAACACAGCAAATCCTCATGGTCGATGGCGCAGAATATCATTATTTCAGCTTGCCGGCAGCTGAGGCAGCAGGATTAACAGGTTTATCAAAGTTGCCGGTGACGCTTAAAATCCTGCTTGAAAATCTCATCCGGAATCTGGATGGGCATACTGTAACAGTCGACGATGTCAAAGCTGTCATTGATTGGCTTAAATTTAGAAACTCCGACCGCGAAATTGCCTATCGGCCTGCCCGAGTATTAATGCAGGATTTTACGGGTGTGCCTGCTGTCGTTGATCTTGCCGCGATGCGTAACGCCATAAAAGTGTTGGGTGGTGATCCGGAACGAATTAACCCGTTGTCTTCGGTTGATCTTGTTATCGATCATTCCATACAAGTGGATCAATTTATTGAACGTGATGCATTCTCCATTAATGCCAGGATGGAAATGGAGCGTAATTATGAACGTTATGAATTCCTGCGTTGGGGACAAAAGGCATTCAAGAATTTTCGCGTCGTGCCGCCGGATACCGGGATATGCCATCAGGTCAATCTGGAGTATCTTGCGAAAGCGGTCTGGTCACATGAAGAAAATGGCAAGAAAATTGCCTATCCTGATACATTGGTCGGTACGGATAGTCACACGACCATGATCAATGGTCTGGGAGTCCTAGGATGGGGCGTAGGCGGAATCGAAGCTGAAGCTGCAATGCTGGGTCAGCCCATCTCCATGCTGATTCCGGAGGTGATAGGTGTGAAGCTGACTGGCAAGCTGCGTGAGGGGATTACTGCTACTGATTTGGTCCTCGCCGTGACACATTTGTTGCGCAAAAAAGGGGTGGTGAGCAAATTCGTCGAATTTTATGGTCCTGGATTACAGGCATTATCCATTGCCGACAGAGCAACGATTGGAAATATGGCGCCTGAATATGGTGCAACCTGCGGATTTTTTCCGATTGATGAGGCAACGCTTGACTACTTACGGCTGAGCGGCCGCGACGAAAAAAACATTGCACTGGTTGAAGCTTATACCAAGGCACAAGGCATGTGGCATGATCCGGGGCAGCATGACCCTGTTTTTACCGATACCTTGAATCTGGATTTATCGTCAATTCGTCCGTGCCTTGCTGGTCCAAAACGCCCGCAGGACCAGGTGGAATTGCCAGACTTGAGCAGTACGTTTGAGAAATTGCTCACTGAAAGCAAGCGCCACGAAGAAAAACACAAATCGTTTATGACCGAGGCAAATTATGCATTGCATCATGGCGATGTTGTGATTGCTGCCATTACGAGCTGTACCAATACTTCCAATCCGAATGTGCTGGTTGCTGCGGGGCTGGTTGCGAAAAAAGCATATGAAAAGGGTTTGTCGAGGAAGCCTTGGGTCAAAACTTCATTCGCGCCGGGTTCACAGGTAGTGACCCGATATCTGGAAAAGACAGGATTGCAAAAATACCTGGATGAATTGGGTTTTACATTGGTCGGCTATGGTTGTACAACATGCATCGGAAATTCCGGCCCTCTGCCTGACCCGGTTGAAAAAGTAGTCACGGAAAATGATTTGATTGTATCCGCAGTTTTATCTGGTAATCGCAATTTTGAAGGCCGGATCCATCCGCTTGTCAAGGCGAACTGGCTTGCCTCACCGCCGCTGGTGGTTGTGTTTGCGCTGACAGGAACAATCATGATTGATATAAGCAAGGATCCGATTGCTAACGACAAAATGGGAGCGCCGGTGTATCTCAAGGATATCTGGCCATCGGATGCCGAGATCGCTGCCGAAGTCGCAAAAATCACTGGTGCAATGTTCAATGAAACCTATGCGAATATATTCACAGGCACAGATGAATGGCGTGCCATGAAAATTCCGGAATCACAAACTTATGTGTGGCGCGACGACTCCACCTATATCCAGCATCCTCCCTTTTTTGATGGCATGAGTAAAACACCTGGTGCGGTCGCGGATATTCATGGCGCGAGTATTCTTGCCATGTTTGGCGACAGTATCACTACCGATCACATATCACCGGCGGGATCGATCAAGCCAGACAGTCCTGCGGGCAAATATTTGCAGTCGAAAGGTGTTGCTGTAAAGGATTTCAATTCATATGGCTCCCGTCGCGGTAATCATGAAGTCATGATGCGGGGTACATTTGCCAATATACGGATAAAAAATGAAATGGTCCCTGGCGTAGAGGGTGGTTTTACAAAACATATTCCCAGCGGCGAAGTGATGTCAATCTATGATGCTGCCATGCGCTACAAAAGCGAGCAAGTGCCGTTGGTTGTAGTGGCCGGCAAGGAATATGGTACGGGCTCTTCCCGGGACTGGGCTGCCAAAGGGCCTAAATTGCAAGGTGTCGTCGCGGTAATTGCGGAAAGCTTTGAACGAATTCATCGCTCCAATTTAATTGGCATGGGAATCTTGCCGCTGGAATTCATGGATGGGATGACACGTAAAACATTAAAGCTGAATGGATCGGAAAAAATTGACATCCTTGGATTAAGTGAAGCAATGAAACCCCGCATGGAAGTCAGGGCTAATATACATCATCAAGATGGGAGCGTCACGGAAATAAAATTGCGTTCACGTATTGATACCCTGAATGAGATCGATTATTACAAGAATGGAGGCATATTGCAGCATGTGCTGCGTAATATGCTGAAATAGTCAGGTGACATCAAGTGAATCTGCGCTGGCAGATTCATGAGCCAAGGTGGGCTTGATGAATATAAATCGTGTTGGCTGGCGCGACTTTCAAGACTTGCATATTGCGATCAAACAGCTTGGCGCTGATTTCGTGTGTCCCACGCTCTGGTGTGATGAATGAAATTTGCGTGGTTGTCTGCGGCTTCCCCCATGGGTTACCATCGAGATAAATTTCTATACTGTCACCTTCCTGCAAGGGTGGATCGATTTTGATGTGCACGGTGATAAAAGGCTGGTTTTGTATGGTTTCCTGATTGGATGGTGAGGAAATCATGAAAACAGTATAGGGTTTATTTGCTGACTTTGTGACAGCCATGTTTTCTGGTGCTGCGGGTGGTGTAGTTGATGGCGGCAGTGCTGGCTGCGTGGTAGTGGAGGGGACTGTATTCACATCGGGCGCGGCGATTTTAACTGAATTATTGCCTAGCGGCGTATCCGAATACGTGACATTTCCATTTTGATCAACTTGTTTGTAAATATCTGCGCTGCAAATAACAGGCACGCAGAATAATAAAACAGTGAATAAATATCTCATCTGATTCTCCTCCAAATCAACTCTTGTTGTTGATTACACATTCAGTTCAGCTGCTACTCGACATAAATGATGCGGGCATGCCTGGATCAACACCGGCAATATCTGAAACCAGGTTGATGGATTGCGCACCGCTATATCTGTCTGTCCAGGATACGGTAACGTTAACGGTTTTATAATTCGGATTCGTGTTAGTCGTCACAGTCCAGTTGATTGTAAAAGTCGTATTACCGACAGTTGCATTTCTTGATCCGGATACAATACCTTCGTAGGAAGTGTAACCGGACGTGTTTTTCAAAACCTGAAAATCACTTAATGTTTCGATTTGACTGTTCGCTAGCGTAATCGCATCGCTTTGCTGCTGTGTCGTGTTGGTGCTGTAGGAAAGATAATGCTGAAAATTGAGGATCGCGACCACACCGATGGCGACCAACAGAACAATAACCAGCGATTCAATCAATCCCTGTCCTTGTTGACGTTGAGCACGTCTGGTATTCATATCAAAAATCCTTCCAGCTGCCCGGGACTTTGGCGTAGGTTCCCGTGCCGGTTAAGACTTTCTTTAAAATACCTGAATCATATGTCGCTGCTGTGCCAGACATGGTAATTTGACCCTCGGATATCAGTCCGCCATGGAGGTCAAACGTGCCTGACAATGACGTTGTTCCTGTGACATACAAAAGTCCATAGAAGGCTACAGTACCAGATCCGCTAAAATTGCCATTGACCACCAGCAGCACAGGATTTGCTGCTGAGCCAACGGTTGTATTGCCAGCCAGTGAAACGCTGGAATTGATCCAGACATTTCCGGACAGGTTGCTATAGTTCACACCACTGGAATTTGGGTAATAGGTACTTTGTGCTTGCATGGTGATTTTACTGACGCCTGTGATAGCGGTAAACAAGTCATCTGCAGACATGTTCGTTAAATTCGTATCATTGGGATTGGTGCTCGAAAAATTCACATGACCGCTGGTTGAAATCGAGCCGCCTGCATCCACTGCATAATTTCCGGTGACGCTTACATTACCACTGGCAACGACGTTGGACCGGGTTGTGATCGTGCCCGGGAGAGAGGCACCACTTACTGATTGTGCCAGCTCCTGTACGGTATGGGTTCCGGTTCCATCGGACGCTGTTCCTGTTGAAGTAATCTGGATCAGGTCATAATTGTTTGCAGTGGGGTTGGTATAAACAACCGAAAATTTGCTGCCATTCGCAAGCGTTACATTGGTGAGATTGGTGTCACTTGGTCCGTAATTAATAAAGCCGCCGCTTTTGGTTGCGATAATGGCAGAGGCATTTTTTGTCAGATAAACCAGCCCGAATTGCAGTCCTGCTTGTGCGGCTTCGAATGCCTGATTATTACTTTTTTGGTTAGTAGAGGATTTTTGCTGCAGCATGCTGAAATTGGCTGCGTAGATCATGATGAGTACTGCGGCGACCATGAGTATCGTTGTCAGTATCAACGCTGCTGCGCCCAGCTGTTTTTTCACTGGCTCTGCAACATGACAAGGACGATTTTTGTCTTCAGGATTACGGAACGTATTTATCATTTTGTATCCTCACATGCTGGGTAAGTGTTTTCGAAACGGTAGAGTCGGTTGCCAGTTGACCAGTGATACTGATATCAACACTTCTTAATATTATCCTGTTGGATGTCGCCCCAACCGGTGTGGTGGTGGTTGTCAGGGTAAATACAAGATTGGAAATTTGCACAATGGCAGGATTGGTGACATTTTCCCAGGCGCTGGCCGGTGCGCCGCAGCTAAATGACGCACCAAATGGCCGTGTCTGCAAGGTCTGTCCATTCAGTCGGTAGCCATACCGGTCATCTTCGCTGGTGCCGCTGATACTTGGCAGCGTGCCAGTCCCATTATGATCGTATGTAAATAAAATACAGTTATTAGCGCCATTGACACTGATATCAGTCCCTGAGGCCATAAAGGGATTGTTGTTTTGACCGGTACCAATATCATTGCTGGCATTACTCCAGTAACCAGCGCGTCTGATATCTGTCGTCATCAACTGCAGCGCGGATTCCAACTGCTGCATTAACACATCGGAACCCGAAACCTTATTGTAATGACCAATATTGGAGGAAAAAACCGTCACTAACGCAAAGATGAGTATCACGTTGATCACTAATGCAACCAGCATTTCGACGAGAGAAAACCCGGCCATCGGGGTTGATTTCATTTTCATTAACATGCGTTGTAACCTGCAACTTGTGATGAACAAACATACAGATTACCCATTATACCAATATCGATGCCCATACTAATGCCTTGAGGATTGGTGAAGGTAATCGTGCTGCTTGAACCGGCTGCGCCATGCGATGGTTCAAAGTGTATGGAATTGTTAGTTAGTCCCGTGGCAGAAAGCGTTACCTGACCGGCGTTAGGAGCTGATGTGCTGCCCAGAATGCAGCTATTCGATACACTGCAGTTGCACGTTGCTGAGGTATTGATTCCATAACACCAGTTTGAACCTGTCTGAAATGATACGTAGATGGTAGCATTCCTCCTGATGGCTTCGGTGCGTGCATATTGCAGGGAGTAATATAAACTGTTAGTGACGCCTTGAAGGCGATTGGTTTGTAGGTAAGAAACAAAGGAAGGCACTGCGGTGATCGCCAGAATTCCTGCAATCACGAGTACTACCAATAACTCTATCATCGTAAAGCCGGCACGAATGCGCATCCTTATCAAGTCTCATATTCTCCCTTGGCTCTGATCCATCATAAGATATTTATTTGGTCATCGCCAATAATGCTCATTTATTGTTAAATTATAGAGCAAATATTGATATTTTATTCATTAAATTGGAATGTGTTATCAATTACCTCTAGAATATTTTACGGCATAGGAGTACAAAATATGTAGTTATATAATTGTTATTTATGGATTTTAAAAGCTACATTTTTCGAATCGAGGTGCGGCTTGTTACAAGGAACCAGTAAACAACAGCTTGCCGGATGGATAAGAGCTGGCGTGAAGCGCCTGTCAGCGCTCTTGCCTATTGCGACGCGTGAAGATTCTCATAATGTTATCGGTCTCTCTATTACCTCCAATTACATCAAATTATTAAAAATAAAATCTGCCGAAAATACCTACCAGGTAGAATATTTTAATATTGTCAAACTGCCGCAGGGCATGGTGGTTAAAAATGAGGTGAAAGATTATCATGCGGTTGGTGCGATTCTGAGAAATCTGGTCGATGCCTCAGATTTGATAACAAAAAATGTGGCTATTACTATTCCCCGATCATCTGCTATCGTAAAAAATATAACGGTTGACAGTCGTTTGAACCAGGAAGAGGTTGAATCCCGTGTGTGGGTGGAAGCTAATCGTCTTTTCCCGAATCTGATTGGCGATATCTATCTTGATTTCGCTATAGTTGGACCATCGTCCCAGGATGCTTCCCAGTCAGAAGTGCTGCTGGTCGCTTGTCGTAAAGAGCAAATTAAACCTTATCTGGAAATCATGCGGCTGGCTGGATTGAATATTAAAATTGTTGATATCAATTATTTTGCCCTGGAAAGAGCCCTTGGGCTGGTGAGCAAGCAATTCCCGCAATTTTCTACCATTGCGATGATGAATATAGGGTATTCTCTCATCGACTTGCTGGTCATGCATGACGGCAAGCTGATTTACACACATGAGCTCGGTTATGATGGCAATAATCTCAAGCAACTAAGCAAAGATGATGTGCCAACTGATGATCAAGCCGGTATTGATGACGCCAAGCGATTGGAAATGTTGAAATCGATTTTGGGGCTGCATATCAGGCATTCTCTGCAATTTTTTTATTCAAGCAGGCCTGCGGTTCGAATAGAAAAAATTCTTCTTTCCGGCGATTGTTCAGCGGAAATTACCGGACTGGATAAATATATACAACAAGAGGTTGGCAAGGATATTGTGCTGGCGAATCCGTTCAAGGACATGAAGCTGGCTGAGAATGTCGATAAGGCTAAACTGGAGCGCTATGCTTCAGCAATGATGTTATGTTTAGGCGTTGCATTAAGCAAGCTGAACTAACCAAAAGGATGATGATGACCAAATGACTCAGATTAATCTGTTGCCATGGCGGGAGCACAAACGTCAAATCAAAAAGGCACAGTTTACTGCCGCCCTGGTTTCCTGCGTGGCCGCTTCCATTTTTGTTGTTGTTTTCTGGCATGTCTACCTCAGTAACCAGTTAAGTGATCAATTGAAATTAAATGACGTTCTGCAGGTGGAAATCAACAAGGAACAGGCTTCATTAAATGACATGAGCAGCAAGGAAAATGAGAAAGCCACCATCGAGAACCAGCTGCAATTCATTATTAACTTATATAAAAAAAGTTATATTGGAGTACAACTGTTTAATCAGCTGGTAAAACTGGTGCCAAATTCGATATCGTTAAGCAAGATCGAAAGAAATGGAAACTCCGTTACCCTGGCGGGCACAGCAAATACAGACGATGAATTAACCCAGTTCATGCAGGAAATGACAAAATCATCCTATTTTAACGAGCCAGTTTTAACCTTGATGAATGAGCAAAAATCAAAGGAAGGCAATAAGAAATATTTTGAAATGGATGTCAGTTTAAAGGAATAAGAATCCATGCTGGATTATGACGTTAATAAAATGTATGAATGGCCTCTTCCGGCAAGAGCGTTTATCCTGGTTTTTGTATTTTCGCTTGTGGTCTACTTGGGATATTTTTTTGATTTATCTTCATACAATTATCAAATCAGGAACAGCATTGAGCAGGAAAGTGATTTAAAACAGCAACTAATGCTCCTAATCAACAAACAGGCGACCATGAAAAATGAAATCATTCAGTTGCCCAAATTAAAAAATACACTGGCTCTATGGCAGCAGAAAATTATTTCCAAAACGGGGTTGCCAGGGCTGCTCGACCAGATACTGAAGTATGGAGAGGATAATCAGATCAAAATCAAAACCCTGGATCCGGGTAATGAGGTAAAGGATGGCATGTATTATAAAAATTCAGTCAAAATTGACATGACTGGAACTTATGATGAGATTGCGAATTATATCAGTCAAATCGCTAATATGCCGGAGATGATTATTATCGATAAATATACTCTGAGTAAGGAAATCGTCGATTTATCTGCGAATTCAAAGCCGTTAAATTCCGATGATATTTTGTCGGCCGATCTTACAATTGATATATATAGAAAATAATATGAACACAAAAAACTTGCTGCCTGACACTAAAATATATTTTTTATGTTGCATGGTTTTTATAGCATTGCTGTTATCTGCTTGCGGCGAAAAGAGCAAGGAGCGCGAATTGAGAGAATATATCGCGCAATTGAAGAATGCGGCATCACAGAATCATAATACGTCCATAGCTTCATTTCTGCAACTGCCCAAACCTGTCCGATACCAGCCCGAAGAATATTCATCACCCACTATCAATGGCGCAGCTTCGGTTCAAGCGGGAGCGGCAATGAATCCTTTGCAATCATATCCTCTGAAATCCCTGCAGTTTGTCGGAACACTGGAACAGAATGGGCAAATCCACGCCTATATCATGACGCCTGATAATATGGTTTACGAAGCAAAAGAAGGGGATATTATTGGAAATAATTATGGTAAAATCAGCAAAATTGATCCAACACAGATTGAAGTAATTGAGAAATATACTCAATCAGGGAAATCGGAAGAACGGAAACAAATAATGCAGTTAAAGGAATAGCACGGATGATGGATGATTATTTATTTCGATATCGAAGATACGCGAACAAGTTACTTGGATATATTTCAGTCGCTATTATCCTGATATCTATTTCTCCCTTGGGCTATTCACAGACTATTGTTGCAACGCCTGAAGCGGTTAAGCCATCTGCATCAGACAATGAAGCGGTTCAGACGGCACAAGGCCAACCCAAAAATCCTGAACCGGCAGCGTCAGCGCAAGAGACTGCTCCGACTGCACAATTCGATGCTGCACAGCAAAATTTTCGGCCGACGAACGGCAGAATCAGTTTTTATTTCCAAAATGTACCAATCAAGACATTGCTGCAGCTGATCGCAAAGAATTCAGGTTTGAATTTCATCATTAGTGATGATGTAACTGGTAACACGACCCTCAATTTAAAAGATGTCACCTGGCGACAAGCGCTTGAAATTATTTTGAGATCGCATGGACTTGCTTCACGTCAAATTGGCATGGCTCTTTTTATTAGCACATCTGAGGATATCGCTCAAAAACAGGCGAGCGAATACAAGGCTGCTCAAGACATGGCAAACCTTGCGCCATTGTCCACTGCCGTCATTGCGCTCAAATATGCTGACGCAGCTAACCTTGCCAAGGTATTAAAATCGGAAACCGGGTCGTTGCTGACAGCACGCGGTGAAGTATCCATAAACAGCCCAACCAATACTATCATCATTCGTGATGTAAGAAGTAATCTTGCTGAAATCAGGAAATATATTCACAGACTGGATATCCCAATCAGGCAAGTATCAATCGAAGCCCGAATTGTGAACATCGATACTACCTATGAGGCGCAATTAGGCGTCAGATTTGGTGTTAGCAATACGAGAAGCCTTTCTGGTACACTGAACGCAGCCAACCAATTGGCCCAGGGCGTTGATGTTGCTAATGTTGTTCCCGTGGAACAACGGCTTAATTTTGATATTCCAGCGAGCGTGTTATCTTCCGGGACCACGCCTGCAAGCATAGGACTGGCCTTGGCGAGGCTTGGGCCGGTACTCCTGGATCTGGAATTATCAGCGCTTGAGGAAGAAGGACATACGCAAATCATTTCCAAACCTCGTGTAGTCACTGCCAACCAGCAAAAGGCATTGATACAGACAGGTGAGGAAATACCGTATGAACAGGCTACATCAAGTGGTGCAACCTCGGTTGAATTTAAAAACGCAGTCTTGAGCCTGGAAATCGTACCGCAAATCACGCCGGACGATAAAATAATATTAAAGCTAAAGGCAACCCAGAATACACGCGGCCAACAGCTGTTGGTTGCCCAGGTACCGAATACATCGGGAACGACGACAACCACAACCACATCCGCGACAACGACACCAGCGGTATTTGGGCCGCCAACCATTAATACCCAGGAAGTGCAGTCTTATGTCGTGCTTAACGATAACGAAACTGTAGTCATTGGCGGCGTCTACAAGTTAACAAAATCCAATACCTTTGACAGGGTTCCATTTTTCAGTTCATTGCCTATTGTTGGCGGCTTATTCAAGCATCGCGGGATCAAGAATGAAAAGCAGGAATTATTGATATTTTTGACCCCGAAAATTATCAAGCAACACGCAAGAGAATTTGCTTACAAGGGAGATTAATAAATGTTTAGAATCTCCAGAATGCTGCTTATTATAGGCATCATGAGTTGTCTGGCAGCATGTCAAACAGCCCAATCCAGTGCTGAAGAAGAAAAAAAAATTACTGCGGCAAAAATTAATGATCAGCTGGGTATTGCTTATCTGGAAAGACATGATATTCAACGCGCCAAACAGAAATTTCTACTGGCACTTGACTTGGCACCCAATATTCCTGAATCCTGGTATTCAATGGGATATTTTCTTGAATCTTCTGGCAATCGGGAGCAGGCAAAAAAATATTATCTAAAGTCTGTTGAGCTGGCCCCGGAACGTGGTGATGTGCTCAATAATTATGGAACATTCTTGTGCAGATCCGGAGATTATCAAGGTGCTGTCAGTCATTTTTTAAAAGCAGCGCAAGATCCAAAATACCTGGATGTGGCCGCTGCCTATGAAAATGCGGGTTTGTGCTCGTTGAAAGTTCCCAACAATGCACAAGCGCTAGCCTATTTTGAAAAGGCATTGGCAGAGGATCCAGGCCGTTCCGCTTCATTGATAGAGTTGGCTGAACTGAATTACAAGCTGGGTAATTACAAAAAAGCCCGAGAACATCTGAATCAGTATCTGAAGCAAGCTACTCCAACAATGCGGTCGTATTTACTGGAGCAAAAGATCGATGCCAAGCTGGGAGCATAAACAACATCAGATCAAATAGGGTATGAATTTTTCAGGAATTTTAAACAATGGATTTACACAGTTTACTTGAGTATGGCATAGAACAGAAAGCTTCGGATTTGCATCTGTCACCTGGGCAGTTTCCCATTCTGCGTGTCGATGGAGACCTCCTTTCGTTAAACAGTTTACCCAAGCTTGATGCTGACAAGGTTAAACAGCTGGTTTTTAGCGCAATGGATAAAGAAAAGCAAAACATTTTGGAATCATCACTTGAACTTGATTTTGCTTTCGTCCTGCCAAATATTGGATCATTTCGAGTCAATGCATTTCATGAGCTTAATGGTGTTTCTGCGGTTTTTCGCGTCATTCCCTCGACCATACCCACGCTTGATAGTATTGGTACGCCCCCGGTATTGAAAGAATTGCTTGAATTGTCAGCCGGGTTAATTCTGGTAACCGGGCCGACAGGGTGCGGTAAAAGTACGACCCTCGCGGCCATGATAGATTATATTAACACACAGCATAATAGCCATATTATCACCATTGAAGATCCCATTGAATTTGTTCATGAAAGCAAAAAAAGTCTTATCCATCAACGACAAATTTTTCGTGATTCAGCTTCATTCTCAACTGCCTTGCGTTCAGCCCTGCGAGAGGATCCTGACGTGATACTGGTTGGTGAAATGCGTGATCTGGAAACTATTCGTCTGGCGCTTACCGCCGCAGAGACTGGCCATCTGGTCATGGCGACGCTGCATACCAGTTCGGCGCCGCGTGCCGTGAGCCGCGTTGTTGATGCTTTCCCTGCCGGAGAAAAGAATATCATTCGAAATTTGATCTCTGAATCATTACAGGCAGTGATATGTCAGACATTAGTGAAGAGAATAAATGGCGGCAGAGTGGCGGCATTTGAAATCATGCTCGGTACACCGGCGATACGTAACCTGATACGGGAAGACAAAATTGCACAAATGTACTCTGTCATTCAGACCAGTAGTTTGATGGGGATGTGTACCATGGAACAGTCGATGCATGAGCTGGTGGTCAAAAAAATAACCAGCCTGGATTCAGCCCATGAAAGTGGATTCCAGCGAGAGCTATTTGAAAAATACTAACATTATGATGGTGTATTATTTTGTCAATGATATAATTTAGGAAGAGAATATTTGTTCCGGGTAAGTTTAACAGCGAGAAATATCATAGGAGTTGATAGATATGCAAAGCATGAAGCGTAAATATGGCGGTTTCACACTGATTGAATTGTTAATCGTGGTGGCAATCATAGGTATTCTGGCAGCCATCGCTGTTCCTACCTATTTGTCGTACACCAAAAAAGCATATTTTTCTGAAGTCATACAGGCAACTGCTCCATACAAACTTGCTGTTGAAGCCTGCTTTCAACAAAATGGCGGCAGTCTTACCAATTGCGGCACGCCTGGTTCACAGGGGATCCCTGCTGCAGCTGGAGCTTCCGGCAATGTGGCTTCCGTTACAGTGGGAAGTGGCGGGGTCGTAACTGGAACATCGGCGACGACCAATTTCGGTGGTACAGCCTATACTTACGTTCTAACGCCAACGCCTACCAATGGTGTGTTAATCTGGGGTGTGTCAGGAAGTTGTCAGGCTGCCGGATTGTGCTAATTTGACAGACAGTAGTCATGGCTTGCTATTGAAACAATTTATTCATTCAGACAATACCTTCGATGGGGTATTGTCTGTTTCTCTTTGTGATGGAGCTATTGAAAGACTGATGTGGATGAGCATCTAATTTACAGACAGGCAGACCTTGATGGAAAACATGTCATCCAAAAGCTCACTGAGTGGTTTTGCTTATTACCTGTCGGAAAATAAGTTGTTGGACAAGGAGGCAGGACTTGACGCTCTCAAGAAGGCGACACAAGAGAAAACATCCTATATTGATTACCTGGTAAAAGAAAAACTGATTGAAGCACCTCTGGTTGCTAAGGCAGCTTCTGAGTACTACGGGTTGCCCTTATGCGATGTCACGACATTCAATTTCGATCTCATTCCCAACGAATTCTTGAATATGCAAATTGTACGAAAACGACAGGCGCTGCCGTTATTCGAAAAAAATGGGTTTCTTTATCTGGCGGTCACGGATCCGACAATCGAAAATCTTTATGATGTGAAGTTTTTAACGGGCTATGACATCCGGCTGTTGATAACGGAAGGCACTAAATTAACACAAATTATTGATAGCCTGTTAAATACCATCATTATTTCAGAAATCAGTGGTCCTGCCACCAAAGCAGAAGAAAGTATTAGTTCCGAACCTTATAAAGAAGAAATCTCCGATGTCGTTACTTATGATGTCGAGAGTGCGCCAGTCGTCAATTACGTTAATAAAATTATTATTGATGCAATTGAAAAAGGGGCATCGGATATTCATTTCGAAAGGTATGACAAGGATTATCGTATCAGGTACCGGCTGAACGGTGTTCTTTATCCAATCGCTTCGCCTCCCATCAAGTTAGCCAATTATTTGCTGGCGCGAATCAAGATCATGTCTAATTTGGATATTACCGAACACAGGGTTCCCCAGGATGGCCGGTTTAAAATGACTCTCTCAAAGTTTAAGACGATTGATTTTCGCGTGAGTGTATGTCCCACACTTTATGGCGAAAAAATTGTTTTAAGACTTTTGGATCCTACCCAGATTTTTCATAATCTGGATGAGCTGGGAATGAACAAGTTTCAGAAAGATAATCTCATCAAGGGATTAAGTCATACGCAAGGGATTATATTGGTAACCGGTCCTACCGGCAGCGGTAAGACTGTAACGCTCTATTCAGCATTAAATTATCTGAATTCAACCGAAGACAATATCATGACGGTAGAGGATCCTGTTGAAATTCCTCTGCATGGGATTAATCAGGTGCATGTCAACCCGAAAATTGGCTTGAATTTCGCGACAGCGTTGCGCGCCTTTTTGCGTCAGGATCCTGATATTATCATGGTAGGTGAAATCCGCGATCTGGAAACCGCACAAATCAGTATTCAGGCTTCTCAAACCGGGCATCTTGTATTATCGACCTTACATACCAACAGTGGACCAGAAACCATAGCCAGGCTGCTGTATATGGGAATTGAGCCGTATAATCTGGCAAGTGCTTTGATACTTGTTATTGCGCAACGATTGCTCAGGGTTTTATGCAACTTTTGCAAGCAAAAAGATGAATTACCGGAAGATATTTTGTTGAAGGAAGGGTTTCGCAAGGATGAAATTGGCACATTCCAGCTGTACAAGGCAGGTGAATGCGAGCGGTGCATACATGGCTATAGTGGCCGCAGCGGCATTTTTGAAGTCATGCCAATATCTGATGAAATGCGGTATCTGATCATGCGTGGCGCAAACGCCATAGATATCAATGAGCAAGCCAAAAAGGAACAGATACCAAGTTTGCGTGAAGACGGGTTGGATAAGGTGAAGAAGGGAATAACTTCACTTGCTGAGCTGAATCGAACGTTTAAGTAAACAGGAATGACTATGGCAGGCAATATTCAGGCATTTCAATGGACGGGCATGAACAAGCAGGGTGCTCGTATGCGTGGCGTGATTCAGGCGGTCGATATCCGAAGTGCGGAAAATGAACTGAAAAGCATGGAAATTGAAGTTATTAGTATTGAACCAAGGCGTGCTTTTTCAATGGGATTTCGCCGGCAAACAGTCAAGAACAAGGAAATTGTCCTTTTCACTCGTTACCTTTCTACCATGCTGGCTGCAGGCATGCCCATTCTACAGGCGCTCGATGTAATCGCGCGTGATCAAGAGAATGCATTGATGCGTTCAGTCGTTGTCTCATTACGGAGTAGTGTTTCGTCGGGAACAACGCTTGCTGATTCTCTCAGTCAATTTCCTGAATGTTTTAGCGAGCTATATGTCAATTTAGCCAGGGCAGGCGAGAAATCGGCGACACTAGATAAGGTTTTGGGCCGATTGACAAAATATCTGGAAAAAATTGAAAGAATCAAAGCCAAGATCAGGAACGCCCTGATATATCCAGTGACGATCATTTTGGTTGCGCTTGCCGTCAGTTTGATATTGCTGTTATTTGTTGTACCGCAATTTCAATCTATGTTTCAAAATGCTGGAATGCAGCTTCCCTATTTCACGCGCATGGTGATGCATTTGTCTGATTTTGTCCGCGTTTATTGGTGGGTAATACTTTTAACGCTGATTGGTGGAATCTATGGTGTGAGGTATCTGAACGCGAAGAATGAATCATTTTCCGAAGCTTTCGACAAGGTCATACTGAGAATCTTCATTATCGGTCCCATTATGAAAAAAGCGATTATTGCTCGTTTTACCCGCACACTTGCTATTACGCTGGATGCTGGGCTGCCTATTGTTGAGTCAATGAAATCAATGGTAAATATCATGGGCAATAGTGTTTATAGCAAAGGTGTAATGAAAATTTGTGAAGATATCGTTAGCGGCCACCAGCTTGCGGTATCCATGGACTCAACCAGGCTGTTTCCAAACATGGTAATTCAGATGGTGTCAGTTGGTGAAGCATCCGGTGCGCTGGCAGATATGTTAAATAATATCGCCAGTTATTATGAAGAAGAAGTTGACAGCATTGCTGATAATTTAAGTACGATCCTGGAACCTTTGATTATTGTCATTCTGGGGGTAATCATAGGCTGCTTTGTAATTGCCATGTATATGCCTATCTTCAAGCTTGGCACAACAATTTGAGAAGATAAAATATGAAGCCGACTAATCATGAGTATGGTTTTACCCTGATAGAACTACTTATAGTCATCGTCGTCATTGGGATTTTAGCTGTCATTTCAGTTTCGTTATATAAGTCGTTTATTTTGAAAAGCCGGCGGTCAGATGGGATCAATGCCATACTGACATTGCAATTAGCAGAGGAACGCTATCGATCCAATAACGCGCAATATGGAAGTATTGCTCAAATAGGTGGCTCATCAACCTCACCTCAAGGATATTATTCACTTGCTATATCGAATGTGGGAGCAAGTAGTTATTCAATTACTGCTTCGGCACAAGGCAACCAGGCAAATGATTCCGAGGGCAGCACATCCTGTGCTTCCTTGACGCTGACTGTCAGCAATGGAACAGCTACACAAACACCGCCCGCTTGCTGGCCTTCATAAGGTGAACATATGCGAAATGCAAAAACGCTGAGTTATGTCATACCCAGTCAATTGGAATTAAATCTTTCTTTTATGCCTTTTATTAAAAATGGCGGATTATTTATACCAACCAACGAGAGTTTTGCTCTTGGAGAGGCTGTCATTGTCGATTTGCAACTTCATGGGAATATTCGCATTAAAGACATTGAAGGCAGAGTGGTGTGGATAACGCCAAAAAATGCACTATATCAAATATATCCTGGAGTAGGTGTGCAATTCATTGGCGATCACGCAAAAGCATTAAGTGATCAGATTAAGGCTAATTTGGACAATAGCATGGATGTTGGCGGGTATGCCTATGGGTTCGGAAGCGAAAGCAGCCGTCTGTGAAAGCCACATATTTTCTTACGTGGTTTCCGTATCAGCTGGCGTAAATGGAAAGGATGTATCTTGTTTTAACAGCATGAATAATTGTTCGGCCGATAATGGTGGACATAAATAATTGCCTTGCACATATTGACAGCCAGCATCGTTTAAAAATGATAATTGTTTCTGATTTTCGATGCCTTCCGCGAATACATTGATGTTCAATTTTGCAGCCATGGCGATGATTGCAGAAACGATAGCGCATTTATCAGAGTCGTCAGGCGTCGAACTGATTAATGATCTGTCGATTTTAATATTGTCGATATGATAACGCATTAATTCATTTAGTGAAAAAAAGTTTGCGCCAAAATCATCGATTGTCAGCTTGATATTAAGACGCTTGAGCGCGGAAATAATGTCCAATCCAACATCCAGTACAGTGACATTCTCGCTCATTTCAAATTCAAGACAATCAGGGGGTAGTGATGATTCAGTCATGATGTCTGTAATTGTGTGCAATAACTTTGAATTGAGATGAAAGTGACTCAAGGAAAGATTGATTGATATTGGAACGGGTTTGAGACCTTTTGCCTGCCAGAAAAGATCTTGTTTGCAGGCTTCACGTATCACCCATTCATTAATATCAAAAATCAAACCTGTTTCTTCTGCCAGAGTAAGAAAATCTCCAGGTAATAGTATTTCCTTACTATGCCTGAACCATCGCAGCAAAGCTTCCAGCCGGGCAATCTTGCCTGTATGGCTGTTAATGATTGGTTGATAAAACAGCAGAAATTCATTGTTACGAATGGCGCCTTTTAAATCATACAATAATTCCTCGCGCAATTTGGCATGGTGAGCCATGGATGGTGTGAAAATCATATATGTATTTTGACCGCGTTGTTTGGCTTTATAGTGTGCCAAGTCAGCGTTTTTAATCAGGGTATTGGCATCTGTCCCATTTTCAGGATAGATACTGATTCCTGCTGTAAATGAGGCCTCGATGTGATGTGAATTGATCATGAACGGCTGTGTCAGGGAAGTTAATATATGCTGTGCGTGGTTCGGAATAACATTGATGTTATCAATATCATTCATGGCGACAATAAAATGGTTGCCTCCCAGTGATAAAACTGTATCTGTCTGTCTGGCAACCTTTTTAAGTCGTTGCAATATTGATTGCAGTAATAAATCGCCGACACGACGTCCGTATGTTTCATTGATTACTTTAAGATGATCAAGATCAAGGCACATGATGGCAAAATGTGTTTTGTTACGTTGTGAAGCAAGGATTGCGTTATCGATATAATTATGCATGATTTGATTATCGATAATGTTGGCGAGCGAATTATTTTTCGCCGCATATAGTGTATCGGTTTCAATCTGTTTTCTTTCAGTAATGTCGGATATTAGCATTAATAATGCAGATTTACTTTTATATTCGATATGCTTGCCAGCTATTTCGACATTGACGGGATAATTGTCATGCTTCAAAAGAATAATATGAATGGGCTTTTGATCTGAATCTGGTCTCTGAATTCTGGATACCCATTCGTTAAAAAATTGCAGATAACTAGGGTGAATATGATGCATAAATGATTTATTAATCAGATTAGCGGAATTACTTACGCCCAGAATTTCGCCAAGTTTGTTATTTGAATAAATAATTTCATGGCTGTCAAGAATGGCAATAGCGACGGGAGCATCATTGACAATTTGTGCAAAATCGGATTTGTCGGAATTGATCGACTCATTCCTAGCTATGTTCATACGTGTGATGGCGCTAATAATGGCATGCGGCAATGATTCATTATCCAGTGCAGAGAGTAATAAGAAATCCTGTGCGCCGGTTTTGATCGCGTAAGCAACCTGATCTGGATTTCGATCAGTTGAAATAACAATGACGGGTACATCAGGAAAGTTGGCACGAAGCTGACTTAATGATTTCAAGTCTATACCGTAAAATAGATTGAGGTCTAAGATTATGGTATCAATTTTTTGATTGATAAAATTGAACGGAGCAGCTGGATCATGGATATGAGCTAGTTCAAATGCAAAGCCTTTTGCGGTTGTTAATAATTGCTTTAGGTAATCATAGACATTTTTTTCGCCAGAAATTAATAGGATGTTTAAATGAGAATCAGTCTTGCTCATAAGCATGTCCTATAAAAGTATCCCTGTAGTGTATTGAGCGAAAGATTTTCTGATGTTAAATCATAATCATTCTAGCATATTATGATCGCTATGGACAGAAAGTTGTTGACATTTGTTAATCTATGCTGAGGGTCAAATCAGGTCAATCAATTTACCACTTGTCTCGCGCAGGCGAAAACTGATCGTTCTAATCAGTTTAATTGTTATATTCAGTGCGATATAGGGAGAGTTTGCACTCAGAGACTCGAATGAATCATAATCCATGACCAGCAGGACGGCGGGCGTTTTGGCAATCACACTGGTTGAAGAAGGGCCGCGATCAAAAAACGCCATTTCGCCAACGATTTTGTCAGGACCAAGGGTTTTCAGTTTTTTTAGTTTGCCGGAACTGCTCTCCTTGACAACATCAACAATGCCGGTGCATATAAGGCAGAAATAGTTAGTGGGTTCTCCTTCCTTTAGAATAATGGTCCCGGTAGGCGCTGAATATGGTTGAAAAAAAGGAATTAACTTTTCCAGGTAATGAGGGTTTACATCATCGAACCAAGTGGAATTTTGTATCAGTTCATGTATGGGAAGGTCTGATCTATTCAGATAATTTAATCTTTGCATGATTTATCCTGCTTTTTTATGAGGCATTGTGAGTTGGGCGTTCCTTAGTATGTGTCCGTTGGTATGAGGGTAATATTTTCATTGCGTCACGATATTTAGCAACTGTCCTCCGGGCAATGTTAATTCCTTTTTGCTTGAGTAAATTTGCGATTTCGCTGTCACTGAATACATGATCACTTGTCTCTTGATCGATGATCTCTTTTATCATTTCCTTCACCGCGGTATCAGAGCATGCATTCCCATTTTCAGTAAGCACATAGCTGGGGAAAAAATACTTTAATTCAAATGTGCCTCTCGGAGTCGCAATAAATTTACCCGATGTAACTCGGGAGACAGTCGATTCATGCAGATCAAGTGCCTGCGATACATCAATAATATTCATTGGTTTCATAAAAGACTGTCCGTACTCAAGAAAATCTTTTTGCATCTTCATGATATGGGTGGCTACATTAAGCAGTGTTTCATTGCGCCGCTTCAATCCGCTTAATAGCCATTTTGCTTCCTGCAATTCCTTGTTTAAGCCTGTATATGAGTCATGACTTTTATTTTTTTTGATTAATTCATGGTATTGATTATTAATTTTGATGTTGGTCAATATGCTTTCCGATAAGAATACTCTCCACGCGGATTTAATTTTTTTAACGTATAACTCTGGTTCAATACTGGTATGGTTTACATTTGAGAATAATAATCCTGGTTTTGGATTAAGGGATTTTATTAACGTTAAGGCATCATTAATCATCTGTGGCGAAGTTGATGTTTTTGCTGCTAGTTTTTTTGAATTAGGTTCAGCAAGTAAATCGAAAAAATTCTTCAGGCAGTCATGTGCCACTTTCCATGATTGATTTTTATTGGATAAATGATCAAGCTGGATCAATAAACATTCACGTAAATTCGCGGCGGCAACGCCTGCCGGGTCAAACGTCTGGATTTTTTTCAGGATTTTTTCGATCATGGCCAGGTCAGGCGGACCAAGCTCGGCGAGTGCTTCGCGAATTTCAGGGATTGTCATGGTCAAATATCCGGATTCATCTATTGCGTCAATGATAGCTTCTGCGACCACTTGTTCAGTCGTGTCAAATTTGCATAACAATGTTTGCTCAAACAAGTGATCACGAAGGCTCTTTGGAATTGAATAATTTTCCAATGTGCTATCATCATTATCATATCGATAAGCTCTATTTATTTCGGCGGAATAATTGAAAAAATGAGTCAAGTCTTCAGTATCATGATCGGTTGTTTCGGTTTCGTCGACTTCTAGCATTGGATTGGATTCAATATATCGCTGTACAAGTTGTTTCAGATCAAGAGTATTATATTGCAGCAATGTGATTGCCTGGGTTAATTGCTGGCTCATTACCAGGCGTTGCTCCAGCTTGGTTGTCAATAGCATCTTGTTACTCATCGACATCTAGCCCTTGTTGTGATAACCGCCTTCGTGCTGAACAAGTCGTTCCTCCGATGCGGCAGAGATGATTATATGCGAAAACTTGTTATCAAGCTTGTTACAACTAATCCCCATCCATCTACCAATACAAAGAATAGAAGCTTAAAAGGAAGAGAAATCACCATTGGCGAAAGCATCATCATACCCATGGACATTAAAATACTGGATATAACCAGATCGATAATCAAAAATGGCAGAAAAATAAGAAAGCCAATTTCGAAGGCGGTCTTTAGTTCGCTGGTAATATAGGCAGGCATGATCACTAAAAACGGGAATTCGTTTTTAGAATCCATTTTATTTTTTGATAATTCGGTAAATACTCTCAGGTCTGATTTACGTGTCTGTTTTAGCATAAATGATTTAAGCAATGTAATCGACGTATCAAATGCCTGCTCCTCGGTTAGTTTTCCCTGTAAATAGGGTTGAATGCTGGTTTCATTTGCTTTCTGAATGATAGGCATCATGACAAATAATGTCATTATTAATGATAAGCCAATTAATATCTGGTTGCTCGGGACATTTGGAATTCCAAGCGCTTGTCGCAATATTGCAAGTACGATGATGATCCGGGTAAAAGCGGTCATCGTAATCAATAAAGCGGGTAAAACAGTCAGAACAGCCATTACGGCGATGATTTTAATGCTAAGACTGTAGGAGACAGTCGAACCGGTTTGTTTGGCTATGAGCAATGGGATGCTTTGAACTTCGGCATGCAATGCAGTCAGTGGCATAAACAACAATATGGATGCCAAGATGTATTTATGTTTAACAATCCATGATCGCATAAACTCTGAATTTCCTTTTCCGCATCCATGAGTGAAACATTATGATGCGCTATTCCTATCCAATGTCATTCCTGATGCAGCATCCAGATACCCCCTAAATGAGGGCAGCTACTTTAATGCGGACATTTCATCTGCAAAAGAATGGTTTGTATATTGATCTGTTGCTGTCTGTTCAGGCACCATCTCATCAAAAACATATAATGTTTCAATATGACTTGGGGTCGCGCCAACCAATAAAACTGTATTGTTGACTTCCATTAAAATAACTCTCTCCTTAGCACCGATCGGTACAGTATTAATGATTTTAATATGCTTCGTCCTGGAGTCTTTGGTAGCCCTGAATTTTTTCAAGAGGTACATGGCAATCAGGATTAAAATAAGGATACCTAGAAGATTCAAAATCATGTGACTGTATTCACTGGTCATCGGCACCATTCCATAATGAAATTTATGATTTTTCCGGTATTGATGTCAGGCGAACGCAGTATTTTCCGTTTGCCGTGATAATGTTACCTTTGGCGATTAACTTGCCATTTGCATAGATGTCAACGGGTTCACCCGCCAATTTATTCAGATCAATGATTGAGTCTTTTGTAAGGTTCAATAAATCACGGATCTTTATCTGCGCTCTTCCAATTTCGATAGTAAGGGTAATGGTAACATCATTTAGTATGCCGAGTTTGTTTGGATCAAATAATGCTTCCTTCCCTTTTGGTTCAGGAGGATTGATAGTATCATTTGTGGCTTGTTCAGCGATTTTATCTATAACATCCTTGACACTTTTATCTATTTCATCAACGCCTGGCATATCATTTCCCCTTGAAGCACTAGATTTGATTTATAATTTTCGCAACCCGTTTTGAATTCGCCTGGCCCGCTGAGGCCCTGAAGAGCTTTAGGTTGTTAAGGCAAACATAAACCATGGTTGGATCACTGATTGGTATAAGATCACCGTCTTTGAGAGCCATGAAATCTTTGACCTTCATGCTGACATCGGGCAGTGTGACGTTTATGGTTACATAAGAGTCGACTACCTGAGTTTTGATAGCCGTTCTCCAGAAGTCTTTTTCACGATGTTTGCTTCCCTCGGTTTTTGCGGGGATGAACTGGATTAAAAAATCTTCCGTCAGCAGCAGTTTAAGAGAAGTCTCAACTTCATCAAAGAAAATGGAAAGATCCATTATATAAACCTGATCGTCTGGTTCCAGACCAAGATTTGAAGCCAGATTTTGTGAATTTGTTGTTTTGAGAATGTCATAAGTCAGGGCGCCGTATTCCACACAGGAATCCCTGAGTGCAGTCAAGCAGAGATTACTTAACTTTTCCGCTACAATTGTTCCAACTTTGCCGGGATTTTCTATGGTTTTTTCATTTGCGTTAATTTTTCCGCCAAACAGGAGATTTATAATTTGATGTAGCAAGCCCAGATCGACAAGTACCATGCCATAATGTTCATTGGGAGACAGACGGAAAACTGAATACACTGTTTTTTTATCAGAATCAGCGGCTAGGCATGCCGATACTTTGCCAAGGTTAAATGATTTTGTTTTAATAATAGCTTTTTTTCTGAGAAAAGAAGAGAGATTTTTTTCGCATTCAGATCTGACTAGTTCATTGATGTTATTCAATGCATAAGAATAGTGTTTGCCTTTCTCACCGCCAGAGTCACCACTGCCGACTATTTTGCTTAAGTCCTGCTGCTGTTTTTCTTGAGTGACTTTTAGAATTGCATCCACTTCTTCACTTGATAATACTTGATCACTCATAGTCTAATCGTCCTGATTATTATATTAATCATATATTAAATTACTTTAAGATTAAAGATTGGCTTCCCTTTTGAGGATAAAAACTAAAATCTATCTCATCTGATTGGATGTAAGAATAAATATAATATGATCAAATTAATTGTATATGATCAGTTTATTTACGTAATGTATTATCAATGATAAAACATTCACATTCTCTTTCGCAGGATTGCTTATTTTCTGGGGTTGATGCCTGAAAATACAGATATATCGTACAACTGCTCACCCTGAGCCCGCTGTTTGGCAGTGAATCGGTCCGGATATCCTTGATAAATAAATGTGGTCATCATTCTATCCATAAAATGTGGCAATGTAGCATCCAGATGCCTCGATTGCTGGTATCAAAGATGATTTTTACAGTCGAGTTTGGCATGACATTCACAGTATCTCTCTGGCTCTGCACAGGCTTCCATTTATTTCTGATATGTGTCCATGGATGTGTATGGGATGAGCGACATGCGTTACAGGGACAGGATTGGTTGTTGACATGCTAACAGGAGCAAAGATCAGGAGGGAAATGGCAAAACAACAATTGAAAGTGTTTTCACGGAAGTTTGAATTCTTATTGCTCGGTCTGAATGTTTTTCGCAGCCTGATCGGTCAGCAGGATAATTTCGATACGCCTGTTTGCAGGATCATCGCTGCTATGGTTGAAAAGAGTGTCTGTATCGGCACCGCCGACAATTCGCAATATCTTGTTATCATCAAGGCCATTGTTGACTAACAATCGACGAACTGCATTTGCTCTGTCAACAGAAAGTTCCCAGTTTCCGTAATAAGCCGTGTTCGAATACGGAATACTGTCTGTATGTCCGATAATCATGATACGGTTAGGATAGGAATTAATCTGTTTAGTCAGCCAGGAGAGAATGTTTTCAGCATATTTTTCAAAATCTGCCTTGCCCTGTGAAAACATGGGCTTGTTTTCGAGGTCGTGCAAAATGATCTTCAGTCCATCAGAGGTAACAACAAAATTGAGTGAATTCTTGAATTGACTGGCTGCGGGGTCGTTTTTTAGCTTGGCTTCAAGCTCCGCTTTGAGCTGCTTCATTTGTTCGAGCTGTTGTTGCTGTTTTTGCTTATCTTGCTGCTCGTCTCCTTGCGCATTTGACTTGTCTTTAACTTCAATTATATTTGTTTGCGGGTTACCTTGCGTAACACTGGCCGGATTCTGGGTTTTATCTAATACACCAAGGTTTTTTTCAGGACTGGTGTTGGCTACATCTTTTAGACCGGTGTTTTTATAAGTCGAAGGTCCCAGTTTGTCAGGCTTGATTGTGTTGGTTCGAGCAATATTATCCTGCTTTGTGAATACTTCTTTTAATGGTTTCTTGAAGTATTCCGCTATACCTTCCAGCTGGTATTTGTTCAATAAGGAAAGCAGCCACATCAGAAGAAAGAATGCCATCATGGCAGTGACAAAATCCGCATACGCGATTTTCCACGATCCGCCATGATGCTTATTTTGTACCTTCTTGATGCGTTTGATAATTACCCGGTGTTTATGTTCGTCTTCAGCCATTGGTTTCATTCATCTTGTTAGATTTGATGTCCCTCAATATTTCCTCTAGTTCCTTGCTATTTGGCCTGGAATCCGAATATAAAACCTTGCGTGCCATTTCAACAGCAATGGTTGGAGCAAAATTATTCGTTGACGCCAGTAAAACGACTTTAACAGAATGTAAGATTTTGGTTGTTGCCTGTAGCCGGTTTTCAAGTGAGGCAGCAATCGGTGCGGTGAAGCCATAGCCTATCAGGACACCCAAAAAGGTGCCAACCAGCGCTTTTGCGATTAATGCACCGAGTTCCTGAGGGGGAATGCCAATGGATTCCATGGTATGAACAACTCCCATCACTGCAGCAACAATACCAAATGCCGGCATGCTGTCGGCAACTTTGCTAATGGCTGTGATAGGCAATTCAGCCTCATTTTCGAAGGTTTCAATGTCAATATCCATAATTGTTTCGAGATTTGAAATATCAACGCGGCCGGTAATGATAAGACGCAGGTTGTCGCATAGGAATTCCATGATTTTAGGCTGATTTGCTATAAGTTTGTATTTGTTAAACAAGGCGCTTTCCTTGTAATTCTCCACATCAGCTTCAATGGCGAGCGCTCCGTCTTTGCGAATCTTATTAGTCAATTCGAAAAACATGGACAATAATTCAATATAAAATCGTTTTGAATATGGATAAGGCTTGAGACAGGAAAAAACAGCTTTGATTGTCGCCTTGATAACTTTTCCATTGTTGCCAATAATGAATGAACCTAATGCTGCGCCTCCAATGATTATAAATTCGATGGGTTGAAAAAGGGCATATAAGTGGCCGCCACCAATAGCAAAGCCGCCAAATACTGAGATTAGAACTATCAACACTCCAAATATTACCAACATGATATCGACCTCATGTATTACTTATCGTTATTTAGATGATACTCACGCCGATATTTGTGCTTTATTTGGACCAATAACGATAGCTTCAACTATTCGCTTTGATGATGGATTATAAATTTTAACGATTGAATTCAAGGCGCCGTCATCTTTTGCGATTCCCTGCATTGTAACGATCACTGCGTTACTTTGAGAAATAAGGCTGACAGTCTGATTCCTGTGTACCAGTAGTGGGAGCTGTACATTCTTTTTTGTTAAAACCGTTCCTGCCGTCACAAGACGGGAAGTTTCATTTCCCGTGACATCTTCTTTTTTGGTGAAAAAGCCGCTGAATAGACGGTTTTTGTTATAAACAGCGAAATCGATATCATCGTCAGTAATCACTTCTTTTGGCGGGATAGTGCGTTTTGCGACGATGACTTTTGTGTAAATCTGAACATCAACGGGAATAAAAATATGCCATGGCTGAGGACTATTACAGGATAACTCTACCGTCGATGGTAAATCCTGATTAGAATTTTTGGGATATGCCGCGCTAATATCGCCAGAGCAGGCAGAAATTTGCAAAGGCGTGTTTGATTGATTAACCTTTACCTCCACTGTTTCGTCCGGCGAAGTCTGTATATTGCTCATAATGAAGGTTTTGGTGATTTCATTGATTCGCTTGCTGGATTCGTAATCTGCAGCAATGACCTGGTTTGAGAGAATTGCAAATAAAAATAGCAAAACTCCAGAATAATTAAGAAATCTCTTCGCGGACTGCATCAATTCTTCCCCTGATATGACAATTACAAAACGATACACAACTGCTTCATGGTGTATCGATTATTATATACTGGTGCTTCCTTTGTGATCATACACACATTCATTCCGTGAACTGCACGCAGACAATTTTTCCCAGAAATTGTGTAATTGCTTGATATTGGTGAATATGATTTTGCTGTTAGTAGACAGAAATTGATAGGCTGCCTGTATTTCGGATTTTAATTCGTTAAGAGCGGCCATTATTTCAGTTTTGATGTGAGCATCAAAATTTTCTGCATGCTTTTCTATGGCATCCAGAAATCCATCAGACAGAGCAGGAGAAATACTCGAATTTATTTCATTGATTAAAGTAGTCAACTTTTCCAACAGTATGGTTTTCTGATGATTGCTATCGGAAATGCTTGTAATCGCATTACTGCTAAAATGAATTTGGTCATAATCCAGTAATTCTTTTATCTTGCGGCAATAGGTAGTCATTTGCTTTAATGCTGACACAAATTCATTGCTTGATTTAATTTCCATCATGAATTATCCGATTGTTTTAATATTTTTAAAAACGTTATTGTACAATTTGGTTGCCAGAACATCAGTGTCCACTTTGTAATTATTTGAGTCGATTCTGTGTTTCATTTCCAGAACCCGGGTTGCTTCATCCGTTGATGATTCTGATACCATTAAACCTTCCAGCGAACTTAGTTGTACTTGAACGCCACTGGTATTCAGATTTGCACGTTGTCTGTCCCCTGGCAGAGGTTTCTTGGAAGTCAAGATATTGTTCATATTATCAATATGATCCAGTTTAACATCGTTCACCATGTCTTTCTCCTTGCCCGTAGCTATGTTAGATCTAAATAAAATTTACTGTCTACATCTTGTATATCATTGTTTTTCAGAAAAACTTAAATATTATTTGCATCATCATGGCTGTTTAATATTTAAAGAAACCCCCTGTGTCTTTTGAGCAGGATTTATTCAAGCTTTGCGACCAGGGCTTTAAACGATTGGCTTGAAAATATCCTTAATATCTTTTCTGCATAATTTGTATCTGTTGCGAACCCGGCATTTTGTAATGCATGAATGAATTGTTGCGGATCGGCAGCTTTTTTTAAAGCTTCACTATAGCGATTGTTATCTTTCAGAAAATGAACATAATCAATGAAACTATCCATAAATGAATCATAGCTGCGGAATTTTGCTTTCTCCTTGGATAAAATGCCATTTTTCTGTTCCAGTGTTTCAGTCGTAATAGTCTGCTTGTTCCAGCTGGTATCAGCTTTAATGTTAAATAAATTGTAACTGGAATTATCTTTGCCTTGCGGCAGGATTTTTTTACCCCAGTTTGTTTCTAATGCTGCCTGTGCCAATAACAGTTTAGGATCGACGCCTATTACTTTTGCTGCTGATTTGGCAGAAGACCATATGGTATGAATAAACTCATTTTGTGAATTGAAATTGCCAGATGTGGATGGCTCTTTTGTCACCTGGATTGTTTGAACCGGAGTAGCTTGGGCTGTCACAGTTTCAACAGGATCACGGCGTTTGGATTGCATTGGCACTGTCTGGATATGTCTGATGTCTGGCAGGGTTAAATCATGGGACGATGGTGCGGGTACTGCAGTTTTTGATTTCGCCGATACGTATTGCTGATCAATGTTTTTTTCGATTATCTGGGCAAAGCCGGTGCCGGAATTTGATGTCAACAAAGACAATTGCTTATCAAACATATCTTCATAAAAATCCATTTGATCGCTGCCGAACAAATCACTCGAAAATGCTTTATTCGCATCGCGCATGCTGCTGATTACAATTTGCATTAACATGGATTCAAACTGTTTTGAAACTTCTTTTTTAACCGAGTCAGAATTTTTTCCGGATTGATAGCGTAAATTTTCGAGACTCTGAACATCAGTATATATTCTGGCGTCATTTGCAATTTTATCAAGCATGTTCGCATCCTTATATTATGTCCAGATCCGCATGCAGTGCGCCGGCAGCTTTGACCGCTTCCAGAATGGCAATAATGTCGCCTGGAGCCGCGCCGACATTGTTGATTGCGTTGACTAGGTCATTTAAGCTGGCGCCAGTAGAAAATACAAAAGCATGATTTTGCACGGTATTGATGTTGATATCCGACGCACTGCCGGTCACGGTCTTTCCATTCGAAAAGGCATTTGGCTGGCTGACAAAAGGCCTTTCTGATATGACAACGGACAGATTGCCATGCGATACTGCGACCGGGGAGATAAAGACATTCTGGTCGACAACAATTGTTCCAGTACGTGAGTTTGCAATGACTTTCGCACGTATTTCTGCTGGTTCCAGTGTAATATTTTCAATCTTTGATATGATGGGTACGTATTGGCTCATCAAACGTCTGTCATGATAAGTGTTTTGATAGTTTTCTTCCTCAGCTTTATATGAGGCGATATCTCCGTGATAAACTGGCATGTCACTCGAATCAATAGGCAGGTTATTTATTCGCACCCGTACTGAACTTGCATCCAATGCCTTTGCAACTTTTCGGCCAAATTCATGATTGATTGCCTGCTCAATGCGTTCAGCCGTGGTAAAGTCAGGCTGGGTTAGTTCAAACGTGATCGCGCCATCCTGTACAAATGGCATATCAATGGTTTTTTCTATCGTTGCGCCATTGGGAATACGGCCGCTGCCGGTGGAGTTAACGATGACTTTGGAGCCATCGCTGCCTTGTGCGCCAAATCCGGATACAACGACACTGCCTTGGGCAATAGCATAGATCTGGCCATCAGCGCCACGCAGCGGTGTCATTAATAATTCACCGCTGCGCAGGCTGGTTGCATTTCCTAATGATGCCACGGTGACATCCAGTTTCTGGCCGATTTTGGCAAATGGCGGCAGGGAAGCGCTGAGTGCGACAGCAGCGACATTTCTGAGTTGCAAATTGGTGCCTACTGGTAACTTGATACCAAATTCCAATAACATGTTTATGAAGCTTTGTTGGGTGAATGGGGCTTGGGTGACCCGGTCCCCGGTTCCGTCAAGACCGACTACCAATCCGTAACCTACCAGCTGGTTTTCTCTGACGCCAGCCAGATTGGTGATGTCTTTAATACGCGAAGCATGAGCAACCGATATCGGCAACGATAGACATAAAATCAGAAATAGGCTCTTTATCGAGTGCATCATTGGTACCTGCTAAGTGAATTTCCAATAATAGATATGCAAATTTCATGCCATCCTGCTGGTCTCCAAGATTATTTGATGAAGTTTCTGATGCCTGTTACTATGATTACAGACTAGATTGGCGTATGACAGGATGTCGCATGAAAGTACAATCCCAAAAGACTGAAGGCAGTAATCAGGTATCCACCAGCAATGAGACAGTAAGTACGCAAGTAAATGCGCCATCTGATTTTTTTTCTGAATTAATCTCCAGCATGCTGGCGTCACCCGGGATACAGTCTCAAGGCGAGGATGAGCGATCATCTGATCATTCCTCTGCTGAACAAACACAGGAAATGGATACAAGCAAACCTTCATTTGATGCTGTATTATCTGGCATGAATCCATTGCTCGAGCAAATTAAATCGTGCACTCTTTTGGATGGAAAATACCTTTCAACGCAGACAGCCAGTTCATTGACTGGTGAAAAGGATAATTCTGCGAATATTAATTCGCAAATCAGGGCGCATTTCCTTCGGGATTTCCTAAATCGGAATATACAACAATCGCTGGTAAAAGCAGATCAATCAGAGGTCCAGATGCATACGTCCGCCATGCTGATAAATAACATTGATGATGAAAAGCTTGCGGCTTTAATAGAAGATCAAAAATTGAATTCAGTTCAGCAAAATCCCGGCAATCCGCATTCATATGAAACCGTGAACCAGGATTCCGACCTTGAACCGATTTTGAATGCAGAGGGTAGTCTCCCGCTAGCGAGCCCAAAAGATCTAGATTTGTCGAAAAATCTGTTTAATGTAAAATCACAAAAGCTGCAGCAGCTTCAGGTTACGGATAGTGGGTCATTATCAACGACAAGCAGTCAGACGCAAGAAGATTCGATTAACCAGTATCCTGTGTCGGGTATCAATCCTGCAATCAATCCGATTCAGCATCAATTAACAGATCCAGTGACTGTTTATACTGCCCAAAAAGGTCAGGTACAGTATATGGATAATCAGAAAAACAAATATGTAGATTCATTGGTGCAATTAGGGAATATGATCAATGCCCAGACCACTCTTGCATTTAATGACAGGGAAGCTTCAGTTACACCATCCAGCAATGCTTCAGGCAGTTATGCAGATATATTTAACAAGCTGAATCAGCATGATTACGATTTGAAAATTGATTTGCTGCCTCCATCTCAGGATGCCTTGATGAAGGAATCTTATGATGCACATATCAAGATCTATCCACCCGAATTAGGCGCGGTTGTTGCGAAACTAAAATTGGACAAAAACAATGCTGAACTCATTATTGTGACTGAACATAATCGAGTGAAGGAAGTAATTCAAGCAAACATAGTCCAGTTGCGTGAAAATTTTCAAAATGCTGATATAAATTTGACTAATATCCAGGTTGATGTTCAAACTTCACAACAAGGAAGTGAACAATACACTTCTAATAATAACTATTCCAATGACGCTACAAATAATTCTGATGATTTTGGAAGCAAAAATAAGCCGATTGAAAATAATAAACCACAGCCGCAACGATTAAATTCACTCGTAGATACTTATGCGTAGACTGCATAAGTAAGTTGCCAGCAAGAATTTTAAAAAGCATCTCCAAAAAAATTTAAGTAAATTCATTCTGCGACGATAACCGGTATGGAAGCAGCAGATTTAAAACTTAAGGAGATGATTATGGCACTTATTATTAATACTAATATTAGCTCGCTGTTCGCGCAGCAATATTTATCAAATAACCAGCAGGGTCTTTCTAATACCATGCTGAGGCTCTCATCGGGTAAGCGCATCAATAATGCCGCTGACGATCCGGCAGGATTGGCAATTGCATCACAAATGATGTCAAAAGTTAATGGCTTACATGTAGGTTCGCGTAACGGTCAGGATGGCCTGAACCTGGTGCAAACCGCTCAAGGTGGCATGCAGGTAATCTTGAATGACCTGCAGACCATGCAGTCACTGGCGGTCCAGGCAGCTAATGGAACAAATGGTTCAACCGATCTTGCAAACCTCGATGCTGAATATCAAGTATTGTTGACACAGATTAACAATCTCGCACAATCCTTGAATTTTAACGGCATTAACCTCTTGCAAGGTGGTTCCGTAGCCATTCAGATTGGTGCTGGTAATGCAGCAACCGATACTATCTCAGTATCGTTGACAACCGCATCAACAGGATCTTCAGGATTGAATATCGCGTCAACATCCTTGACAAGCAATGCAAACGCTTCTACAGCGATTGGATCTCTGGGTCTGGCAATCTCTACCATCACAACCGGCTTGGCAACCCTCGGTGCTGACGCTGTTAATCTGCAGGCAGGTATACAAAATAACGATACCTATGCCACTAACCTCAGTGCTTCTCAATCATCCATCATGGATGCTGATTATGCGGCTGAGAGTGCTAACTTGGCGAAATATACCATATTGAGCCAGTCAGACGTCGCAATGTTGGCGCAGGCAAATTCGGCACCATCTCTCGTGCTGAAATTGCTAAGTTAATAAAATCCGCAAGCAATGATCCGGAGCATCTTGCTCCGGATCATCAACATAAAAATCAGCAACGAGAGGATGTAAAACATGACAAGTCTGGGCCTGAATCTGTTTAATGTGGATGATACAGTTAACGCATTAATGATGTATCAAAATGTCAGGCTCCATGGTATGCAGGCCAAGTTGAAAGCGCAAAATGTTCAGTTGAGCGCATATGGCAGTCTGCAATCTCTATTTACCAATTTTCAGTCTTCGTTGACAAATTTGTCCAATGCGTTCAATACAGTTGCATTTCAGGCGGCCTCATCTAATACGGCAGTCGCAAGCGCGGCTGTGACCAATAATAATGTTGGTGAGAGCACGCATACGATTACTGTCACGTCGCTGGCACAGGCGCAGGCGTTTGCATCGCAGGCAACATTTTCATCAAATAATACAGCACTTAATATCAATGAGACATTAACGTTCACAAATAATGCCAATACATCAGAGAACTTTTCCGTACAGATTAATAGTAACGATACCTTGCAAAATATTCGCGATAAAATCAATAACTCAGGAAATAACATTGGTGTGACCGCGAGCATTGTAGCGTCGACAGGTCCTGGCGGAGCAACCCAATATAACTTGCTCCTGACGAGTGAAACAGGAACGCTAAATCAAATCACGATCTCGGGTGATACAGGGAATAATTTTCAATTTAATCAGACTGCAGCTGCAAGAGACGCAGTCTTCACATTTGACGGTTACAGTGAAACACGGTCATCCAACCAGATAAATGATGTGCTGGATGGATTAAGCCTGACGTTAACAGGAATTGGACAGAATGTGACAATTACCACCAGCTCGAATGGAACAAATATCCAGGCTGGCGTACAAACAGCCATACAAAATATGCTGAATTCGTATAATCAGATTATTACATTTCTTGATGGCGACCAGTTTGTGACGGTAGTGAATACCAATGACGATCAAACGAAGTCGTCAGCAACAGTTCTGAATAATGCATTTTCTACCATCAAGCAGCAATTGCAAAACGCTGTCGGAACCATCTTCAATGGAACTGGGGATGTTCACAGCTTATTTGACCTTGGCATCACGATTAACGGCACTACGACTGTGATTGACCAGTACGATCCGACGCGGGAAGTTTCGTCAACAGGCAGCCTAGTCATCAGTACCGCCCCACAGACGCAATACAATGGCAGCACCACATTCAACTGGAAAATGACCAATGATTTCAATGCGATAAAAGAATATTTTACAGATCCTGCCTCTGGGTTTATTGCGAATGTCAATAATGAAATCAATAACTTCATCATACCAGCAAATGATAAGGGAAGCATCTGGAACGCGACCAATGTTATTCAAACCCAGATAGGCTCGACCAATGATCAGATCGATGCAGAACAAACCAGGCTCAATGGGGTTAAGAATGATCTTATTATGCAATATTCACGATTAAATGCTATGATATCCAGGTTTCAAGGATTAAGTGATTATTTAGACAAGCAATTCTCTTATCTGAGCACCTTAACGAAAGGGAGTTAATAAAGCAGGGAGTTTATTATGAGTAATGCAAACGACGCTTATAGTGAAATTGAAATTAGCACCGACGTGCTGACCGCATCCAGCCACCGATTAATCCAGCTCATGTTTGAAAAGTGTGCTCAACATATCGAATTATCGAAAACCTATATCCTTGTAAATGATATTCCCAAGAAATTGCACTCGATTTCCAAGGCCATGGATATTCTTGAATATTTACGCATGTGCCTCAATCATCAAGATGAAAAGGCCAGTGAGTTATCTTCCTTGCTGGATTCATTGTACGCATATCTGCAAAAAAATTTGGTACAGGCGAATGCGAACAATGATATTCAATGCCTTGACGAAGCCAAGAAAATATTGACGGAATTAAAATCCGGATGGGATGGTATCGGTGAATCCGCGTAAGGAAAAAATTGATGGATTGATGAGGTTGATCGATTCTCTAACTAATTCAATGCTTGAACAGATTGCCAACAGGATGTTTGAAGACCTGGATTCATTATTTATTCAGAGGCAGCAGTTAATAGATGAATTAATTGAATTGGCTGCTGATGATATAACCAGTGAAGAAATTCATTCATATCTTGTCACGTTTCGTCATCGGGACAACTCCATCATGCGCATGCTGCAGCAGGAATCAGAACAGGTAAAAAATAATCTGCTTCAGTTAGCCAAGGTCAAACGTTATATTTCAGCCTGAACATCCCCATGATCTGCTGATCTGGCTTATGATAGATGACCTAAGGGTGCGTCATGGGACGAGGAAACGAACCGGAATTTGTGTCAGGCATTTGACCTTGCATGGGACTCTGCATTTGTCCCTTCAGTGGTTCAGGCATTCGTTTCCAAGGGCCGGGCATGGGAGGCTGTACATAGACATAAGGCTGAATGTTCTGGTTTTGATTGCAATTATTATCAACGATGTAGGGTTGTTTGTCACCGGTCGTATAGACCGTGCTGGATGTTCCATTGCCATTTTGTATTTGATATGTTCCAGGCGGTAAGCCGTTTCCGGATGTACCGTATCCGTTGTTGCATTGGGGCTGAATCGGATAGGGTGCCTGGCTATTATTGTTTATGATGGTCTGGTCTGCATAGAGTGTGAGCGGTGAAAAAAGCAGGCAAATTCGCATGATCGTCATGATTGATTTTAATTTTTTTTTCATATGATGACTCTCAAGTTGCTGGATGATTTATTATACCATCAAATGGTTTTGATAGCTGAGTCTGTCGAATTGGCCACAATCACAAGCCATTATCATGATGCCGGCAATTTTTTGCCGCAAACGGCAAAAATAATATTTAAGAAATGCAATTATCTGCCGATATATACGCATTTTTTTCATAAAACGGTCTCGACTATCCTTCCAGGCTGAATTTCCATTGAAATTGTGATTGGCACGAATCTTGCAATAAATCATTTAGGCGGTTTACAGGATCTCTTCCGAAGCGACAGGAGCATTGATATGGCAGATTCAATTTTTGGGTTGTCTGAAAAGGCTTTACAGCTGGCCGAAAGCCGAGGTGTGATGCTCGCAAACAATCTTGTGAATAGCAGTACCCCTCATTATAAGGCGCGCGATTTTGATTTTAATAAGGCCATGCAGGAGGCCGGTGAAAATTATTCATTAGATACAACCAATAAAAACCATATTCAGGCTGAAAACCAGGCCGGCGGACAACAGATATTGTATCGTGTCCCCATGCAAATGGGGCTGGATGGCAATACAGTTGACGATGAAATTGAAAGAAAGGATTTTATGGAAAATGCGCTTCGGTATCAGGTCAATCTGACATTTATCGGGAATAAATCAGACGAAATTATGAAAGCCATCAAAGGAGAATAATAATGTCCGCACCAATCAATAGCCTCGAACAGATTCTGACAAATGCTGCGAGTGGATTAAGCGCGCAGACCATACGTATGAATACAATAGCAAGTAATTTGGCGAACGCAGGCAGCATCGGTGGAAGCGAGGAATCGACATATCATACGAAATATCCAGTATTCAGTGAAGTTACACAATCGATAGGGGGGCTTGGATCGGATGACCAGCCGACTGGTGGTGTCCGGGTGACAGGGATCGAGCAAAGCAAAAAACCACTGGAAAAGCGTTATGAACCTAGTCACCCTCTCGCTGACAAGAATGGTTTTGTTTATGCGACTGATGTGAATCCTATTGCTGAAATGACAAACATGATCGCAGCTTCCAAAGAATACCAGGCAAATGTCGAGATAATGAATACGACCAAGAATATGATTATGCAAACACTAGGAGTGATTAACACCAAGAGTTAACTTTAAATTGAGAGATCACTATGCCGATAATCAAGGATACGATAGGTTCCAGTAGTTATAGCAACGATGTTAATGGCGGCCAGGATAGACAGGGCGGCAGGAAGGAATTAACGAAAGATGATTTCATGACCATCTTTCTGACGCAAATGCGAATGCAAAGTCCGTTGAAACCGTATGACAGCGCTGCAATGCTGCAGAACATGTCCATGCTAACTTCATTGGCTTCATCCGAAGAATTGCAAAAGTCAATTCAGGGTCTCGGATTAAATATTGCGAAATCTCAAGTGATGACAGCATCTGGGTTGATAGGGAAAAAAGTACAGATCCCGGCAGGCGTCAGCCCACTAGTAAAGGATGAGGGGCTAAGCGGCTCCGTCATCTTACCTGCTGCTGTGACCAGCGTTACCATCACGATCAAGGATAGCAATGGTAATGTGGTGAAGACAATCGAAAAAGGCGCATCCGGTTCAGGTGTGCTGGATTTTGATTGGGATGGAAAAGATGCGAATGGTGGGCCCATGAAGGAAGATTTTTACAAAATTTCCGCAACAGCCACTATCAATGGCAAATCCGTGGATGTGCATACAGCAGGTACATTCAAGGTTGGCAGTGTCGCTATGAATCCTGCAACCGGTTCGGTGATCTTGAATGTTGATGGATTAGGCGGTGTGGATATGGGTGAAATAATCAAGATTCTGTGATCGGATTTTAGCGTAATTTGACGATTTATAACAAGGAGAGCAAGCCATGGGTATCGGAAATATAGCTGATAGCGGTATGCAGGCAGCGATGTCTAACATGGAAGTGATCAGTAATAATATTGCAAATGCGAACACAATTGGATTTAAAAAATCATATATCAATTTTGCGGATATCTACCCGTCGTCCAATGGTGCCGCTCCCAATCAGATTGGTCTCGGTGTGGATGTTGCCAGTGTCAATCAGGATTTTTCGAATGGCAGCTATCAATTTACCAGCAAGGCATTGGATCTCGGCATTAATGGCAATGGATTTTTCATACTTAAAGATCAGTCATCTGGCCAGTTAAGCTATTCGCGTGCCGGTCGGTTTAGCTCCGAACAGGGGTATCTCATGTTTGGAAACAAAAGACTGCAGGGATTCCAGGCCGTGAATGGCACAATTCCTTCTGGCGGCACTGTCTCTGATTTACAAGTCAGCAATGCTGCCTTGCCGGCGAAAGCGAGTACGACAGCACAAGTGCAAGTCAATCTGAATTCCAATCAGGATCCTCCGACAGGTGTGTTCGATCCTAATAATAATACGACATTCAATTATCAATCATCTGTGCCGATCTATGACAGTCTTGGCAATCAACACACAGTCACATCCTATTATGTCAAGACATCAGCGAATAACTGGAATGTAAATGTCTATGTCGATGGAGCTTCCGTCGGATCGGGTACGATGACATTTTCACAAACCGGTCAATTATCGGCTACAACAGGTTTAAACAGTTTGAGCTATTCGCCGACAACCGGTGCCACATCACCGCAAACGTTTTCACTGAATATGACCGGATCAACGCAATACGGTAGTCCCAATGGAATAAATTTGACTCAGGCTGACGGATATCCGCCGGGCAACTATACCGGAGTCATGGTGGATGGTGACGGCAATGTCTGGATGCAGTATACCAACAGTCAGAAATTATTGGCTGGTCAGGTTGCAATTGCGACCTTCCAGTCGCCGGATGGCCTGGCTGACATTGGTAATATGTCATGGATTGCAACCAGTGCCTCAGGCAATCCCATCATTAGCCAGAGTAATAGTCTTGGCAATATTCGTGCAGGCTATGTTGAATTGTCAAATGTCGATTTAACCACTGAAATGGTCAATCTGCTCAGTGCACAGCATACATTTCAGGCAAACGCGCAGGTTGAAAATACTTACAATGAAGTGATGCAGACAGTCATCAAACTTTAATTGAAAGGAACGCACCATGGATAAATCCTTATATATCAGTATGAACAGCGCATACAATGCGATGCGTCAACTGGAAGTGATGACCAACAATCTTGCAAATGTCAATACAACGGCATTCCGGGCAGACTCAACCTATGTGCAGCAACAGCCTGTGAAGGAAACAGGAATGCAAAGCAGGGTCTACTCCAAATTGGATAAAACATACACTGACTTCAAAAAAGGATCTATCCTGAGCACGGACCGTGATTTGGATATTGCGCTGGATGGAGACGGATTCATCGCAGTGCAATCCAAATCCGGCAAGGAAGCTTACACACGTGCAGGCAGTCTGCAATTGAAAAATGGTGTATTGACGACGCAATCCGGTGAATTGGTGCTGGGAAATGGCGGGGCAATCAATATTTCCAACGCAGACAGAATCAGCATTGCGCCTGATGGAACTATTTCGGCCCGGTATATCGGGGAGACTGAAATGGTGGCAGTAGACAGGATCAAGTTGACGAATCCTCAGACATCGGAATTACAAAAGGGGCCTGATTCATTATTTTATCTTCCGAATGGCGGCACAGCGCCGCAAGATGAGAATGTGAAAATTGTCAGCGGTTCTTTGGAGGGAAGTAATGTGAGTGCAATTGAAACCATGACGCAACTAATCGACTTGACCAGGCATTATCAGATTCATACCAATTATATGAAGACCATCGCGGATAATACGGCAAAATCGAATCAACTGTTGGAGATCAGATAACAGGAGGATACATCAATGGATTTAGCTTTAATGATAGCCAAATCAGGATTGGATGCACATCATAAAAGTATTGAAGTGATCAGTAATAACCTGGCAAACGCCAATACAACGGGATTCAAGAAAAATCGTGCCGAATTTGAAGAGCTGCCTTACCAGATCATCCAGCAGCCAGGTTCGGCAACCTCAGATGGCGTGACTATGCCGGTAGGTGTGACGATTGGCACCGGCGCAAAGTTATCCAATAACTCAAAGATTTTTACTGATGGCTCACAGATAACTACAGACAAAGCACTGGATATCGCGATTAAAGGTCGAGGCTTTTTACAAGTCCAATTGCCGAATGGTTCAGATTTTGCGTATACACGCGCTGGCAGCCTGAGGGTGAATGAACAAGGGCAAATAACCCTGCCGAATGGATATCTGGTACAACCACCCATCACCATTCCAACTGGTGTACAAAAAATTACGATTGCCGAAGATGGTACGGTGAGTGTTGTTACCAGTACTTCGACGACAGAGCAGACTCTGGGTCAAATACAACTGGCAGATTTTATCAATCCGGATGGATTGGAGCCCATCGGGCAGAATCTTTATCAGGTTACTGCAGCGAGTGGTCAACCCACACTGGGGAATCCAACGCAGTCGGGACTGGGCTCCATTCAACAGGGTGCACTGGAAGGATCCAATGTCAATGTCGTTGAAGAAATGGTGAATCTGATTGAAGCGCAGCGCGCCTTCGAGGTGACATCAAAGGCTGTGTCGGCGGTTGATAGCATGCTCCAATATCTCAATCAGGCAACATAAGGTTCTATGATGCGGATAAAGAAAATAAGATTTATATCAGTGCTGCCGCTATTGATGCTGTTAAGCGGTTGCGGTGCTCACTGGCTGGATGATGCAGGAATTCGTGATGAGACAGTGTATCCGCCTGCTTATCCAATTGACAATCCTGCACCGCCCAAAACAAACGGGACAATTTATCAGGCTGGACATGAAATTTCCCTGTATCAGGATCATGTGCCTGGCCGGATTGGCGATATTTTGACTGTGCGTCTGGAAGAATCAACTCAGGGTGAAAAGAAGGCCAAGACCAAATCAAATAAAATTGGATCAGATACGTTTACTTTGCCTGGCGTTGAAAAAGGCTTTATCACTGGGCATGTCGCAAACTTTAATTCCAATCAGCAATTCAATGGTGAAGGTGAAAGCAATCAACAGAATAAATTACATGGCACAATTTCGGTCACAGTGACACGTGTATTGTCGAATGGAAACCTGGTCGTGCAAGGCGAGTCCTGGCTGACGATCAACCAGGGCAGGGAATATGTCAGACTGACAGGAATTTTGCGCAGGGATGACATTGATGCAAATAATTCGGTCTCTTCACAACGACTCGCGGATGCCAGAATTACTTATAGCGGAAATGGCCAGGTCGCCAATTCTTCACGCGGCGGTGCGTTAACACAATTCTTGCTTAAGTTCTTCCCATATTAGTCGATATTATTGACATGTGAGGTGTTAAATGAATGATCTTTTAAACATAGGCATACGAGGGCTTCTGGCATTTCAGTCAGCACTGTCAGTGACAGGTCAAAATATTGCGAATGTTAAAACACCCTATTACAGCCGAAGGGAAATTGATTTTGCTGAAGATTTATTTGGCAACGGCGTCAATATTGCAGATGTACAGCGTGTTTACGATGCCACGACCAGCCAGTTTTTACAGCAAGCCAATAGTACATTTTCAATGAGCGATACCTTTTATCAGCAGGTATCCCAACTTGAGTCATTACTCGGAAACCAGGTATTCAAGGATTCTGAGGGTAATGAGCGAACCAATAATATTGCCACTTTCATCAGTGACGCGATAGCTGCGCTGAAAAGTCTGGATGGAGATACAACTTCCATCCAGTCGCGAACCGTTTATTTAAATAAATTGATGGCTCTTGCCAATCGCATTTCTACAATAGGTACCCAAATCGAGCAGCAAGGCAGTAATATCAATCAGTCCATCCAGACAACAGTCGGGTCAGTTAATGAGATTACCCAACAGATTGCGCAAATTAACCAGCAAATTGCCAATTCTCAAGGCCAGGACAATGGAGCGTTGCTGGATAAGCGTGAAGTGCTGGTCCAGCAATTGTCGCAGTATGTCAACTTTTCAACCCAAACAGATTCGTCTGGACAGATGAACATTCTGATCGATGATGGTACGCCGCTGGTATTTGGCAGCAAGGCGGAAACGATTTCTGCCGTACCTGATCCGAATGATCCAAGCAATTTGATATTAAACATCACCAGTGGTGTGTCGACCATGAATATCACCAATCTTATTCATGGTGGCCAAATTGCCGGATATTTTAATGCCCAAACTGTCTTGGAGCAGGCCCAAAATGCACTTGGGAGGCTGTCATTAGGCATCATGCAAACTTTTAATGCGCAAAATAAACTTGGCATTGACTATAACGGTAATCTCGGTGGAAACATATTCAATGATATAAACAGCGCGAGCGCAATGAGTCAACGCGTTCTGCCAAATAGCAATAATACCGGCACTGAAAACATGAATGTGACCATTTCGGATGTCACGCAATTAACCACCAGTGATTATATCCTGGTTTTTGATACACCCACGCATTATACGATGACCAGGCTGTCAGACAAGACAGTGGTCGGTTCAGGGTCCATATCCAGCTTGCCGCAACAAATCAGTGCAGATGGATTTACTATCAATATCAATAGCGGGACAATCGCCGCAGGTGACAAGTTTACAATCTCTCCGACGCGTGGAGCATCAGAAAACATGGGAGTAGCTATCAGTGATCCTAAGCTGCTGGCGCTTGGCTGGCCTGTTTCAGCCAATTCGAACCCGCTAAATCAGGGAAATGGTACGATTAATGTGGATAACATTCTCGATACCACGAATAGCGCATTCTCATTGCCAAAACAGTTAAATCCACCGATTACCATCAAATTTCTCAGTCCAACGACTTATGAACTTATTAATGCCAATACCAGTGCTGTGATGGAAGGCCCGATTACCTATACACCCGGAGCACCGGTCTTCCCTACGCCAGGTGGGTATGATCCCGGTTACCGGATCTCAATCTCGGGAAGTAATATTCAAGCCGGTGATACATTTGATATCAAATATAATACGAATAATGGTGATAACCGAAATGGAAATATAATGGAATCCCAGTATAAAAATGGCATTCTTCAAGGCAATTCGCTTTCGTTCACACAGGGATATAATTTAATGTCCAGTGACATATCAATACAAGTCAACGGCGCGAGCGCGGATTATACCAGCAGTAAAGTTCTGAGAGACGGCGCTTATAAACAATATAGCCAGGTTTCAGGTGTCGATATAGGTGAAGAAACAACTAATCTGGCCATGTATCAGGAATGTCTTCAGGCAAGCGCACAAATCATCCAGACGGCAAAGTCCATTTTTGACACCATTATTGGATTAGGAAGGAATTAATCATGCGTATTCCAACTGATAGCATGTTCCAACAACAATTGTCATTGATGTCAGAGCAATTTCAGCGTGTAGCGAGATTGTATCAGCAAGAGGCATATGGAAAAAAATTAATAGATAATTCTGATGATCCGGTTCTGGCAAGTCAAATCAGTCTGACAAACGATTTTCTTACTGATTTGAGATCTTATGGCCAGAATATCATTACTTCCAGAAATCGCACGTCACTATTTGAATCTTCAATAGGTGACGCTGGTAACACGGTTGACCAGATCAAGCAAATTATTCAAAGTGCTGGCAGCATTAAAACTGATTCCGAACGCGCGGCGATGGCGAATCAATTGAAAGGATATTTAAACGTGCTGTTAAATGACGCGAATACACGCGATTCTAACGGCGATTATATTTATGGCGGATTTAATGTCGGTGTTCAGCCCTATTCATCACAAAACGGTACTTATGTGTATCAGGGAGACTATAATACGTCAACGATTAATATCGGGCCGAATTCCAGCGTGCTCTACAATGAATCGGGTTATAGAGTTTTTGGAAATATTCCAACCGGAAACGGCACGTTCACGGTGACAGGGACTGCTGGCAATACAGGTGCAGCCTATTCCACACCAGGTAGCGTGACAAACAGCAGCAATTATATTGCTGACACCTATACAATCACATTTGTAACCAATAGTGACGGAAAACTGGCCTACCAGGTTGTTGGTGCTGTATCCGGACAGGTGATTCCACCTCCGCCAGCTACGACGCCAGCCAATGCGCCAGATTATGTTCCTGATTCAGATGTTACTTTCAATGGCATGACTCTGCATTTCTATGGTAATCCAGATGTTGGTGATACCTTTACCGTCGCTCCCAGTCAAAAGGAAAATGTGTTTAACGATTTACAGGGGTTGATTGATTTATTGAATACGCCTATTGGCTCAGATCCAGTCAAGACTGCTAAATTTAATCAGGCACTGTCTCAGTATAGCGCTACATTCTCTCAGGTGTTCGATCAATTCGTTAATTATAAAAGTGAAGTAGGTACGAGAATGCAAGTGATCCTGAATCAGGATACGCTTAACAAGAACATGATTACCAATGAAAAAGATATCTATAGCAAGTTGTCTGATGCCGACCCTGTTGCAATTGGAACCGATTTGTCACAGCAACTTTTTTATATGCAAGCGACACAGGATTGTTATTTGAAAATTCAGGCGACCATGATGCAGCTTCTGCAGATGAAATAAATTCATTCCAAACTATGAATCCTGCCCGTTTGTATGTGCAGGATCCATAGTTTGAGACAATGCTGTCTGCTACCCAGAACTGATAAGGTTGTATTTTTTCATTTTTTCGAGTAACGCACTACGTCCCAGGGAAAGATAATCTGCCGCCGCATTAATGATTCCATTGGAACGGTCCAGGGCAAACTGAATCATTTGGCGCTCCGTATTGGCGATATATTCCTTGAAATTAAACGGCGCCTCATGAGAGGTCATTAGCGCTGGCAATGAACCGGATAGTTTTTGCTGCTTGTAAGCAGAGTCAATGTCTTTTTCATCGACTACCTGGTCACGATGCAAAATGACCATTCGTTCAAGAAAATTCTCAAGTTCACGAATGTTGCCGGGCCATGCATAATTGCAGAGTATGTCTTTGGCACGATCGGTAAAGATGACTTTATGCTTCAGGCGTTCATGGATTTTTTCCAGATGATAATCGATCAAGGCAGGAATATCATCCTTACGTTCACTCAGACTTGGAACATTGATTGGAAATACATTAAGCCGATAAAACAAATCTTCCCGGAACCTGCCTTGCTGGATCAATTCTTCCAGATTTTTATTGGTCGCTGCAATTAATCTGACATCCACTTTTATACTGGCACTGCCGCCTACTCTGTCGATTTTTCTCTCCTGGATGACGCGTAACAATTTGACTTGCATGGGCAAGGGCATGTCGCCGATTTCATCCAGAAACAAAGTGCCGCCATTCGCAATTTCAAAACGGCCAGCCCTGCGTGTCAGTGCACCGGTAAAAGCCCCTTTTTCATGCCCAAATAATTCGCTTTCCATTAATTCGCTGGGAATGGCACCGCAATTGATTGGAACGAGGGAATTATTTTTTCGGTTGGAGAAATAATGGATGCATGAAGCAATGACATCTTTCCCTGTTCCCGATTGTCCAAGAATAAGCACTGTGCTGTCTGAATATGCAACCTGCTTGATCATGGAGCGAATTTTTCGGATTTGCACGCTTTGACCGATGAGGCGTTCAAAGACAGGGTGGTCAATGGCCGTATCAGTCAAATCATCGTCTGGGTCATGAATGCATTCAACCAGTACCCGATTTAAATCAAACAGGCTGAATGGCATTTTTAGATAATGAACCGGCGTATTGCCTGATTTGTCTGGTTTGGCTTGGCTGAAGGAGATGAGATGAGCTTTGCTAGTATTGATTTTTTGCATGACGCGTTTGCCATTCTCAGCTTCAATATGCTTGCACAGGAAGACTGTGGCTACACCAGGCAAATGATCATCACATTCGATCAGGTTCGTCAATGAGAACCTGTCCAATGGAAGCCGCAACAGTGTAAATGCGTTGGCAAGATAATTACAGTTTTCACAGTTGTCACCCACCAAACTATAGCGGCTCAGCTTATTCATGTTGATTCCTGAATCCATTCAGAGAGTTATCGTAATTCAATGTGCTACGCTAACATCTTGTTAAAATAGCAATCATGGCTGGTGATTGTCAAATTAATGCCATGTTAATCAATGTCTTCACTTAAAATGGATCTGAGAATACAGGTTGGTATGAAATTTGCATATTAGATAGAGCGGGAAGGAATCATTGCTGACAAGGGTAAGCAGATGGCAAAGGTATTGATAATAGATAGTAATGACGAACGCCGGAAGTCGTTGACAGCGAGACTGAGACATCAAGGTATGGTGGTTTCAGCTATGTCCATGATAAGTCTGATAAATATTCAGAATATCATCACTGGCAATGATATCCTTGTTCTTCTGGACCAGGAGGACATGACTGCCAGGGCTTCCTTTAACTGTCTCTCGGGGAACCAATTGAAGATTCTGCTCAATAATAACCATGTTTCGGGTGAAATTGATTGTGGTGAAAACATCATTTTTTTAAATGATGAAGATATTGAAGCGGCGGTCATGAGGCATATTGAATTAGTCTGTTGCCGGAATCCAGGGGTTCAGGTGATCGCAGAGGATCCACGCAGTAAAGCGATTCTGGAAATTGCGCGCAAGGCAGCGAAGACAAATGTCACTGTGCTAATCACGGGTGAAACAGGCACGGGAAAAGAAGTCCTCGCTCATTATATACATCAATACTCGGCTGTCGCGCGCGGACCGTTTGTTTCTGTCAATTGCGCGGCGTTACCAGAAAATATGATGGAGGCAATACTGTTTGGTTATGAAAAAGGGGCATTTACCAGCGCAATCAGTCATTATGCCGGGAAATTTGAACAAGCGCAGAATGGTACATTATTGCTTGATGAAATATCAGAGATCCCAGTGGGGTTGCAGGCCAAGTTGTTGCGTGTTTTGCAAGAGCGCGAAATAGAACGATTGGGTGGAAAGAAAATAATCAAGGTCAATGTCAGGATAATTGCGGCAACAAACCGTGATTTATGTCAACAAATCAAGGCGGGAGCATTCCGAGAAGATCTGTTTTATCGATTGAATGTAATGCCGTTACATTGCGCAGCATTGAGAGACAGGCCGCTTGATATCCTGCCGCTGGCAGAACATCTGATTCAACATCATTCAGCATTGCTGGGTTGTAACCCGTTAAAATTGACCGTTGCCGCCAAGGCAAAATTGATGAATTATCGTTGGCCAGGAAACATACGAGAAATGGATAATGTGATACAACGTACACTGATTATGACTGAATCTGGTACGATTGATGCCGGTGATATTGATATAAATGATAACATATCGGATATAACAAACCGTCAAAACATAGTCGACATTGGTCAATTTGATTCACAACTGGAAGCCAGTGAAGCCAAAGTCATAATTGATGTATTAAATGAAACTGACGGTTGCAGGAATGTTGCTGCAAGGAAGCTGAATATTAGTCCGCGGACATTGCGTTACAAAATTGCAAAACTGCGTGCAATCGGATTAAAAGTACCATAGGGATAGAGAGGGCAACTGTAGATGAGTATTAACAATGTGTCAGGTGTCAGAGCTGATATAACGGATATGCTCTCAAAAATCAGGGAGATATCAAACAAATCCAAAGTCTTTTCTGGAACCAGCTCAATTGAATCACAAAATCAGGTAAGTTCTGCCAAAAGTTTTCAGGAAACGCTTTCAGCAGCCAAGAATGTGTTTTCGAATGTCAATAATCTTCAAATGGAATCTGAACAACTGAAGAATGCATATATTTCAGGGGATAAATCAGTTTCAATCTCGCAAGTGGTAGTGGCTGCGCAAAAATCCAAATTGGCTTTCGAAGGTCTGGTGACTGTGCGGAACAAAATTTTAGAGGCATACAAAGAAATCATGAACATGCCGGTGTGATAAACAAAGGACTGAGGACAAATTACCATGTCACAAAAAAATGACAGATACCTGGGGAGTCTCAGAGCAATATTAACAGCGCCTGCTATCAAGCAGCTTGTTTTTCTGCTTGGTATTGCTGGAGGTGTAACGATGGGCATATTTTTATATATGTCTATACAGGAACCGGTTTATCGGCCGCTGGATTATCAGATAAACCAGCAAAATATGGCTTCAATTACTGACACGCTGGATAAGGCTGGGATTCAATACAAGATCAATGACCAGGATGGCATTCTCTATGTTGCGGCTGGTGACGTCCAGCAGGCAAGAATCAAGCTATCGGCTGCGGGGATAGCAAAAGATGACAGTATCAGTTTTTCCTATTTAAATGATCAAAACAGCATTGGCAATAGTCAATTCATGGAAAACGCTCGCTATATTCGTGCGCTCGAAACTGACCTGGCTAAAACAATTAGCGGACTTGAGGGGATATCCGCCGCGCGCGTGCATATCGCGATTCCGGCAAACAATATCTTTGCTGATGAAAATCAGAGGCCAACGGCATCCATTGTTGTCAACATGGCAACCGGATTTTCCTCTGATAAAGATAAAATCAGGGCGATTGTCCAGATCGTAGCAAGCAGTGTACCGGGTCTCGATCCAAAAGATGTATCCATTACCGATCAATATGGCCACTATCTATCCGGGTTGCTTGATCAGGACGCATTATATAACGCCGATCAATTAAACTATCAGAACAGTATACAGGGATATTATGAAAAGCGGATAGAAACAATGCTTGTGCCATTGTTGGGGGACAACAAAATCAATGTCAGGGTTTATGCCAATATTGATTTCACGCAACAGGAAGAAGCTCAGGAACAATACGATCCGAATCAGAAAGTGATTCGAAGTGAACAAAGTATGACTGAGCAAAACGGCAGTTCTGGTGCATCCGGGCCTCCGGGTTCACTCTCGAATACACCGCCTCAGACCGATGGAGAAAAAAACGCTAATACTTCCAGTTCAACTGATGCAAAGAGCCAAAGCATTAAAAATTACGAAATCAGTAAGTCGGTCACATACAAGAAAAATGCCAATCCAAAAATCAATTCTCTGTCTGTCGCAGTGGTCCTGGATAATGAAATGGTAATGGATCCTGTTACTCACAAAATGGTTGCCAAACCTGTCAGTCAAGACAAAATCAACAAGATTACGGAATTGGTAAAAGCCACGATTGGATTCGATGAAAAGCGCGGTGACAAGGTCACGGTTGTCAACAGCTCGTTTAGCTCGCCAACTGCTGAGGTCATCATGGCGCCAACGCCATTCTGGAACCAGCCATGGTTCTGGGATATTGTGAAGAAAATCATTGGAATTTCACTGGGGTTTGGATTTCTGTTTATATTGTATAAACGGTTGGCTTCGTATTTAAAATCCACCAATCAGAGGCAAATTGATGTGAAGGTTCAAATCGAAGAGGACGAAGCGGAAAAAGCGATACACAATGAAATTCACAAGTTAAAAGAAGAAAAGATGAACAAACTGAAAGAGTTGGCTAGCAATGATCCGCAGCGTGTCGCGTTAATCATAAAAAACTGGGTCGGGAAATAATACATGGACAAGATCAGGAAAGCAGCGATTATTTTATTAGGCATGGGAGAAGAATATGCCGAACATATATTAAAGAATATGACTAAATCTGAAGTACATAAAATTATGGAAGCAATCAATACCATAGACAATGTAACCGAGGATGACGTGATCCATGCTATGAATGAATTTTTTAATGCGTCTGATAACACAGGTATCGATATAGTTTCCAAGGATAAGATCAAAAATACAATTGTATCCACCCTGGGCATCAAGGGTATGGAAAAAGTTGATATTGAAAAATCGAAATGGATAGAACTTTTAAAATATGAACCTTTAACCAGTATATTGGAACTAATTCAGGATGAGCATCCCCAGGTACTCACGGCAATTGTAGTAATTCTGACACAGCTAGGTAGTACACGTTCTTCCGAAATCATGAAAGGACAATCCAAGGATGTACAAAACCAGATCATCAAAAGAATGTCGACGATCGGACCGATATCAACGTTTGCTCTTGAATCACTATCAACTTTTTTTGAGAATGAACTCTCACGATCAGACAGATATGGCGTAGTGACAGTTGATGGTATTGACGCCGCTGCGAACCTGATTTCCTATCTTGATAGCGATACGGAACGTGAGATTCTTAATGATTTGTCGAATACAAATAAACAGTTGGCGGAACAAATCCAGGACAAGCTGCTTCCATTTGAAAAACTTGCGTATCTTGACACGCGCAGTCTGCAAATTTTATTGAAAGAAGTGAATAGTGATGATTTGGTGATAGCGCTCAAGGGTGCTAATGAACATATTAAAAATACGTTCATGAAAAATATGTCAAGTAAGGCAGCAGAAATTCTTAAAGATGATCTTGAAGCGAAGGGACCTGTGAAATTATCTAATGTCATCGAGGCACAAAAACGCATTGTTTTGTTGGCTAAGAAATTGAGTAAAGAAGAGAAGATTATTTTATCCACCAAAAGTGATCCAGATATTATCTTTTAGTCTGTGTATGGAAGCAATATATGAATGAAGATAATACAATTGAAATGAATGAGTGGGCATTTCCTGAGGTTGATCTTGGTGTTAAATGCGAATTGGATCTCAGTGCCTATATTTCAACTGATCATCCAAGGGAGACACAGGACGAAATACACGTTGATGATACGATTTCAGATGATGAATTAAATCACGAAACAAACGAAAATAAGCAAACCCATGTTCACTCAGAGATCGTTGAACGTGAGGCATATTTGATGGGGAAACAGGAAATTGAGCAGCTCAGGCAAGACTATGAATCGAGGTTGTCTGTGCTTGCTAATCTATTAAATAAATTAAAAAATCCAGCATCGATTATTGATGAAGAACTGATTGAACTTATTCAGGATATCGTGAAGAAAATTTCTAAGCGTATCATATTGAAGGAAATTGCAGTCGACCCTTCACTTTTCTCGCATATGATAAATGAGTTAAGAGGTTTGATCGATTCTAAAAATGGCATGATCACCGTTTATTTGTCTGAGCAAGATTATCAACGTCTTGATTCAGACAAGTGCCATATGACAGGACTGGCGAATATAGATAATCAATTGAATGAGGGGGACATAGTTATTAAATCAAATTTTGCCGAAGTCAGGGCTTTATTGGATGACAGAATTGATCAATTGATCAGGATACAACATGATTGATTTATTAAACAAGGACTCTATCAAGGCGCACCTTAAAAAACTTGCCAGCGCAGTTGAAGTCAATCCTTCAGCGACCATTGCGGGATCTATCACCAGAATTAGTGGTATGAAGTTGGAAGCCGCCGGCATCTCCGTACCGATGGGAACAATGTGCAAGATTATGATTTCGCCAACCAATATTATCAATGCAGAAGTGATAGGTTTTGCGGATAATGTCACATATCTGATGGCTGTGCAGGAAACCTATGGAATAAAACAGGGCACACCCGTCATTCCTCTTGTCAATGCGCATGGTGCCCGGGTAGGCATGTCGCTGTTAGGAAGAGTAATTGATGCTTCGGGTAACCCAATAGACGGGTTGGGCCATATTGATGCTGATGAGTATTATTCGCTTATTGCCAAACCAGTCAATCCATTAGCACGCAAACGAATCGGTGAACCATTAGATGTTGGAATCAGGGCGATCAATTCCCTGATTACCGTTGGAAAAGGGCAGCGGCTGGGAATCTTTGCGGGCAGCGGCGTAGGCAAGAGCGTTCTGTTAGGTATGATGACAAGATTCACAAAGGCGGATATCGTGGTTGTCGGGTTGATTGGCGAGCGCGGCAGGGAAGTCAAGGAGTTCATAGAGGAAAATCTTGGACAGGCTGGCATGGAGAAATCCGTGGTGGTAGCGTCACCAGCGGATACGTCACCCTTGATGAGAGTCAATGGAGCGGCACTTGCCACAACCATTGCCGAGTACTATCGTGACAAAGGTTTCGATGTATTGCTTATCATTGACTCACTCACTCGCTATGCGCATGCGCAACGGGAAATTTCGCTATCAGCAGGCGAGCTGCCCGCTACGAAGGGATTTACGCCCACTGTTTTTGCTAAATTAGCCCAATTAGTTGAAAGGTCTGGCAATGGAATCAATGGCGTCGGCTCTATAACGGCATTCTATACAGTTCTGGTAGAAGGAGATGATCAGAATGATCCTGTAGCTGATCACGCTCGATCAATACTCGATGGGCATATCTTTTTGTCGCGTTCATTGGCTGATTCTGGTCATTATCCAGCTATCGATATTGAAAAATCTATCAGCCGTGTGATGCCTGCTGTTGCGTCAGAAAAACAGATACAAAATTCGCTGCGTTTCAAGAAACTCTATGGCGCATATCAGAAAAACAGGGAGATAATAAATGTGGGGATGTATCAGCATGGAGCAGACAAGACCATAGACGAAGCATTGCATCTGAAAGATGCAATGGAAAGCTTTTTAAAACAGGGTATAAATGAGAGTTCGGACATGAGTGAGAGTGTTGCGCTGCTGTCAGGTATATTTACCAGGTAGTGCCGGCCATGGAATATATTGATGAAGAATATTAATCAGGTAAAAACGATACATACCGCGCTCACCAGGGAGAAAGAGAGGTTAATGGGAGAATTGACCAGACTTAATCTACATATAAACAGGAAAGTTGAATCAGTGAAGAAAATAATGGCTTATTACAGGGATTATTCTGAAGGAAACCATCTTGATCTTTCCAAAACAGTCCCTATCCTGAGTAAAAACCTGGATTTTTTTTTCCAGCCGAATGCTTGAAATCATAAAAATTGAAGAGAATGAGATTGCAAATCTGATGAAGCATCGTGGATCAAAGCTGAGTGAAATTGAAAAAATCGAGAATAAGATCAGGCTGATGAATCATTTTTCAGATAAGATCACTGCAGAAGTCAACTTGCAGCGGGAAACACAGGAACAGATGAATCTCGATGAACTGACGACAATAAAGCACACAAGGGGCAACCATGAATGATATGCATATTTTAACAGCAATGCAGGAGATGCTTTACTATACTATGGTTGCGGTATGTATCATCACTATTCCTATTTTGATTGTAGGATTGGTGATATCGATCATACAGACTGCTACCCAGATCAATGAGATTACCATGACATTTATCCCGAAAATGCTGGTCATGTTCACATTATTGTTTCTCCTGACGCCATGGTTGATGCATCAATTAATTCTCATCACGCAAAAATTCTTGACTAATTTGCCGGCATATATCAGATAGATGGCTGAATATGGATATAGTTAAACTATTACCAGTAATATACGAAAAATTTATTTTGTTTACCTTGATCTTTACCAGGATTGCAGCGCTGCTTTCTACATTTGTATTGTTTCGCCGCGAACTGATTACATCTAGATTAGTCATATCTTTGTCAATCATCTTGTCTTTGTATGTGCTCTTAGCATACGCAGGAAAGTCTATTGTCTATGATGTCTTTTCAATTGATTTATTGATTCAAATGTTGTTTCAATCATTCATAGGCCTTGTCACAGGGTTGATCTTGAATCTGCTTTTCGAAGTCTTTGTCTCGGCAGGGCAAATCATTTCTACCCAGATTGGCTTCAGCACGGCCAGTTTGATTGATCCTCGCTTTGGATATATAACAAGCTTGACGCATTTTTATATGATAGTTTCAACTTTACTGTTTCTTATACTGAATGGACATTTGTTCGCGATTAAAGCGATTGTGGACAGTTTTAATGTGCTGCCTTTATACAAGGAAATTATTCCTGCAAATCTGCTCATCGATGTCCTGAATTATGCCGGGGTGATCTTTTCAGGCGCAATCATGCTCTCTATAACGATTATAACGGTTTTGCTCCTTACCAATATTGCGCTAGCTATCATGACCAAATTTGCACCACAATTTAACCTGTTTTCAATTGGCATTAATATGCAGTCAATTATTGGCCTGATTTGCATATATGTGACATTTAACCTGTATATGGACAATAGCGGCAATCTGATCCGTGATTGCCTCGCGTTTTTGATGCAAACACTGCATGAGATGAGATGATATGTCAGATCAATCTTCTGAAAAACAACATCAAGCAACTGCCAAGCGTCTCGATGATTTGCGCAGCAAGGGTCAAATACTGCGTTCGCGTGATTTGGTAAGCGGATTGATCTTTATGATTACTATCATCATGCTCGTATTAATGATTTCGCAAATCAAAGACAGACTGGAAGACAATTTCATATTGGCGTTCAATAGCATCAGGCTTGTCATGAGTGACAGTGACTTTCCTGAATCTGTACTGTCTAAAATTGTATTAAACAATTTTTACATGTTGTTACCGATTTTTATTGTTGTGCTTATCACTGCGCTATTATCTCCGTTTGCATTTGGTGGCTGGAATTTCACATTGAAGGCATTGCATTTTAAATTTGAATCATTGAATCCATTTAATAACCTCGGAAATATTTTTTCCAAAAAAATATTTATTAATATACTGAAATCAATGCTAAAGGTGACGTTGATCCTGGGGGTTCTGTTTTTATTCAGCTGGGATAAGAAAAACGAAATTATCAGCCTGATCAATATGCCTGTCAAGGCATCAATTGTTTCAGTTTATCTAATAACCAAGGAATTTGTCATCATTATTTCATCGTCATTGATATTTATTATCATGTACGATGTCGTTACCAGTTATTTTGAATATCAGGGTAAAGTCAAAATGACTACCCAGGAACTCAAGGATGAAATGAAAGATACCGAAGGCAATGTTGATATCAAGCGCCGGCTACGTGCCGCGCAATTTGCAATCCTGAAACAACGACTAAGTATCAGTGTGCCTAAAGCGACAGTTGTTGTGACAAACCCGACTCATTATGCAATTGCAATCCGCTATGACGAGAAAAAAGACCGTGCACCCAGGGTACTTGCAAAAGGGAAAGGCCACATCGCCCATCAGATTCGACAGATAGCCATAACCAATCGAGTTCCCATCTACCAGGCACCACTGCTGGCAAGGGCTATCTATAATACTTCAAAATTAAATAAGGAAATCAATCCTGGTCTTTATATGGCTGTTGCTATCGTGCTTTCATATGTCCACCAGTTGAAGAATTATCAACATGGCCTTGGTCAGCAGCCTCAATTTGTTAGTGACTTGAAAATTCCAGATGAATTTATATACGACGAATAAAGCAGGCTGAACTATGGCAGAATTGACAAATCTACTCAATTTTAAAAATATCAGACATTTTAATTTTGGTCTTTTGATACTGGTTATCTCGATGCTGGCAATGACGATTTTGCCGTTGCCGCCGTTTATTCTTGATCTGCTGTTTTCGTTTAATATTTCACTGTCACTGATTATACTCATGGTCTGCATCTATGTATCCAGGCCGCTGGAATTCAGCATATTTCCCACTATATTGCTTGTTACCACCTTGCTCAGATTAACGTTAAACATTGCTTCTACCAGGGTTGTGTTATTACATGGTCATACCGGACCATCCGCCGCTGGAGAGGTCATCAGGGCATTTGGTGAAGTCGTGATTGGTGGCAACTTTATAGTGGGTATGATTGTATTTGCCATATTAATGATCATTAACTTTGTAGTTGTCACCAAAGGTGCCGGACGTGTTTCTGAAGTAAGTGCGCGCTTCACACTAGATGCCATGCCTGGCAAGCAGATGTCTATTGACGCTGATTTGAATGCAGGCGTCATTAGTCAGGAAGAGGCTAAAAAACGCAGGCTTGAAGTGACCCAGGAAGCTGATTTTTACGGCTCGATGGATGGTGCGAGCAAATTCGTGAGGGGCGATGCCATTGCCGGATTATTAATCCTTTTCATTAACCTGATTGGAGGCATTATTATTGCAGTCTTTCAGCACCATATGGCTTTTTCGATGGCCGTCAAAAACTTTTCTCTTTTAACTATCGGCGATGGACTTGTAGCGCAAATCCCATCATTATTAATGTCTATTTCGGCCGCTATCATGGTGACGCGTGTCAATAATGAACAAGACATCAGCCAACAGACAATTTCGCAGCTTTTCAGTGATCCAAAACCATTGATGATCTCTTCAGCAATCTTGTTTATTCTGGCGCTGATTCCCAGTATGCCGCATTTTCCATTTATGGTGTTGGCATCAATATCTGCCGGATTTTCCTATCTCGTTTACCTCAAGAAAGCGGCACCTAGATTACATGCATCTGGCGTTTCCAAAAATCAAAAAAGCAAGGAGGTAATGAGGAAACCGGACAATGTCGAATTGGACTGGGATGAGGTCGTCTCTTCGGATCGCATTGCTCTTGAAATAGGATATGGGTTGATCAGTCTCGTTGGGGTCAACAAGGATGGATTATTGATTAACCGTATCAAGGCCATTCGCAAAAAATTATCGCATGATCTGGGATTTTTGATTCCTACGGTGCATGTTAAAGATAATCTTAATATTCCTGCCAATCATTACCGAATTTTTCTCAAAAACGTCGTCGTTTCCGAAGCAGAGGTACACCCGGACATGAATCTTGCGATCAATCCTGGACACATCAAGCACATCCTGTCAGGGATACAATGCAAAGACCCGACATTTGGCCTGGATGCATACTGGATACCTGCAAATCAACGCGATTATGCTCATGGGCTTGGATATACTGTTGTAGATGCGAGTACGGTCATAGCCACGCATTTGAATCACATCATTCGAACGAGCGCCAGCCATTTACTGGGGTATGATGAAGTCCAGCAGCTGCTTAATAAGTTATCTGCGACGACGCCAAAGCTGGTCGAAACATTGACTTCCGGCACACAGGCTGTGCCGCTGAATATCATTGTCACAGTTTTGCAGCGCTTATTGCAGTCAGATATCCCCATTATCGATATGCGTACAATTGCTGAAAAAATGATCGATGCATGGTCAAAATCGAAGGATATAGAACATTTGATTGAGTCTGTGAGAATTTCATTAAAGCACTTAATTATCTATAGTCTTTGCAGTAATAAAAAAGAAGTACCCGTTGCCGTTCTGGATAATGACCTGGCACAGATCTTGCATAAATCTATACAGCAGAACCATGATGCAGGTGACAGGATGGTCATATTGGAACCGACCTTGACTGAGAGAATATATTCGCGACTACTCGAATATGTTCAGAGATGTGAAATTGAGTCCATCCCTGCGATCATGCTGGTGACAAGCGAACTGCGCGGATTACTGGAAAAACTGTTCAAGCCTGGAATCCCGAATGTTCATTTCTTGTCGCATAGTGAAATACCTGATGACAGACAGTTAAACGTAATCGCAAAAATTGGGTGAGGTGACAGATCATGAAAATACATCGATTTACTGCGTCCAGCAATCAAAAAGCCATCGCGATGATACACCAGGCATTAGGACTTGAAGCATTGATATATTCCACTCGCAGTGTACCTGGAGGTGTTGAGATATTAGCCGGATTGCCGGATGAAATCGAAGATTACAACGATGATTCTGATAGTGAACCCAAATTGCAAGCAGAGGAACGCAAGGAATCCCGGAAAATATCTGACAGCGCGATTGGCGCGAGCATTCCTGATTTTAGCCTGATTGAAAAACTGAATTCTCAGTTACAGGCGATTACCGAAAAAGTAGAGCAATTGTCAAAGCATGTGGATGGGCAGGCATACGAAGGTTTTTATATTTCAGATGATGAACATACCACAAAGCGTAATTTACTGTTTTATCATCTGACAAAGCTGGGGTTCAGAGGAAAATTTTGCCAGCAGTTCATTGATGATTATTTTCAAGCAAGATCTGTTTCAGAAGCTATCACGCTATCAAACATAGAATCTGATTTATTTAAATATGTTAACACAACCGAGACGGATATTATCTGCGAAAAAGGTATTTATGCGTTGACCGGCCCAACCGGAATTGGCAAGACTACCACTATATTGAAATTGGCAAAACAGTATATATCAAAATTCGGCCCTGATTCCTTGGGGATCATCACGACGGATTATCACGACATCGCTGGTAAAAATCTGTTATTCCATTATCGGAATGTCTATAACGTTGACGTGGAATTCGCGGATAATCCTGAAGAATTATCAATGGTTTTAAAATTAATGAAAAAGAAAAGCCTGATCCTGATCGATACAAATGGTGTCAGCCAGCGCGACTCGGAAAGTGTCGCAAAGCTGAGAGATTTGCTTGAAAGTCAGGGGGAGAGGATTTCTACATTTGTTGTTTTACCTTGCAACGTCCAGGAGCCTATTCTGGATGAGATTGCGCGCGCATTTAAAACAACCAATCTGCGTGGCTGCATATTAACAAAGCAGGATGAATCAATCAGCATTGCTCCTGCGGTTAGCGTGAGTATCAATTATAAGATGAATATTGCCTATATTTGTAATGGTCAGAATATTAATCATGATATTGAGCGAGCCAGCTGCGATAAAATAATTTATCAGATCATGAATGAAAGTGCGGACAAGAAACGGGAAACGGAAGAATATTTATTAAAAAATGTTTCACGACTAGCGGACATTTTTAAAGAGGGAAGATATGAAGGACGATAAAGCAGCACATAGTTCGAATTCACCGATGCGGATTCTTTCGGTAACCGGAGGCAAGGGAGGCATTGGCAAAACGACCATATCGGTAAATTTGGCGATTTCATATGCGAAGATGAGAAAGAAAGTGTTATTATTTGATGCTGATCTCGGCCTCGCGAACGTGGATGTCCTGCTTGGATTAAAGCCAAACAAAAATCTTCATGACTATTTAAGCGGTAATTGTGAGCTGGCGGATATCTGCATTACTGGTCCGCATGATTTGAAAATTATTCCGGCAGCATCTGGTATCCAGAAAATGGCTGAATTATCACCGATTGAATCGGTTGAGTTGATCAGATCATTTTCAACACTCACGGAAGATATTGATGTCATGATAATTGATATGGCTTCAGGAATATCCAGCCAGGTAATTGATTTTACTCATGCATCCCAGGATATTTTAGTCGTTATATGTAATGATCCTTCCTCGTTGATGGATAGTTACGCGGTAATTAAAATACTTCATCAGAAATATGGCCGTGGCCGCTTTGGAGTGGTTGTGAATAAGGCGAAAAATATTCAGGAAGGCTATGATGTATTCAGCAGATTTCAGGAAGCAATTGCAAAATTCATCAATGTAAGCATGCATTATCTGGGTCATATACCTCAAGATGATTATGTTTCGATATCAGCTAGGGAGCGGGCCCCTGTTGTAGAGAAATTTCCATTATCAGAGGCTGCAACCGCATTTAATGAATTATGTCATGCAATTAATCATTGGCGGAACGATGATGCGGTTGTTGGCGGCATACATTTCTTTTTTGAACGGCTAATCAAGCCCACTCATACCGCTAAGGAGCAATTGTGCAAGGCATAGATTTTTACGAAGAAAATGCCGACAAGCTATTGCTTGAACAATTTGTTCGTGAGCATCGGCAGCTTGTGAGAAAAATTGCACTACATATCAAGCGGCGCCTCCCATCTTATATTGAACTGGAAGAATTATTACAGGCAGGTTTTGTAGGATTGCTTGAAGCACGCAAGCATTATAAAAGCAGCATGGGGACGACATTCGAAACATTCGCCAGCATAAGAATTCGTGGATCGATTATTGATTCCTTGCGCAAAAATTCATGGGGCACGCGGGAAACCATTAAAAACATGCGGCGTATCAGCGATGCCATTACGCGGATTGAGCAGCGTAATCATAAGCAGCCTACCTCAGAAGAAATTGCTCTAGAATTGGGAATTTCCGTGGAAGAACATATTGAAATATGCCAGCAAATCAGTATCTCAAATGTTATCAGTCTTGATATCGTCGATACAGATAACTCATTCGGTGATGAATCAGTCAATCCCCAAGCTTTGACTGAACAGGAAGATATGATTAAACATATAAAAGACATCCTGGGTACCTTGCCGGAGCGTGAACAGCTCGTTTTGTCCTTGTACTATATCGAGGAATTCACCTTCAAGCAGATTGGCGAAATATTAGATTTAACCGAGGCCCGCATCTGTCAATTACATAGCCAGGCTATATCAAAAATCCAGATGAAGCTGAAACGCAGTGATAAATAACTGCTTTTCAGCAAATATGCGTGACTTTTCCTACGACTAAAACATAAGTTCTAACAATTCAAATACATTTTTGGAAGATCATCCGGAATATTAAGTAACAATTGAAAATATGCCTGATGCGAATCTCAGGCCAGACGTTTATCTTTTTCTGTCCGTTCCTGAACATGCGCTGCAAGCAGCAAATCAAGCTTTCGCTGGAGTAGTCCAATGTGATTCTGAAGTGCTGTTATTTCATGGGTCAAGGGTTGCCGGATATTTTTCTCGAACCAGTTTAGTGTATATTGCTGGTTTCGGAGAATCGTATCGACTTTATCCGGCAGATAGGAGCTGGCAAGTTCTTGTCCGCCTTGCGCGAAACAAAGGCCGATTAACGGTGCATGGTTCTCTGAATTTAGCAGCGTTCTTAACCAGCGATTGCGTATCACGGTCTCATATTGAAGGCAGAGATTTGAGGTAGCAATAATGCTGTTCCCATAATTGCCATTTTGCTGGCTGATGCGGTGATGATAATATGCCAGGTGTTTGGGAATCATGCCGATTTCGTAATGAAATGCGCAGCGTAGATTGAAATCCCAATCGTTTAATACGGGAAGATCTTCATTAAAATAGCCGATTTTATTGATGATGCTTCGCTTAAATAAAAATGAATTGGTTGTAAATGTATTCTGCATCATTAATCGATACAGACTGACTCTCGTGAATGGATTATCTTTTGAATTGAAGTCGTTTCGTTCCCGTTCAATAATATGGCTGACGGTCATTTCTTCAATTACACGCATGGCATGGGTAGCGACTCCACAGCAATCCGAGTTTGCCGGATCATTGAGAAAATTGACGGTATGCTGCAAAAAATCCGGATGCCATGAATCGTCATCATCATGTACAACAATGAATTGACTGGATGACGCATCAATTGCAACATTTAACCCTCGACTCATGCCTAATGACACAGGATGATGAATGACGGTCAATCGTCCGGATAATGCATGTCTGAATGGAGATAATACAATGTCCAGTGCATTTGCGTTACCGCCATCATTGACGATAACAAGCTGCCAGTCTTTGAACGATTGACCGAGAATACTCATGATAGCGCGCGGCACACATAATGGGCGGTCTTTGGTGCGTAGAATAATTGCTACGGCAAACTGATGGGGATCGTGCTTGTCTTCAGGATATTGTCCAGGTTTATAAAGTATACGATCTAGGGTGGATTGATAATCTATAGGCATATTCTGGCTGGTCATATGCTTTCTCCTGTGTGACTTTCAGCTGACAACGGTGTGTGTTTAAGCATGATTTGGCGCCTGACGCTGTGCCTTGTCTACAAGCAGCATCCCCTGTGCATGATGCAGATTACTTTTGAAATAAAGTGGTGAAACTGCATTGTGTATTAACAGTATGTCGCGATTTCCATCGTCTGCTGCAAGGGACGAGCAGGTAATTTCATTGCTATGAATGGCGACTTCCAGCGGATCAGTGGATGTCTCAAATTCCATCCTGACTCTGGTCATGAGGTCAAGCTGGCGGAACGCAGCCAGCAACGCCTCAGAAAGTTTAAACAGGACTGCGCATAAGGGAATTTCATCACATGGAGTAATATTGCCTATTCTGACCTTGCTGGTAAGATATAACATGTGTGCATCCTGAATTTTGTCTTTCAAGCTATCTGAATGAGCGTGATCCAGGCTGTTTCCGAACGCTAATGCAAGTGCTTCATTGCTTTTGTCATGTTGACTGTTTCGATAGCTTTTCATCAGCATGGAGCAATGATTCTTGAATAGCCTGTCACCACATTTTACTATTCCCAGCCATTCAGTGCCTGCATCATGCAATGATTTTAACAGGCCATCATTGTTATCAACGTTGGCGTAATGATACATGGAGACACGTGCATCCAGATAAGGTTGAACTTCATTCATAAGTGCCACATCATGCTTGTCTATAAGCAAGACCAGATTAACGTTGGCATAAGTCTGGTTTTTGATATCATTAACCAGTTGCATTAGTTCTTTTGTGTCCGTGATTTTGCTAATATAGGTGATTTTTGGCATCCTGACAGACTGGGAAACCTGTTTTTCCACATGAGTAAAGCCATTTTCTTTAACTACCTGCATATGCAGTCTCACCATGTTTTCTATAAAAAATTCCAGGGATAATTGGCGGTTAAAAATTTCATGTGCGCTTCTGGCCATTTCCTGCGCTTGTACAGGATTGTTTCGCACCCAAATGATTTTCTCCTTGATCGCATTTGCAAGATCGGACGTCGGCATATTTTTATCTACATAAAGAATGGAGTCACCGTAGTGATGACGATGGAAGCTATTATTGAAACTGATGGTAACTGCACTGGAGGCCGGGATTTCATAAGTGCGGCAAGTGGGTATGCCTTCTTCTTCCATGAATTGATGATTGATGCACAGTCCAATTCCATGCCGTGCATAGGTATCAAGTGCGCTCACTCCATCAAATGGGATCATCCCGCCATAGAGCGACGGAGGATATTTGTCCCAGCTTCCTTTGGGGCCGTAACATTTCAAAAAACTGCCGTCATGGAAATGCTCAAATAATTCAAAATGCCTTTGGCCATCCCAGTTGACGCCCAGGTAAGCTGCTGTGGCATTGCTTAAATCCAGAGGTTTGAATTCTGTTCTTGGGACAGTAAAGGCTGCATTGATGATGTGCAGGGTTTTATTGGTTGCTTTACAGGTTTCTAATAGCCAGTTCACGATATTTGGAGTGAGTGCAAAATAGCCATCATAGGTAAATACATTTCGCATGAAGCGTTGTGACGCTGTTACAAACCTGATGGGATTTAGACACAATCCATAAGTAGGATAACGAGTAAGCTTGGGCTCCTGCTGGGAAATGGGAATAACAAAATCCGGGTTGAAGTCATGTACTTCATCGCTTGTGCTAAAAGCAGCTGCTTCAATCCCAAGATTCTTGGCTGCGATAATAAAACGTGCTGTCGCTTCGACTTCGGAGCTTTCAGTATGGCCGCGCAGCAGATAAGGATTGACAATGGCTATCCTGAAACCTTTAGGAATAGATGGTTTCTCTGACATAAAATTGCTCCTGCATTTTTCTCATCCCTGGAATGAATGGATCAGGCTGATTGAATCCAGCCTGATCCATTCACCGAAATACTTTATATCGAATCGGTGTTGTACACAAGTAAGACAACACAATCATATTAACACGGTTAACGCATATAAAAAATATTATTAAACAGACACTTAATCTTGTTTTGATGGTCGGGAAGCCAGGCTAAAACTGTATAAATATTTGCCAAAAATGACCTGATTATGGTATATTTTTCCACAATTATTACCATCATAATCATAACCATATAAAACGAGGTTATAAATCATGCAAGTCAGGCAAGTACCGCCAACTGAGTTCATCAGAGACTTAAATTACAAATCAAGAGCGTCAATCTCGAAGGTGTCAAGGCATTGCTTCAGGAAGCGGAAAATGAGAATTACGATCTCAATATCAATGATCCGCAATCAAGGTTTACGTTTATTCATTTTGCAATCAGCAGAGCAAGCAATGCTACCGAATTGGGAATGCTTGATATTATCAAGGCATTAAAGTCCGCCGGGTGTGATGTGAATATCCCAGCCCAGGAATCATTCAGGCACACGCCCCTCCACACGGCTTCAAGAAGAGCATTGCCTGACATTGTTGTCTGGCTAATCAATAATGGGGCAAACATTGAAGCAAGAGATAACACTCATCAGACTGCGTTGGATTATAAAGAGACTGGATGATGTCAGGTCATTTCTGATGGATGCCCGTGCGCAAAAAAGAGCAGAGACAGTGCAATTTGCCAAACAGATTTGTGCATTTGGTCTGTTTACGGCTGCATTTCTGGGTTCGACAGTTGTCATTAGCACGGAGATCTATAACCGGTATACGAGTTGACAGGGAGTTTAAGCTGGTTTTAGAGTAGATTATTATTGTTTGCGATAACCATCATATTGTATGGAGTATTTTTATGTGGTTAGTTTACGCGATTCTCGCCGCTGTATTATGGGGCTTGAATTATGCAATCGCGGAAAGAATTTTACATAATATTTCAACAGTAACCTTGTTGGCACTGGAAATGCTGATAGGCGGATTGCTGTTTCTGATAATATCCTATTTTACCCATCTCAAGACCGACTTGTACCTGCTATCAACACAATTGAAAATTTTCTGGCTTACATTAATTGAAATCATAATTGTTCTTGCAGCCAATTTTTTTATTGTGTCTTCTATTCGAGGAAAGGATGCAACAGTGGCAGGCATAGTTGAATTGATTTATCCCTTGTTCACGATACTTTTTACCTGGATATTGTTTCGTGAAAATCACGTCAACACACAAGTCATTATTGGCGGCGGATTAATCCTGCTGGGTGTTTTTGTTATAAGTTATGCCTGAATGATCATCAGGAATCCTGGTTTGCCGGTTGACTCTGTCGTTTAGGTTTTGTAACAATAGGCCGGAAAACAATTCGCAAGGCATGGTTCTGGTTTCCAGGCATACGGTTTGGCATAAACACCAGCAGACTGGAATCAGACTGGCATTCATACAAACCGCCGCCCTTATCAACCATCTGATCGACCAGAAGATTGGCGGATGCATCTACCGTATGGTCTGATTCTTTGGATCCATATAATGCATGGGTTAGAATCAGTTCTGCACTTTCAAGCTGTACCCAATGATAATTAAGTCCGAATTGCACACCTACCTGCATATCACCGGTGCCAACCGGTATAATCAGTGCAAAATAACCATCATGAGTAGGTAATGCCTCAATCATGGTTTGGGTTGCGGAGTTTCCACGCATGGCGATCACATGCAGATTTTCACGGCGTAAGCTTAAATCGGTTACCCTGATGTCAAAATTGGTACGGTGTTGTGCCATTAAGGTGAGTACCAGTTCCAGCCCGGCTGAACGTAACTCAGCGGGATAGTTGGTACGCATGGACTTTAAGTTCCGCTCCATAAAAAAGAGACCCCGTTTACGCAAGCCTGCTAAACCTTTCTCCTGATCGAAAACACCGATGATATCTTTTGTTCCAAGGTTTAAATCGAACTCGAATGATTTCAGGTATTCCAGCTCTGTTTCGGTAGGCAGGAACAACATACGCCCCAGCTCTGCCATTGCAAAATCGCGCAGCATTTCAATGTTCAGATGTGTATTTGCAGTCTTGAAAAAATGATCCGCATCTCTGATAAACCGCAAAGATTCAGATTGAATTAAATTAAGTTTTGTAAACTGGCTTGTATTGAGAGCAGTCTCTGAATAAATAGGGCGGCCATTATTATCATAATCAATAACACTCTTTTCATCAGTTGTGCAGAGCTGTTCGAGGAGTGCGATATAGGCAACAAGTGCTAACATGATTCGTTCATCGCACCATGAACTATCCAGCAATCCCTTACGATTGTCTTTCCAGCCAGGTGTGGGCAATGCGATCAGATAGCGTCCGACAATATCAATACCCATTTCTTCCCGAAAGACTGGTTCGAGTTTTAATTGTGAAGTACCAGTGTAACCCAAGTCGACAAAAACCAGGGTGTCGCCTTTTTCGAGACCGACTTCATTTTGCAGATATTTATTCATGCGCATTCTATAGGTGCTGGAATTTTTCAATATCAACGCGAGAATGTCTTTCTGCTGGATACGCCTGATGAAAGCAAAGGCAGGATTGCGATCCTTTGCAGCCTCTTCACATAAATTGCCTGCTATTTGATCTGGTATAAGCAATTGCTTGCACATGTCATAAAAGCGCAATGACATGACTGTTTCACCAAGATATCGGTCAACATCCTCTTTGGACCTGAATGAGGCGGCAAAAGAGGCAAAACGGCTGATCTTGACGCATGCACCAATTTTTTTTCCAGCCAATGCTTCGCATGCCAGCGATGGCAGATATGCATCGCGCAGCAAAAATAACACTTTGGGCCGCTTGCCTTCCCGGGATAATTGTTCCACCTCATCGCAAATGAATTGTGCAAAAGCATACATAATTGGGCCAAGTGAAGCATACCCAATCGCACTTTCCGGGAGACTAAAGTCAGTTTGCGAGGAAGCCATTACGGCTTTAAACGGGTTGGACAAGGAACGGTTATATCTGATTGTCGGGTCGAGAAAACTGCCTGACAAGGCTTGCATACGTGCTAGTTCAGTGATTTTTTTGTCATATTGAAGCAGCTGGACGGCATTAATTCCCAATGATTTTGGAGCAAGGCAATCCGCTGTCAGATTATCTCCGATATGGAGTATTGAGTGCGCTGATTCAAAAATTTTATCAGTGACGGTTTTGAATAAGCCGCTGCTCTTAGATTTGCCATGATCAGAAGAACAGAAAATTTTCAATATCATTTGCATCACATCATCTGGCAGGCATTTTTGCAGAAGACGCCGCAATTGAGGTTCATCCAGGTAAGTATCACTGACAATGATTATCTTGAGACCGCGTGAATGCGCTTTGCGTATGAGTTCGACTGTTGGCGGGAATGCATAACAGGCATCAAGTTCGGAACTCAATTCTGCTTCAATCAGGGTTTCCAGTTCGCCATTGCTCAACTGAGGAAACGCTGTTGAATATATGTCCTTTAGCTTGACTTCTGTTGTGCCGTAACTTAGCAGCATTTTGTTTCGGGACAATTCCTCCGCTTGCGCACGCATTCTGGCCGTGAAGCCAATCGTTCGAAAAGGCGGTTTATTTTGCAGATCAAAAAACACATCATATGGCGTAGCGGTTTTACGCCATATGAGAGTATCAAAACAATCCAGGGAAAGAATCTTGATTTTGTGAGAACATTGATCCAGCAAGGATAGCAATTCTCCCGCCCGAACATGGTTTTTTACTTCGGTGTGTTCCTTTGATAATGCATTCGTTGCGCTTTCCATGCGATCTCCGAATTCAGGCCGATTAATTGGATGCAGTTGTCAAATGATTATCACCGTTACCATTGATGCCAAAACCATCAATTTCCAGGTCATTTTTAACTGAACAATCATTCAGCATGGCTCGATTCAATTCCTGTCCATTGAATGCCAGTGCCCAGAAACAGGATGCGGTACGTTCAGATGGGCCGAACGGCAATGAAATAATGCCGGCAATATATTGCTGTGCATTGCCTTTGTTCACGTCCATCATTGAGGAAAGCAGCGGATCATGAAAAGTTTCGCAAGAATCAAACAAGGTAACTTTTTGACTTAGCTGATTGAGCAGATCACGGTCGATCAATTGATAGGAAAAGTCGCCATCAGACAATAGAATTCCTTGTTCCCATCCATGTGATTCATTATAAAAGCCTTTCACATTCGGGCAGCTCATCCAGTTTTCATACGCTTCAATGGTTGGTTGTGGTCCATTTGGATTGTTTACATCCATCAGGATTGGATTATATCCACGATCCTTGGCAAGCTGAAAAACTTTCTGGACTTCATTTTCAACTGATTCATCACCATCAAAATTATTGCCGATCACAAATTGTACTCTGGGATCGGGGCAGGCGGGTGTTCGCTTTTGGGCGTAAGCGGGTGTTTGCATAAAATCTGCTGCCTGCAAGTGATAATCCTTAATAACAGATGCGACAGAGAAGTCTGTATTCAGATTGATTCTGACCAGATCGAATGATTTGATTTTCGTCGATAGCAAATAAACGATAAGGGCATCAACCTGGTGCTTTGCGTTATATTGAAGACTGATGCGTACTGTTTTATAGGGGCTGGCGGAATTGAGATGCAGGGTTTTTTTAACCAGTTCAATTGCCTGATTTTCAATAGAGACTGCTTCGGAAGCATTGGTATGCATGATATATTGTGTATTAATGTTCGGAAGCAAGACAAATTTCGGGTAATTTTCGCCAGCAAAGCTGGAAGAAGTCAGAACGAAAAATAAAATGGCTGAAAAAATTTTTTTAAACATAATTACACTCCCTTGATGAACAACGTATTTCTACAAAAAGCTTGCAGACAACCATGCCTGGTTAACGCATAACATTAGATTAGTCAGTATACCTTAACATAATGAAATTTTATAAAAAAACAAATTAAGTTCAGTCTTCTCCGCGCATGGACATCGTGTTGCTGAACCGGGCACAGCGTCGCCATTAAGTTGAATAATATACGCATTTTATTATTTAATGATCATCTATTGAGCACTTGGGGCGATTACAAAAACGGAGAGGCGGTTCTTGGAGTAAAATAGAGTTGTGTCTTCTATAGAGGAGTGGGTACGATGGAACTAAAACGAAAATCAACCATCTTTCTGTTTGCGTCATTACTTTTAATACCCCTCAGTTCATACTGCAAATCTCATCATGGCGGATTGCCAAGCCAGATTTCTCCGCCAGGCGAAAAAATAATTATTGTTGATCCGAATGTCCATGAATTTGGAGCGTATACCTCTGACGGCATACTGGTTCGATCAGGGCTGGCTGTTGCAGGATCCGGCTGGTGTCGTGATCTCAGGCGTCCGTGTCGTACCAGATCGGGTACATTCCGTATATATTCATTAGGCGGGCCGGGGTGTAAATCACATAAGTTTCCTTTGCCGCATGGCGGTGCGCCGATGCCGTATTGCATGTTTTTTAACGGCAGTCAGGCATTACATGGTTCCTATGAGCTAGCTTATGCAAATATCAGTCACGGGTGTGTACGTCTGCATGTCAGTGATGCAAGATGGCTGCGCTATAACTTTGTCGAAGGTCCGAATTCTAAAAATCATTATCGTGGAACGATGGTGATTGTCAGGTCATACTGAATCATCTCGTATATCAAAATCCGATCAAATTACGATGCCAATTCAGAGCCGTTCTGTGTTAGCATCGTAATTTGAAGTAATTGCATATGAGAGCATTATGAGAAATCTTGCCGAACAAATGAGCTTTTATGAAAGCCATCACAGTAAGAAGATAACCAAATTCACACATTTTATAGGTGTCCCGGTCATTGTGTTATCGCTGCAGGTCTTGCTGAGCTGGTTTCATGTTTCTGTATTGGTTCTCAATCATGTTTCTTTCGCATGGGTCGCGCTTATCCTGTTGCTGGTCTATTATTTATTTTTGGATTTCAATCTGGCCGTTGCATCGGCTGTTTTTCTGATACCTATTACTTTGCTCGCGCGATATATCTCAGGTGGAAAATTTGACATGGTTTCGTTAGGATTTTTTTTTCTGCTATTTGTCATTGGCTGGACGGCACAATTGATTGGTCATTATTTCGAAGGCAAACGGCCGGCATTTCTTGAGAATTTTTTTCAAGTGTTTGTCGCACCTGTTTTTCTGGTGGCCGAAATCTGTTTCTCGTTAGGGTACAGAAAGGAATTGCAAAACAAGGTACTGGAATTGTCTAAACAAAATAAACGAGTTCATAAATCCACATAATTATAAATTCAAAAAATGAATATCTAGCAGGGTGGAATTTCAACGCTGTTTTCACAACTTTTATCCCTTTTTGCAAACGCACGAAATCCTTCTTGTCGAGTTCACCATTCAGAATATCCATATGCAAATTGATTTCTGACATATGAGAATCAATCTCATTTGTGGTATTGTTTGGCTTCAACTCATCCAGTTTGTTCAGGTAATCTGTCAAGCCATGCAGGGATTCGCTCATTTTTTTTAATTCAGAAGAGATAGATGAGCTATGGGCATATTGCTTTTTGAATTCAGCCACAATGTTATCTACACGATTGATGATCCTGATTGTATTCTGAATTGACATACTGCTTCCTGACTCTTGTCTATGATATCTTCAACATAGCAAAAAACACACCAAGAGTCTAATGTACGTCAACTCAGAAATTGATGTTGATAAGATAACATGTTCTAGTAGCCTTCTTCATAATAGTAGTTATTGTAATAATATGGACGATAATGAGGATGATAGTAAGGCCCATAATAATATGGCTGATATCGATATGAGGGCGGATAATAACCATTATAATAATAAAAGTTTTCGGCATTCTGTTCATCCATGGATCTGCCGATCGAATTTCCGATTAATGCACCGCCGATCGCACCCACGCCAATCGCTACGGCTTGCCCAGTTCCTTGACCAATTGTGCTGCCTAGCAAACCACCCGCAACAGCACCAGTCACAGTACCGATATCTTCATTTTGCGCATAAGGATCACAGGCAGACAGAAAGCATGCTAAACCAAGAATACTGATATTGCGAAATGTGCTGTTCATAACGACCTCCGGTGGTCTCTGATGTATTGCACATGTTCTTGATATCTGGTTTTAAAGATGTATTTGTAATGAACCTACTATTAGTATAACACGAGTCAATTTTTCATATAATTTATTGATAAATAATGTATTTATTTGTGAAGCAGCGTTTCAAGCGCCGGCCAGACGTTATCAAGGATCTTTGTCTGTGCCGCGGTGACCGGATGGATACCATCAACCTGCATTAGGGCAGGAGTATTGTCGATTCCCTTCAGGAATGATGGAACGACAGCAATGTCTTTGCGCCTGGAAAAATCATCGTATATTTGTTGAAATTGCCGGGTGTATTGTAACCCGTAGTTGGGCGGCATCCTGACCCCAAGTACCATGACTTTACTGTTAGCATCCAGGGATAATCTGATCATCTGTATCAAGTTGTTCTTGATGACATAAAGCGGTAAGCCGCGCAGGCCATCATTGCCTCCCAATTCAAGTACGGTAATTTGCGGGTGATATTGTTTGAGTTCAGCCGGTAATCGCTGCAGACCATCGCTGGTAGTGTCGCCTGAGATGCTGGCATTAATGACCTTATAGTTGAAATGTTTTACATGCAAACGGTTTTGCAATAAGGCCACCCAGCCTTGTTCAGGATTAATGCCATATCCAGCACTTATACTGTCACCAATAATCAATATTGTATTTTCCGCCAGCACCGGTAAAGTAATGAAGAACAGCAATGCCGTGATAAGGATTTTTTTCATGCTGCAGGAGACCTCATATTTTTTACAGGCAGAACATCTGGGTAAGCAGGTTTCGAGTGGCGACAACCTGATTACTATCTTACGCGATGTGAATTTAACGTTAAAGAGAGGAGAAAGTGTAGCTATTCTCGGTGCCTCTGGTTCAGGCAAAACAACATTATTGACCATTCTGGCCGGATTGGATGTGCCCAGTACTGGTACTGTTTATATACATCAGCAGCAAATCAATGTTCTTGACGAAGAACAGCGTGCCAGGATTCGTGGGCGCTTTGTCGGATTCATATTCCAGTCCTTTCAGTTATTACCAACACTCACGGCGCTGGAAAATGTCATGTTACCGCTTGAAATTCAGCATGTGTCACATCAAAAATGCAAAATGGAAGCGACGGAATGGCTGCATAAAGTCGGTCTGGGTCAACGTCTGCACCATTATCCGCTGCAGTTATCTGGTGGCGAACAACAGCGTGTGGCTATTGCGCGCGCATTTGTGACGCATCCGGAAATCATCTTCGCTGATGAGATGACCGGAAATCTGGATACTCATACGGGTGAATTGGTCGCGGATATACTGTTTTCACTAAATCAGGAACAACAAACAACGCTTTTATTAGTCACGCATGATGCCAGTCTTGCTTCACGTTGCCAGCGGCGCCTGACATTGCATGATGGTGTTTTAGTGCCATGCTGAACAACTTGCCTCTTGCAGTCAAACTGTTATGGCGTGAGTGGCGTGCCGGGCAATGGTACGTTGTTTTTATCGCATTGCTGATCGCAGTTACAACCACAACATCCATGCATTTTTTAGTAGACCGAGTCACGCGTGGCCTTGATTTGCAAAGTGCAAAATTTCTAGGCGGAGATTTGGCAGTCAGCAGTACATTACCCATTCCATCCGGCTGGATACAGCAGGCTGCGAAAATGCGGCTGCGAACGGCGGAATCATGGTCGTATCCATCTGTCGTTAGTGTAAATAATCGAATGCAGCTAGTTAATGTGCAGGCAGTGTCGGATAATTATCCATTATATGGCGACCAATCCCAACGGCCGCCAAAGCAAACAATCTGGGTAGAATCGAGATTATTGCCAATATTATCCATTCAGATTAATGATAGGCTGACGATAGGCGCAGCTAATTTAAAAATCAGCAGCACGCTTGATCCTGAAAAAGATTTGCTTTACACAGGCTGGTCAATTGCTCCGAAAGTCATCATGCGCCTGGATGATGTGCCGGCGACACGAACAGTCATTCCTGGCAGTCGTGTGGAGTACAAGTTATTGATTGCAGGCGAGCAGGCACAGCTGGCGTTGTATCGGCAATGGCTCTCACCGCAATTAAGGCCCGGGCAGCAAATTCAGGATGCACTCAGCCAGCAATCAGGATTCAGGGATATTTTACAACGTGCTGAAAATTATTTAACGCTGCTGCTTCTATTTGGCTTGTTAATGAGTGGTGTTGCAATCGCTCTCAGCCTTAATCAATATTTACATCGTCATTATTCGCATGCGGCATTATGGCGTTGCCTGGGGGCCAGACAGCGCCAGATAAAGCTCCTCTTTTTCTGGCAATTACTGATTATTGGCTTAATGGCTGGTTGTATCGCAATTCCTGTTGCTTTTGCGGTTCAATATTTTCTGGTTAGCCAGTACTCAGGGATTTTACCGATCATCCTGCCTGCACCAGGTATGGCACCAGTAACTTTGGGATTTGTTACCAGTGTTGTATTGCTCTTTGGATTTTCTTATCCGATCATTGTTCAATTGCCTGAAACGTCACCTTTGGTGATATGGCGTAATGAAATTAAAATCAATCGGCTTATAAGCAATTTATTTATTACGATTGCGTTAACTGTCATCACCGCCTTGGCGTTCTGGTACATGAACTATTCGATGCTGATTCTATATTTTCTGGCAATATTATTAATAGGCATAGCGTTTCTGTATATTTTAAACCACATATTTATGCTGATCTTGCGGATGGTTCTTTATTATTCGGAAGGAGTATTCAGAAGAGGCATCAGTGAATTGGTGAATCATGCAAATAGTGTTAGTCTGCAATTCATCGGATTTAATCTGGTTTTGACTTCACTCATTGTATTGGGATATGTTCGCACTGATATTGTAAAAGACTGGCAGCATTCCTTTTCGAAACAGACACCCAATTATTTTGCATTCAATATTGCCAAATCAGATATTGCGAGTATGCAAACGTTATTCAAACAACACAATATCGCTATTGCGGATATCTATCCGATGGTGAGAGGACGACTAACCGCGCTGAATGGAAAACCTATATTGACAGCTGTGCCAAAAGATGCGGTCAGCAACAATGCCTTGCATCGAGATCTCAATCTAAGCTGGATGTGGGATTTTCCATCAGATAACACTATAATTAAAGGCAGTTCCTGGACTTTAAAAGATGCAGGCAAACCCATTGTTTCTGTTTATTCGACACTTGCCACGGATCTGCAATTGCAAATAGGCGATCAACTGACATTTCTCATTGGGGGGAAAGAATTATCAGCGACGATTGTCAATTTTCGCAATTTAAACTGGTCGTCATTTCATCCGAATTTTTTCATGATTTTTCCGCCGGGATTGCTGGATACCTTTCCTTCAACCTATATCACCAGTTTTCATTTGTCATCGAACCAGGAGATTCTGCTAAACCAGATATTGCAGCAATTTCCCAATGTCACCATTATCGATGTAGCGGTTTTATTAAGACAGATGCAAGACCTGATCAACAAGGTTGCCATGATAATTCAATATCTGTTTATTTTTTCACTGGTGACTGGAGGGTTGATTTTTATCTCAGGTCTGCAAGCCAGCATGGACGAAAGGCAGTTAACTTACTCGTTGCTGCGCGTTTTAGGTGCCGGGAAAAAATATATTCGTGGTAGCCTGATCGTCGAATTCGGTTTTCTGATAGCGATGGTGTTGATGACCTCGTTTTTTTCATCGTGGCTGATTGTCTTGTTGTTGGAGCAATTCATATTTAATATCTAGTACTTTTCCAGTATCTACGTACTGCCAGCACATAGATTCCGGCAACTCAGGTAGCGGATTTGTTCGCGCCAAATCTGTTTGAGCTTTGTTGGTCAATTCTGTATAGTTTCGACACAAACATGATAAGGCAAGCGAACTATGCAGATCCCAACGATTTTTTCCTTAACAATCAATCAATCAGAGCTGGATGATGCGATGCGTATCGGTTTTTGCTATGTACGTCTGCCCAGTGAAGCGCTTATCCAGAAAATCGATGTCTGTATGCAGACGGCCCGGAATTTTTTTGGCGGCAGTCCGGAAGAGAAAGCGAAATGGCGGCTTAAAGAAACACTGCTGCCAGGAGAACGGTATGAGGGATATGTTGTTAGGTCACAATCGAAAAACACGAATACAGTTGAGCAGATATTCTTTGAACCTGATTCGCCATTTGGACCATATGTGCCGCATGCAAGTTCAATTCAAGCGATCGATGACGCATTTCTTAACATGATTTCTTTACCACTTCTTCATACCGTATTTATGAAAGCCGGATTATCACAGGACGACTATGCGGATGCGGCAGGGAATCCTGCCTGTTCCTTGGTATTTCAGTGCTGCCCGCTGACAGGTGAAGAGAAAAATAAGATCCGCTTGAATGCGCATAAAGATTTTGGCTTGATTACCGTCTTGTATTTCGAAGAAGACGGGCTTGAAGTAAATTATCAAAATCAGTGGATTCCGATTCCGCACAAGCCGGGGCATCTGGTTATTAATTTTGGGAATGCTCTCGAATTAATGACTAACGGCTGCTGTCATTCAGCGCTGCACCGCGTGACCAATGCGACAGACAATCGGGTATCCATGGTATATTTTGTGAGCCCAAGTCCTCAGCGGCCGGTACGAAACTATATTAATAATAAAATTATTGCCGAAACAGGACAACTTTTTTTCAAGCAGCAATTTGCTGACTATTATCAAGTGGACCATTGAAATGGATTCATGATGGTTCGGGATAAAACAAGTTGAGATGGCAGGATACCGAAATAATTCCATGCACGATTGATAGAGGTTTTTTATGACGCGAATGCTATTTAGATTGATAATCTGTATTTATCTGACATCCACATGGACCAATAATTTTGCCAACGCAAATGAGCCTATTAATTTACATCTTGACTGGATGAATAACACTATCCGGCCGGGTGACAATTTTTATAAATATGCAAATGGTAAATGGCAGCAGCAAAACCCTATACCGCCGGCATATTCCAGATGGGATACATTTGAAGTATTGCAGAAGCATAATGATGAAATGATAAAAAACCTGATCATGTCTGCTGCTGATAACCATGCAGCCAGCAACGGAAGCATCGAGCAAAAAATCCGGGATTTCTATCTTAGCGGGATGGATGAAAAATCGATAAATAAGGCAGGTATCGCTCCATTGCAGCCCGAATTCAAGCGCATTTCAGCGATTAATAATCTCGCTGATCTGCAGAGCGTCATCTCACACTTGCAAATGCTGGGCGTCAATGCCTTGTTTGGATTCAGTCAAATGCAGGATTTTAAAGACAGCAGACAGGTCATCGGTGTCGCATCACAAGGCGGGCTGGGTCTTCCTGACCGTGATTATTATCTAAAGAACGAGGACAAATTCAAAAAAATTCGCGAAATTTATTTGCACCACATTGCCAAAATGTTTGAATTGCAAGGTGAAACGGCAAAAAATGCCATGTCAGCAGCAAATACAGTGATGAAAATTGAATCCATGCTAGCCAAAGCTTCCATGGCAAAATCCGAAATACGTGACCCACATTCCATTTATCATCCCAAGGATATAAAGCAGCTGCAAAAAATGACTCCGAATTTTTCCTGGAGCCAATATTTCAAGGATCTTGATCATCCGGAGATTACACACATCAATCTCGCCATGCCAACATTTTTCGTGACGCTGAATTCAATGCTGGGCGACATCAGGATTGATGAGTGGAAAATATATTTACGCTGGCACTTGATTGATACATTCGCTCCGTACCTCTCTCAACCGTATGTCGAGGAGGACTTCAGGCTGAATTCTGCGTTGACAGGCACAAAACAGCTGTTGCCACGCTGGCATAGAGTGGTCAATACTGAAAACGCACTGCTTGGTTTTGCTATCGGAAAATCATATGTCGAAAAATATTTTCCACCTTTTTCCAAACAGTACGCGCAACAATTAGTGGACAATATACGCGCATCCATGAAAGAAAGCCTGCGCAAATTATCCTGGATGAGCGATTCAACCCGTGATGCGGCGATCAGGAAACTGGATTTGATGACGGCTAGAATTGGATACCCTGATAAATGGCTTGATTATTCCACGCTGACTATCGATAAACACTCTTATGTTTTGAATGTCATGCGGTCTATTGAATTTCTCAGTAAATATGAACTTGATAAAATCGGTAAACCTGTTGATGCCGCTGAATGGGACATGACGCCGCAAACCATCAATGCATATTATGATCCATCAATGAATCGAATCAATATTCCAGCCGGGATATTGCAGCCTCCATTTTTTGATGCAAAGGCTGCGAGCGCTCTCAATTATGGTGCGATTGGCTCCGTGATCGGCCATGAAATGACACATGCTTTTGACGATGAAGGCGCACAATTTGATGGTCAGGGCAATATGAGAAACTGGTGGACTGATAAGGATTTTGATAAATTCCGGGCGGCTACCAAATGTATCGCAGAACAATATTCAAAATACCGGGTCGATGATAATCTGCATCTGCAAGGAAACCTGGTCGTTGGAGAAGCTACCGCGGACTTGGGAGGCATGATACTCGCTTATCGCGCGTTTCATGCCACTGATGAGTACAAAAATGCTAAAAATATTGCTGGGTTCACTCCGGATCAACAGTTTTTCCTGAGCGATGCTTTCGTATGGGCTGCGAATATACGGCCAAAAACGGCTCGCCTGTTGGCGATTACGGATCCGCATCCACCAGCGATCTATCGTGTGAATGGCACGTTGGCAAATATGCCTGAATTCAGGCAAGCGTTCCATCTGCCAACCGGCAGTCCAATGGTAAACAAGACCTTATGTACAATTTGGTAGTCACTGCGGAAGTCACTGGAATGATGTCAGCGTATAAAATCAGAATCTTGTATGCTATTTTAGCTCTTTTCATATATGATTAGTCACGGGCGAGCTTATGGATCAAGCACTGTTTACACCGCATCACATTAATGCCACAGTCAATGACATGACTGGGAACAATGGTATCGGCCGATACGTACTGCTTCCTGGATCTGACGGGCGCGCAAAGCAGATCGCAAGTCATTTTGATGAACTTGCTGTCAAGCAACATCCTCGGGGACACCATCTCTATTTGGGAACAATTTCATCATCTGGCATGAAAATTGATGTCGCGACGATATCCAGCGGCATGGGTTGTCCGAGCATGGAAATCATCCTGCATGAATTATTCTATCTGGGCGGAAAGCGGTTTTTACGTGTAGGAACCGCCGGATCATTGCAATCAGGATTGGTCAAGCTGGGCGATATTGTGAATGCCCAAGCATCAGTACGCGATGAACAGACAACATCGGATTACATGCCGATTTCAGTTCCAGCTGTTTCCTCTTTTGAAGTTGCATCCATCATTTCAGAGTCGGCTGTCAAGCTTGGTTTTACCAACGGATTTCATACAGGAACGGTACATTGCAAAAGTTCATTTTATGCGCGCGAGTTTGGCGCCGGGCCAAGCGGCAGCAATAATATGGCATTTGATGATTTGTTGACACGTTGCGGTGTGCTTGCAACTGAAATGGAAACCGCAACATTATTTATTCAGTCACAGCTTTATAATTATATGCTTATGCAAAAAGGGAAGGGACCGCGCTATCGTGTATTGGCAGGCGCCATCCTGGGAGTAATTTCTGGCAAAGGCCATGAATTTGCAGCGCCTGCGCAGGAAACGGAATGCATCACTAAATTAATAACGCTCGCATTTGAATGCGTTAAATTACTTGCTTTGGCGGACCAGAAAGACAGCTAATCGTAATAAAGATAAAAGGGAAAATATAATTACAAGATGGTGTCAATCAAGAACTTCCGCTCGATTAAAAAATGGTCATTGCATATTCTGCTGTTTTATTTAATTCCGGCAATTTCCTGGGGTGTCGCTAAAATCAGTTATCCCTCTGATGCAGCCTTGTATGATTGGTATCCCTGGTCGCTTACCTATTATTACGGAGTGACTTGCGAGGACAGATTATTGAGGATCACCAAATTTGGAATCCATCGTTGGCCTGAACATATTCAATCATTGGAGCTCTCGCATACCCTGGATCAGCAGAATTTTCTTAGGCAACTGGTTAGTCCTATTGTAAGTGTCGTGCAGTTTGCGGGGAATTTTACTGTGCGTGTGGGGAGCAATCAGTCAACAATTTATGAACTCGATCCATATCTTGCATTTCGATGGGCCAATCTTCCCTGGGATCATTATGTCAATACTTCTTTTGCGCTTGGTGAAGGTGTGTCATATGTTACATCGTATCCATCACTTGAAAAACACGCCAATCACAGCAATACCAGGCGTTTTTTGAATTATCTCATGTTTGAAGCAACTGTGGCATCACCCGCGTTGCCGCGGGTGCAACTCCTCATTCGTATACATCATCGCTCAGGTGCATTTGGCCTGTATCGGGCCAAAAATGCCGGATCTAATGATATTGGCCTGGGACTGAGATTTTTGTTTGACTAGGAGACGGTTTGTTTGAGTCCACCCAATCCTTGAGATTGTGGATGCCAAGTACAAGATTTATTTTTCCAAGCGTATCAACAAACGCAGGCATCAAGCCTGAATTGATATCCAGTAGCAAGGTCAGAACCGCATTCAGTTTTTCAGAATTATCTGAAAAGAGAGTCAATGTGTGTTTTTGCATAGTTAACTGGGTTGTCACCGCCTGCAAGCTGGATTCCAATTGGGCCAATTTCTTGCATATCGCAATAAAATCGAGCTCTTTTCCATCCAGTTTCAGATTTGTTTCCTGCTCCGTCAGGTCTGATATTCGAATAAGAAATGTTTGATTTTCTTCATGTGAGGGTACCGAATTATTGTTGTCATTTTCATCTCTGGTTTCGCGTATCATGCCTCGTCCTTTTACGCGGTAAGATTCGATGCTGATAAGTTCACGCAATCTGGCGGATGTTGAAATTATCAGATTGACCCGCGGTTGCAAATCAGTCTGCTTGGTCAACACAGTTTGTAATGCCTGACAGGCATTGATAATTTGTGTAATAGTCTCAAGCAGATTTCTTTCCAGTTTATGTAAAAAATCTTTACGTAATTGTCTGTACAGTTGATAGGTACTTAAGAGTATTTGTACTTTAGGATCATCTTTATAAATCCGGCTTTCTCTGATTTCCGTGAGCAGTTTGTCTTTTACCAGAGCAAGGATTTTTTTATATTGTTGATAAAGATCCCTGGATGCTTTCAGATTAGTGTTGAGATCGTCGAGAAATTCTTCCGGCGCACCATTCTCTTCTTGTATCTGCTTTTCAACTGCTGCAATGGCTGTTGTTAGAGAGGTAGTTCGCATATTCATCGTAGCATGATGTACATATTCTTCGATTCTGGAGATGATCTCCTTGGATTGTCTGCGTTCAGTATTTTCTGAAAGATATTTTTCAGCCAGAAATGTAAACAATGCGACTTCCACCATTTTCAACTGGCACAATTTGCTGTTAAGGATGAGTTTTTTGGGATCTTTCTCAATGAGTCTAAGCATGATGTCACTCCTCAAATTTTTGCATATTTTAACATGCAGCAATGGAAAAAGAGCTAGAGAATTTACACCGAAAAGGGTAAAAATTGATCAAACTGTGCCAACGAAATGATTGAGTTGTGTCAAACCGGGTGAGTAATTGACTGATCCTGACAAGCTGTTAATCTACTAATGAGCATAGTGCAGCTCTCAATCATCTCTGTTAAAATCTCACAACATATGTAAAAACAACATGGAATATGCTTGCATGCTGCGTATTTTGACAGGGATTATTACAGGCTTGGTGATTACTTCGCTGACTTATGCCAATACATTCACTCTTACATCAACTGTATTCTCTGACAATGGCAAGATTCCAGCCAAATACACCTGTAATGGAATCAACACACCGCCCACACTAACCTGGATGAACCCGCCAACGAATACACAGAGTTTTGCCCTGATTATTTACGATCCTGATGCTGGTATCGGGCAGCCTTTTTATAATTGGGTCATTTATAACATCCCCAAAAAAGTAAATTCGCTGCTTGAATTGGCTGATCTTCCTGACGGAGCACTGATAGGTAATAACACATACGGCGAACCCAAATACTCAGGTCCCTGTCCGGTTGACTCACGTATCCATCATTATATTTTCATGCTTTACGCACTTGATACAACGCTGGATTTACCCGATGAACCAGACCTTGACGAAGTATTGTCTGAACTTGAAGCCCATGACATCGCAACCGCGAAACTGACTGGATCATATAGTCATTGATGGTAGCAAACTGATCTTCCATAACCATTGTTCCACTCGGTATAAATGAACGGAATATCCATATTTTTTGATAATGCGTTTAATCCTGATGTCCCGATGTGATTTAACATCAGGTTGAGCCTGGTCAAAGTATGATTGCGTGCCAGTATCATTGCTCCTTCATCTGTAATCTGGTTTGATGTCAAATTCAAGGAAACGAGATGCAGATTATTTGGTACATTAACAGTGCCCATATCGCCAACATTGTTATAACCCAGGTCAAGGTCCGTAAGCGACTGGTTTTGTAACAAGGCATTGGCGCCATCATTGCTTATCTGATTATAAAACGCGCTTAATTGTTTAAGAGCCGGCATGTTTGCAATGATTTTTATGCCTTTGTCTGTAATCTGATTGCTGTCAACCGATAAATACAGTAATTGATGCATATTTGCCAGCCATATGGCGCCATCATCCGCAAGGTGATTCTCATTGATGTAAAGCGAAGTCAGCTTAGTCATCTGGCTGATGGCTATTATGCCTGCCATATCCAGTCTGATGTTGTTAACGTTGAGAGATTGTAGTCTGATATTTTTTGCTAATTCAATCATGCCTGTTGACTGTATTGGATTATCACTAATATTCAACGTCGTGAGTCTTGGGTGGCTGGAAAACGCACTGGCGCCTTCTGGTCCGATGCTGTTCCTGCTCATATCGAGATAATCCAGTTGCTGCATATTGGCAAGTGTCAATGCTCCATCGGTCCCGATGTGATTGGAGGCAATGTTTAAAATGGAAAGATTGGGGAGTGACGCAACAGCTTTAGCACCTTTACTGCTGATTTTATTCCAGCTGACATTTAATGATTGAAGATGAGCAAGTTGCGTGAGTGTACTGATTTCAGGGTCACCAATATTGTTATAGCTGATTACCAGGTGCTTCAGGTTTTTCATTTTTGCAACCGCATCGATAGCGACTGGGGTGATTTTTGTCTGGCTGATGTCTAATGAGGTTACAATGGGATCTTTGGACAATGCAATGACACCCTTATCACCGATTGGATTGGAGCCAATCTTGATTTCATTCAGGCTTTGGCTTTTTGCGAGAGAAATAGCAGCATTTTCTCCGAGCCCCTGTCCACTGACATCGAGAGAAGTCAGCGTCGAATTGGCGGCTAACGCGTTGATACCATTGATACCCACGTTGTTCCAGCTGATATCTAGAGTCGTGATGTTTGTATTACTGGCAAGCGCAATAGCTCCTTTATTACTGATCCGGTTGTAGCGTAAATATAATTTTTTAATTTCCTTATGGTCTGCGAGATAGGCAAGTAAATCTGGAATGTGAGTATCGTTTAAATAGCATTCCTGTAATTGTAAGGCATCGCCATCGGTGAATTTTTCAATATGCTGTAAGCATGGACTAGGATAGGCGAAAGTAACACCAGACAGGAATAGTGATAAACTTGCTATAATAACTAGAGACGAACGCATGAGGGTTTCCTTAAATATGCTAATCCTTATTCAGCAGCCATTCTCTTGGTGGCTAGAAATGGCGGCTTGGTGAACCAGATAATGACAAGAAGGCAGACAAATATCCAGCCCGACAACCAAAAGATATCATCCGTTGATAGCATGAATGACTGGTTGGTGATTGTGTTGTTGATCATTTCAAAACCTTGATGTTTACTTAATCCCAATGCATTCAGATGATCCAGTGCCGAGTTGCTGACAGGATTAAATTGATTGATTTGTTCAACCAGACGGCTGTGATGGAACGCTTCGCGTCTGTCCCACATGGTGATACTCAACGATGTACCGAAGCTGCCGCCCAGAATACGAAAGAAATTTGCAAGACCGAGTGCGCTCGCGATGCGCTGTGGAGGGAGTCCGGATATGACAATGGAAATTAATGGCGTGAAGAAAAATGTAATTCCTAATCCTTGCACAAATCGTGGTTGAACCAGTTGTTTAAATCCAATCCCGGTATAAAAGTTTGATTGCCAGAAAGATGTGAATGCAAACACAAGGAAGCCAACACTGATAATGATGCGCAAATCAAATTTGCCCATATAATTGCCAACAAAGGGTGTCAGGAAAAACGGCAAAATTCCCACTGGAGCAGCAGCGAGTCCTGCCCAGGTCGGGGTATATCCCATTTGTGTTTGCAGCCATAAGGGAAAAATGACGACATTGGAAAAATAGACAAAATACCCCAATGTTAAGGCTATCGTGCCAATTGTGAAATTTCTTCCAGTAAACAATGTCAAATCAATAATTGGTGTTTTATCGGTGAGTTCCCAGACAACCAAAAAGCTAAGGGCTATGGTCGAGATGATAGTCAAGGCAAGAATGAGATTGGAATGAAACCAGTCCAGATCATTTCCTTTATCCAGCAATACTTGCAGACAGCCAACGCCGATAATTAATAAAATGAGACCGACGATATCGATTGATGTTTTTACGGTTTTTGTTTCTCTGCCGGTAAGTGTGATCCACGTAAATACAGCACTAAAAATACCAACAGGGAGATTAATGTAAAATATCCATGGCCATGTATAGTTATCAGTAATCCAACCCCCCATAATTGGCCCAAAAATGGGTCCAACGACCGCAGTCATTGCCCATACACCGGTCGCGAAGCCCTTTTTCTCATCGGGATAATTTGCGAGGAGTATGCTTTGGGAAAGCGGAATCATAGGCCCGGAGACTGCGCCCTGAATGACACGGAAAATAATCAACATGGGCAGGTTTACTGATAATCCGCACAGGACAGATGCCAGTGTAAATAAAATGGTTGAAAGCACATATAATCGTATTTCACCAAAACGACGGGCAAGCCACCCGGTCAAAGGCAGCATGATTGCCTGGCTGACAGCGAATGAAGTGATAACCCATGTGCCATTATCCGGGCTGACGGCCAGATCGCCTGCTATCGTTGGAATAGCAACATTGGCGATGGAGACATCGAGAACGTTCATGAAAATGCCGAGTGACAAGGATAGCGTAAGCAGGATTAACCGGCTGCCTTTGAGTGGTGGGAACACATCCATGTGGTTTCTCTCATGTCAAGTAATCTGGTTTCCGGATCTCATATCATTATGCACTGATCCACTCCTTGGGCATCAACCTTCGGGCAGCAAGCAATTGCGAAATTTCTTCGGCTGGATTCGTGAAAGCTGAATTGATCAAAGAAGGTTTGGCGGGGTAGCAAGGGGCAGGATGATCAGGAAATCCGGATGCGGACATATAGATATCTGGTGAGTTATCCCTGAGTATCCTGTTAATTAACCTATCAGCATCGGCAAGCTGCCTGGTGTAGACATCTGTGAAATAGACAGGTTTGGATGATGCGGTTGTCGCCAGTCTGCTTCCACTCGTATCATGTATATTTGTGGTGACCCGCATCGACAAGCCGATTTGCAGGGGATTTCTTTTAAGTTCGTCAGCAAGCAGGCTGATACGAACCGGCAGGCGTTGCACGATCTTGATCCAGTTGCCGGTCGCGTTTTGCGCTGGAAGCAATGAGAATGCACTGCCTGTACCAGCATTCAAGCCGACGACTTTACCGTGATAAGTGATGTTGGAATAGGCATCTGCAGTCAGGATGACGGGCTGTCCGATTCGGATTTCGCTCAGTTGTGATTCCTTGTAGTTCGCATCGACCCACACATCACTGAGCGGAACGATAGCAAGCATGGGAGTGTTGACAGTAACCTGTTGTCCAACCTGGATGCTGCGTTTGGCGATATAGCCTGTCACGGGTGCGATAATCGTTGTTCGTACCAGATTCAGATATGCTGTTTTGAAATTCGCTTTTGCACGTTCTACTTGTGGATGCGTATAAAGATGAGAATTGTCCACCAAAGCCTGTGCCGCGTGCAGATTGTGCAAGGCGTAATTATATTGGGCTTGCGCTGTATCAAGCGCAGTCTGGTAATGTTGTAATTCTTCACGTGAAATGGCTTTTTCACCTAATAACCCTGTGCGGCGTTTGAGATCGAGCTGTGCTTTTACCAGGTCAGCGTGCCGTAAGATTAAAGTTGCCTGAGCTTGATCTGCAGTTTCGTATGCCTGGCGTACTTGCCGCACCGTTTGAGCTAACTCGGCTTGTGCATGCTGGAACGCGATTTTCATGTCGGAAGGGTCAAGCTTGGCTATCTGCTGCCCTTTGTTCACAAGATATGTATCATCTCCATTGATTTCTACCACAGTTCCAGGTACCTGAGCCATGACTTGCACAAGATTACCATTGACATAGGCATCATCGGTGTAGACTTCGAACTGTCCCCATACAAGATAATAAACAAGCCAGATTAAACCGATAACCAGGAAAATGCCGGCGAGCATGAAAGTGGCAAACTTGCGCTTTTTTAATGTAACAGGCGTGGGATAGCCGGTATCAGAGGGTTTGGAATGATTTGAAGGTGTTGATGTTCCAGTCATGGCTATCCTTGCTCAGACATTTCATTTCCACCCAGTGCTTTTAATACTCCTACCACAGCCCGAAGATGACGTGTTTGCAAATCAAGCTGCGTTGCATGATATTGTAGCAATAATTGCTTAATTTCAAGAACTTGAACATAATCAACAATACCGTGATTATAACGCGAATTAAATAATTTGTAATTATGCTCGGTTGCCTGCAGCGCTCTATCCTGTGCTCGTAATTGGTTTTTAACGGTGTTCATAATGGCTAACTGATCAGCCACTTCGCGAAGCGCGTTTAAAACTGTCTGGTTGTAGCTGTTAACAGCCATATCGTATTCAGCAGATTTAACACCCAGATTCGCACGTCGCGCTCCTGCATCAAAAATTGGTAAATCGACGGCGCCAGTAATCGCATTATTTTGTGAGGCAACATCAAAAAGATGACCCAGCCCCACACTTTCATAACTGAATAATGATGTCAGGCTGATATTCGGAAAAAACCGTGACTTTGCGACGTTAATTTCATGAGCGGCGGCTTCGGCGCGCAATTTCGCAGCATAAATATCTGGCCGCTGAGCGAGCAAATTGGCAGGCAGGGATCTTGCCAGTGATACATGCTGTTTATGATAGGTAAAATGATGAGTAATGATTGTGGTGGCGAAAGGATTTTTCCCCAATAATATCGCTAACTGATTTTGCGCCAGCATTTCAGCCTGCCTGTACTGATCGACCGACAATCTTGCTAATTGAACATTGGCGAGTGCTGTTTTAACGGGGATATCAGATTCTATGCCATGACGTGCGCGTTCTAACACAATGTCAGAAATTTCCCGGGTAAGCTGCAAATTTTCCAGGGCAAGCTGTTGCTGGGCCTGATTATTTAATAACTGGAAATAGGTATCTGCCACGGCAGCAGAAAGAATGAGGCGGGCCTGGGCGAGGTCAGCCTGGCTGGCGCATTTTTCACTGATTCGGGAGGCAAGTATTTGCCGGTTTTTGCCCCAAAAATCGAAATCATAATTTAAATTGAATCCCAACTCTCCGATATTAAAGGTGCGACCATTAAACGGCGGCGGTATTAAACCGAATTCGCTGAGTTTTTGCCGTTGAATATACCCACTAAAATCAATAGAGGGCCAAAGCGGTGCGGTTGCGCCCTCAACAATGGCTTGAGCGCGCCTGACTCTGGATTCAGCGATTTGCATGTCAGGTGAACCTGCAATCGCACTGCTTATGAGGAGATTGAGCTCTGGATCATGAAACCTGTTCCACCATTCGGTGGAGGTTATTCCTGGTTTTGCATTATAAAGATGGCTAGTATTCAGATCGGTTGTGGAGAATGGCTTGGCTTTAGTGTGTAAATCACCATAATAAACACAACTTGTCAGACTGAGTACGCACCATAATAAGCAGAATAACCGGATATGCAAACCAGTGTTCCTTCAGGTGAAATAGGATCCTATACAATAACATAAGATGCATGAACTCGTATTCTTCCAGGCCGACTTTTGATCTGATTTTGCACCAGGAATTCACGAAGAGATAATTTCAGCAGGGTGCGCGGTACTTCGCCAGCATCCGAAGGCTGAAAGTTAAACTTAAATTAAATTATTAAATATAACCAGCACTTATTTGATAATATTAAACTTTAATTAACATGTTATAATTAAATAATAACTTGAATGTCTCCAGGGGAATATCTATGTATACACGCATTCTTGTTGCGGTTTCTGATGATGCTATTTCAAAACAAGCTTTACAGGAAGCCGTCAAGCTTGCCAAGGATCAGCAAGCTAAATTACGAATAATTTATGTGGCTGACGAGTTCATCCCTGGCGGCGAAGGTATTCATGTTGATTTTAAACAACATGAAGAGAAAGTACGAAAAAAGGGACAGTCTTTGTTAAACAAAATGACTGCCGCTGCCAAAAAAAACTATGGACAGGTTGAGAGCAAGCTAGTTGAAGTAATTGACTCGAATGATCATATCTCCGAAAAGATTTTATCCGAGGCGCATGATTGGGAGGCGGATTTAATCATCCTTGGGACGCATGGACGCAGCGGGATTTCACGTTTGCTATTGGGAAGTGTGGCAGAGGAAGTGGTTCGAAACGCAGATGTTCCAGTCCAGTTAATCCATGGTGAAGACTAGAGACAGTATAGCTCAGTCTACTCTTGGTATCATCATTGCATTTATCGTAACGGCCACATCCATAAAATAACGGGTATGGACGATATAATGACGATTATTTCCAGAGGCAGACCCAGGCGCAGGTAATCATGGAATTTGTATTTGCCGGGATTATATACGATAAGATTGGATTTATGGGCAATGGGTGTCAGAAATGCACATACTGAAGAAACAATTATCGCTATCAGAAATGCATCGACATTGATATGCAGGGCTTGCGCGATATGGAATGAAACCGGTGCCATCACTATAGCGGCGATAATGAAATTCATCAAATTTGAGATTAGCATGGTCAATAGCATGATTAATATTAGTATGATGACCGGCGGGTAATTGTACGCAAGCGAGATAAAGTGATGTGTAATCAGGTCTGAAGCGCCGGTTGATTGCATTGCATCACCTAACGGTATGATTGCTCCCAAAAGAAAGATAATGCTCCAGTCAATACTTTTATAAATAATCCTGTATGGAATAACATTGAATAAACATAAAATGAGAACTGCCAATACGAATGCAATAGCAGCCGGTAAAATATTCATAGCAGAAAGCATGACAGCGCCCAGATAAGTGACAATCAATATATAGTCATTCTTGATCATGCCGATTTGAAACTCACGTTCAGCAAGAGGGACGAGCCCAAGGCTGACAATGGTTTCTTGTATGGTATCAGCATTGCCTTGCAGCAAAACAACGTCACCTTCCTGCCAGCGAACTTCATTGATGTTCTGTCTGAATTCTGCTCCTTTACGTGAGATAGCAAATAAGTTAATTGAATATCTTGAACGCAGATGCATCATCTTGGCTGATTGCGAAATAATGTCAGAGCCAGGGGCAACAACAGCTTCAATAAGCTTGATTTCTTCAGAAGACAGGGATGAAGTGGTCAGGGGCTTTTCATTCGCTAATTTCAGCTTCCCTGCAATAATCAGTTTTTCCAGATTTTCGTGATCGGATTCAACAATCAATATATCATTGGCATGAAGAACCTCACGCTTTGAAAAAGTGAAACGTTTGGTACCTCTGTGAATCAGGGCAATTATGTCAAATTCAGCCTTGGACTCTCTTATCATCTCACCAACGGTTTTATCTATGAATGGGGAACCTTTGGTCAATTTTACTTCGGTTATGTAATCAGGAATCTGGAATAATTCTTCCTCACTTTTGCTTTTTCCGCGATTGGGCATCAATCGCCAGCCAATGAGCGAAATAAACAGAATACCTGTCACTGAAACACTGATGCCGACGGGCGTGATGGAAAATATATTGAATGGCTGTCCGATGATTTGTTGCCTGTATTGAGAAATAATAATACTTACCGGTGACGAAATCTGCATCATCAGCTCACCCAGAACTGCTCCGAATGCAAGCGGCATCAGAATAAGAGATGGCGATCGTTTATGTTCTACGCATGTTTGAATGGCGATCGGCATCAGAATTCCTAATGCGCCAATTGCACTCATGAAGGAAGCCAGCATGGTTCCTGTGATGGTGAACAGGCTAATGTGCATGACAATACTATTTGAAAAATTTTTGAACCAGCGTGTGGCAAGATGGATAAATCCGGTTGTTGAAATGGCTTTAGATAAAATCATGATGGCAGCGATCAGAGCGACTGCTGAATTGCTAAATCCGATAAAAGCATGCGAGAAGGGGATAATACCTGTGAGCAAGGAGGAAAATAAGGCAATAAACGCTACTATTTCATACCGCCATATGCGCCAGATGAGTAATACCATGGTGATAAATAGAATAATGAATAACAAATATGGCTGATACATTCATTCGTCCTGATTTATTACCCGTTACTATCAGTATACCGGTTTTTTACCATCATCACTGGTGATTATTCCAGTAATAAAGGGTCATTTACTTATATACATATTTTTCACTAAAAACTCTGCAAGAAGAAAGAGTATATTTTCATTTATAAAATCGATTGGCAAATGGTCGATGTGTGACGTATTCATCGTGGCATTTTATCTGAGCATGACAATTCGAGTTATACTAACACCATGCCTTGAATGAAAAGGATAGACCATGGTAGATAAAAATCCAGTCACGTTTGATAAAACTGTGTTTCTGCTGCACGGTGGCGGTGCGCTAGGATCATATCAAGTCGGCGTTTTTAAGGCTTTGAGTGAGTATGATATACATCCGGATTGGGTGATAGGAACATCCATTGGTGCAATCAATAGTGCCATCATAGTCGGAAATCCGCCCGAGAAACGACTCAATCAACTGGAAGCATTCTGGAATAAGATTGCCACCAATATTCCTGGCGTGCCGAATGTTATCAATAACATTATGCTGGAACGTATGCAGCATCAATATAGCGCGCAATTAACTACACTATCAGGGCAGCCTGGATTTTTTAAGCCGCGATTAATCAATCCCTGGTTTGGTATTGAAACCACAGCTGACCGGCTTAGTTATTACGATACAAGTGAATTACGCAAGACATTACTGGAATTTGTTGATTTTGATCTGATTAATCAAAGGAAAATACGTCTTAGTGTTGGAGCGGTGCGTGTTTCGACCGGTAAATTGGTTTATTTTGAAAATACAAAGACGACAATCAGGCCGGAACATATCATGGCAAGTTGTGCTCTTCCTCCCGGATTTCCTGCGATTGAAGTGGATAATGAATTCTTTTGGGACGGCGGTTTGTATTCGAACACTCAACTCAATTTGCTGCTTTGCGAAAATGAGCCAATAAAATATTTATGCTTCATGGTGCATTTATTTGACGCTTACGGAACGCGGCCGACCAATATGGATGCCGTCTATAAGCGGCAAAAAGAAATTACATACTCTAGCCATCATAAACAGGCAATTTATGTGTATCGAAATATCCATAATCTCAGGCATGCCATCAGGGTATTGGGCGCAAGTTTGAGTAAAGAAAAGCAAAATGATCCAAGACTTAAGCCCATACTTGAACTCGGGAAAACCGGCGTCATCCATCTTGCGCGTTTTCATCTCAAAGGAAAACTGTCCGAATTGTCTTCTAAGGATTATGAATTTTCATTGCCTACAATCAATGAACGTATTAAATCCGGGTATAACGATGTGTGTAAATGCATGCGTAACCCGCCATGGAATCAGCCGTGTCCGGATGACATCGGTTTGATCCTGTATGAATTATCAGAAAATCCTGTCAAGGAAGAAGGTTTATTTGATGAGTTATTATCATATGAACCATTGTCATAAAAGCGGATTTGCAATATATACATTTTCTAAAAGGACACTATCATGAAAGAATCTGAAGTTAAAAATAACGCATTTGCAATGCCATTGTTTCGACCTGCTTATCCCAGGGGCCCATACCATTTTGTAAATCGCGAATTCTTTGTTGTTACTTATGAAACAGATCTGGACATCCTGAGGGATGTCGTGCCTGAACCGCTCGAGGTACCAGAGCCGATTGTCAAATTTGAATTTATCCGTATGCCTGATTCGACCGGGTTTGGAGACTATACGGAATCCGGACAAGTGATTCCAGTCGTTTTTCAGGGGAAAAGAGGCGCATATGTTCATGCCATGTATCTTGATGACGAGGCGCCAATAGCTGCAGGAAGGGAAATCTGGGGATTCCCAAAAAAACTTGCCAAGCCTAGTCTGAAAATTATTAATGAAACCCTTGTTGGAAGGCTAAACTATGAAGATATCGATGTGGCGGTCGCTTCCATGGGATATAAATATGAAACTCTAAATACTGAAGACATTCGGAAGGCTTTATTAACGCCCAACTACTTGCTAAAAATTATCCCGCATGTT
>JAJPJI010000018.1 GCA_021324305.1 Gammaproteobacteria bacterium | reverse complement strand
GCTGTCGCGATGGATAATCTGGAAATAACTGAATTGATACAATTGCAAATTAACGCCAGTCCCAAGAAACCCTGCAGAGACAGATTTTCATTTCAATCGACAGGCTTGACCTTATTTGAAACCACTAGCGCATTACCGACCGCACCCCCGTCCGACCCAGCCATCCTGGCTGTAATTTCTCCGCAATTACTTACCTCCAATCAATAATAAATATACAATAGAGAATATGGATGCCACAGGTAAGGAGCCTCTAATGAAACAATCCGCATTCTTTTTCATTTTGATGTCTGTTTTCGCAGCATTGTGTTCCTGCGCCTCTATGACACCACCGGCCGAAAAGCGGGCAGTATGCAACACATTAAAAAGCAATGTTGTGTTTAGCGGAGCAACCGGTATCACGCGTGAATCAGAAATTCAGACTGCAGAAGAACCATTGCAGCAAGCAAATTACGATAAAAATTGTGAGCAATAAAAATAGCAGTCATACCGCTTTCACCAGAGACATGACTGCTTACATGACATATCCATCCGCACTCAGCAGCGTTACACTGCGACCTCACCTTTGATATGAGGATGCGCATGATAGTTGATGACTTCAATATCATCATACTCATAATCGAATAATGATGGCGGCCGTCGTTTGAAGTGCAGCTGCGGCAAAGGAAAGGGCGTCCGGCTCAACTGCAGTTTTACCTGCTCAATATGATTGAGATAAATATGACAATCACCACCCGTCCAGACAAAATCACCCACATCGAGATCGCATTGCTGTGCAATCATGTGTGTCAGAAGTGAATAAGAAGCAATATTGAATGGCACCCCCAGAAACGAATCTGCGGAACGCTGGTACAACTGACACGATAATTTTTTATCGGCCACATAAAATTGAAACAACAAGTGGCAGGGAGGCAATGCCATTTTATCCAGCTCACCGACATTCCAGGCATTTACTATCAGCCGTCGCGAATCAGGATTGGTTTTGATCTGATGAACCAGATTACTCATCTGATCTATTACCCTGCCATCGGCGGTCTGCCATGCGCGCCACTGCTTCCCATATACCGGGCCCAGATTTCCATCCGTATCCGCCCATTCATTCCAGATACTGACCCCATTCTGTTTCAGATATTCAATATTGGTATCGCCGCGTAAAAACCATAACAACTCATGAAAAATACTTTTGGTATGCAGTTTTTTGGTAGTGACTAACGGGAATCCCTCGCCGAGATTAAAACGCATTTGATAACCAAACACGCTCAACGTCCCGACGCCCGTACGATCGACCTTGCGGTCGCCATGAGTCAGTATGTGCTGCAGGTAATCAAGATATTGCTTCATCGGCTATCTTTCCTTTTTTATATGAATAAACAAGAAGGATGATCCCTACCAGAATTAATGGCAACGATAACAACTGGCCTTCCGTCATCCCTCCAAACAAATAACCGATTTGCGCGTCGGGTTCACGGAAAAATTCCGCCACACATCTGAATATGCCATAAAAAATTGCAAAAAGACCGGAAACCGCACCCATCGGTCTTGGCTTCCAGGAATAAATAAACAGAATCAGAAAAAGCAAAACACCTTCCATTGCGAATTCATAAAGCTGTGACGGATGCCTCGGAAGCGACCCTGGCGCATTGGGAAACACCATGCCCCACGGGACATCAGTTACCCTGCCCCATAACTCGCCATTGATAAAGTTGCCGATTCTGCCGGCACCCAGTCCGATAGGCACCACCGGAGCCACGAAATCAGTCAACGCCAAAAATGGCTTGTGCATCCTTTTTGAGAAAATCACCATAGCGACAAGCACACCCAACAAACCGCCATGAAACGACATTCCTCCTTTCCAGGTCTGGAAGAGCAGCAATGGATTGGAAATCAGCACTTGCCAGTCATAAAAAAGCATGTACCCCAAACGACCGCCTATGATCGCGCCCAGCGCGGTATAAAATGCGATATCCGATATCTGTTCCTGGGAAAAACCTCTGGGTGAAATACGCGTGCGTAACGAGAGCAGCCCCCATCCTGCCAAAAAACCGACCAGATACATCAACCCGTACCAATATACCGGCCAGGAAAAAATATGAAACGCCACTGGATTTATTGCAGGGTAAGCAATCATGTTATGGTCCTCGTATCTAAGCAATCTGTACAGATTGCGCCCAGTATATTAACAGATTTAAATGTCCCGTATGGAGAAAAATCTCGATTATTGCGAAGTCTTGACTGGATACGCAAAACGCTTGCGTCACCCTATGCAAGAGAAACAGCCAGGGAGGAAGTGCGCCTTAATGCGTCTTCTGAATTAGCGGCCTGCGCGAATGAGATTGCCAAGACCAGCACGCTCCAATGCAAGCTCCATATGGCAGCGTATCATTACCGCGCTCTCCATGCTCAATACTTCATGCAATAATTTTGCCGATTTTTTTTGGGTAACATGCCGAATGACCCATCTGATACGCCCAACTGAAGAAGCATTCATGCTCAATGAATCAAAGCCCATCGCCATCAGCAGCATGACAGCAACAGGATCACCCGCCAGCTCACCACAGATGCTGATATGTCTTCCTTCCTGGTGTCCGCTTTCCACGATTTGTATCAACGCCCGCAATACCGCAGGATGCAACGCATCGTAAAGATTAGCCACACGGGGATTATTTCTGTCTACTGCCAATAAATACTGGGTTAAGTCATTACTGCCTACAGATAAAAAATCGACCCGCTTTGCCAGTGCACGAGCCTGATAAACAGCCGAGGGAACTTCTATCATCACGCCGATCTGCGGCATTTCAATGCTGAATCCCTCATCGCGCACCTCCATATACGCCTTTTTAATCAGCCGCAGCGCTTCATCAACCTCGGTAACATCCGTAATCATGGGCAACATGATGCGCAGGTTGTTGAGGCCCTCGCTCGCGCGCATCATGGCACGAAGTTGCGCGAGAAAAATTTCCGGATGATCCAGGGTAATACGTATGCCACGCCAACCCAAAAATGGATTATCTTCCTTGATGGGAAAATAAGGGAGCGGCTTATCACCTCCCACGTCAAGTGTTCTGATAATGACCGGCCTCGGCGCGAATGATGCCAGCAGCTGGCGATAAATAATGCGCTGCTCTTCTCCTGAAGGAAATCGGTCACGCATTAAAAACGGGATTTCCGTACGATATAATCCAACACCTTCAGCTCCAGCGGCCAGGGAAATACTGATATCAGCACCCAGCCCGGTATTCACCATTAACCCAATGCGGTGTCCGTCTTTGGTGACTGCTGGCAAATCGCGAATTTCATCCAGTTTAGCATCCAGCTTTTGCTCTTCCATGATCAGGCGTTCAAACTCCATACGCAGCGACTGGCTGGGAGAAATGTGGACCTGCCCATAATAACCGTCAACAATGATTTCCTTATCCAGAAGTTCATTAATAGGCGCTTCACCCACGCCCATCACCGTTGGCACTTTCATGGCCCGAGCCAAAATGGCAACGTGGGAATTACCTGAACCTCTTGCGGAAATAACACCTGCAAGACATCCCTCAGGCACTTCTGCCAGATCCGTGGGCGACAGGGTTTCACCAATCAGGATGGTCTTCTCTGCGTACTGGGGTTTGGTTCTGTCATTTTTTTGCAAACAGGCAAGCACTCGCAAACCCAGGTCTTTGATATCGACGGCACGTTCACGCATATATTCATTATCCAGGCCTTCAAGATGACGCACATGTGCCTGGATAGATTCACGCAAGGCACCTGGCGCCCAGTTTCCAGCCCGAATGTTATCCGCAACTTCCTTGCCGAGATCAGCACTATCCAGAATGCGTTGATACACTTCAAACAGGGCGCGTTCCTCCGCGGGTAAATTCGGATAAAGCCGCTCGCTCAACATTTTGATATCTTCACGCACGGCAGCAAACGCGGCATCCAGCAGCTCGATTTCTGCCTCGACATTTTCCGGCACACGGTCCGGGATGGAATCAAGGTCAAATGGCGCATAAACCACCACCCCTTTTCCAATGCCGATACCAGGAGCGCCTGGCACGCCTGAATAGACATGATCGTGACGTACTTCCTTGGAACTTTCCAAAAGATCAGAAAGCGCGCCCGTTGCTTCAGCATGGGCAATAATGGTTGCCAGCTGGGTTGCCAGCGTTACCAGAAATGCTTCTTCGGACTCATCATAGCGCCGGGGCTCTTCCTGCTGGACAATAAGCACTCCGAGCACCTGGCGGTGATAGATCACCGGCGTACCAAGAAATGCGCGGTAAGCTTCTTCACCTGCTTCCGCAACATGCAAGAATCGCGGATGCATTCTCGCATCATCAATATTGACGGGTTCTTCACGCTCACCTACCAATCCTATCAAGCCCTTATTGATAGGAACACGAATCTTGCCAACAGCATCAGGATTCAACCCCTGGGTAGCAACGAGAACATACTCTCCATGATGACGATCGAGAAGAAAAATTGAACAGGCTTGCGTCGCCAGGGCATTAGCGATGCGCTGCACCATAATATCCAGTGCTTCACTAAAATCCTGAGCACCGGATACTTCCTGAATGATCTGCCGCAAGATGGTTAACATGATCTGTTACCCTGTTCATAGTTGATACTGCTTTCCCGGCATGGCCCACCAGGACTGTATCAGGTATTCGCAAACAGGATGACCGAACCTACAACCTGACACGGACATAATTTGATAGTACCCGGGCAAGGTGTGTTTTCAATCTATTCTGCCATCCTTTACTCCCTGTTCTTTGTCTACACTGTGCTGCTCCCTGTCTTCACAATATGCTTTACCGCTTCGCTCTTCAAATTTCCTGGATAAAACGATTTTAGCGAATTCTTTCAATGCCATAACATAAACCCTGCGCTTGAATGCCACTACTTGACGCAAAGGATACCAATAAGATACCCATGCCCAGGAATCAAATTCAGGATCATTGTTTGCCTGTAAATCAACCTTGGCGTTTTGATTGGACAAACGCAGCAGAAACCACTTTTGCTTTTGTCCTATGCACAACGGCTTTGTATAATGGCGCACCAGGCGGGTGGGCAGCCGATAACGCAGCCATCGACGGGTGGTCGCAAGTATCTGCACATCTTCGGGATCCAGGCCAATTTCTTCTTTCAGCTCCCTAAACATGGTCTGTTCAGGCGTTTCATTTTCTTTCATGCCGCCCTGGGGAAATTGCCACGCAAGCATGCCGATACGTTTAGCGAAAAAAACCTGACGGTTATTATTCACTAAAATTATTCCTACCCCATATCTATAGCCTGCTTTATCGATCACTTCTTGTCACCTATGTATGTCGGCGTTAGCATTGTTCCAAAATATCTTCTTGCGAGCAAACGGATTCAACCAACCATGCCCAGAATTCCGCTTATTTTTATTGTAGTTATCCTGACAGTACTTGTTTTTATGCTGTCCTTATCTAAAGGTAGTACGTCTATCCCTTTCTATCAACTTTTGTTTAGTGAAAATGGCCAGTTCAGTACAATATTTTTGCATCTTCGTCTGCCCCGAACGCTTACTGCCTTTGTCAGCGGCAGCCTGCTGGCACTGGCGGGAACCTTGATGCAGCTGCTCCTGCAAAATCCACTGGCAGATCCTTATGTGCTAGGTATATCAGGCGGAGCAGCCTTCTTCACCCTGATATTGATGGCATTTGGTGTCAGCGAATTCTGGCTGACAGGGGGCGCCTGGCTGGGCAGCTTGCTGACGATCGCATGCATCTTCCTGCTGGTCAAAAAACATCGCTGGCAAACACACGCCCTGTTGTTATCGGGAGTCGCCCTCGCCTGCGGCTTTTCGGCCGGCATCAGCTTCATCCTGCTTATCAGTCCGGCATCCAGCCTGCACAGCATGCTGTTCTGGCTAATGGGCGATCTCAATGACACGCGCTTTCCGTGGGCGGGCCTGATGATATTAAGCCTTGGATTCACTATCTGTCTGTTATTGGCACCCGGGCTCAACATCCTCGGACGCGGCGAAATGGAAGCGCGCGCCCTGGGACTGCCCGGAAATCAATACCGGATGATGCTTTATCTGTTAAGCTCGCTTTTCACCGCTTCCGCCGTAACACTTGCAGGCTGCATTGGATTTGTCGGCCTCATTATTCCGCACATATCACGCATGCTCGCAGGATACGATCATCGAATCATCCTGCCGGTGGCAGCACTGCTAGGAGGCAGCCTTGTGACACTTGCCGATACCTGCGCCCGAACATTGCTCGCGCCGCAGCAACTGCCTGTTGGCATCCTGATGACAATGATTGGCGTTCCTGTTTTTGTCTGGCTGCTGCAAAGATGAGCGGACAGAACTTCATGAACAGCGCCTGCCTCCAAACCCGCCAGCTCTCGTTGCGCATAAACAGAAAAACCATTTGCCGGGATTTGAATCTTGAACTTCGCAAAGGGGAAGTCTGGGGCATACTGGGCGCCAATGGCAGCGGTAAAACCACCCTGCTGCATACTCTCGGCGGTTTATATCGTCCAGACAGCGGAGAAGTTTTACTGCGAAATGACGGACTACACCGCCTTCCGGCAAAATTGCTCGCAAGGTCATTGGGTATTTTATTCCAGGATATCAGTACCTCCTTCCCGCAAACTGTCTGGGATTACTGTCTTGCCAGCCGTTATCCGCATATCCCTTTTATGCAAAACGCGAACGCAAACGACAGGCACATCGTCACGCAAGCCTTGCAAACAGTTGAAATGGACAATATGGCGCAATCTCCCATTACCCATTTATCTGGCGGAGAAAAACGCCGCCTGGCCATCGCCGCATTGCTGGCCCAGACTCCGGAAATTTATCTGCTGGACGAACCAACCAATCATCTCGACTTGCGCTACCAGATAAGGATCCTGGATTATTTCCGGGAATTGGCTGACACATCGCAGGCTGTCATCATGATGTCACTCCATGATGCCAACCTGGCCCAGCAATATTGTGATCATGTGCTCTTGCTGTTTCCGGATGCGCATGTGCTTCACGGTACAACGGCTGACATGCTGACCGCCGGCAATCTATCGCGACTTTACCAGCATCCTGTCAGGTCATTGATCAGTGACAAGACCCTGTATTGGATGCCATTCTGAGAAGTTCATTAACCGAGGCCAGCGTATACAGACCTCGTTTAATGAACTTTCTCGCCATTTTGGATTCTGACTGTATAATTCCAGCGGACAGCACGTGGTAAATAAAATAAGATAAGATGGCTTGAACTCACTTGATTAAGGATATGACATGCCCATCAAAATTCTGGTTAATGGCGCATTCGGCCGCATGGGTCAAATGACCGTAAAAACAATTAAGGCTAACCCAAGGCTTGAGCTGGTGGGACAAACAGGCCGTGAATACGACCTGAAAAAAGCAATTATGGACAGCCACGCGCAAGTTGTTATTGACTTCACCCATCCCGATTCCGTATTCAAAAATACATCCACTATCATAGAAGCCGGCTCACATCCTGTCATTGGCACAACCGGATTATCCATGGATCAAATCCGCACCCTGCAGGACAAGTCTGCCGCTCTGAAATTAGGCGGCATTATTGCCCCGAATTTTTCCCTTGGCGCCGTACTCATGATGAAATATGCCAGGGAAGTCGTGAAATACATGCCGCATGTGGAAATTATTGAAATGCACCATGACAACAAGGCTGACAGTCCATCAGGCACAGCATTACGCTCCGCTGAAATGCTTGCATCCGCCATGGCAACGGTTAACCAGCCGGCAAAAACTTGCCGTGAAACAGTACCTGGTGCACGCGGGGCAAATTATCATAATATTCCCATTCACGCAGTCCGCCTTCCCGGATTTCTCGCACATCAGCAGATTATTTTTGGCGACACTGGCGAAACGCTCACATTCCGCCATGACAGCATTGATAGACAGTGTTTTATGCCTGGCGTTACTCTCGCATGCGAGAAAGTCATCAAGCTGGATCATCTGGTTTATGGTCTGGAAGAGATTCTTTAGAAAAAATTTTTTGCATCAGGAAAGAAAATGCATATCGACAGCGGTATTAGCAAAACTCGGCCACGCGTGGCCGAGTTTTGTGATGCTTGTTTAGCCTTCACCTTTCAGGCTAACTGGCGCTGGTTGCTGGCATGCAGTTGAGTAGCAGCCACCCAAAACACCCATCATGACTACAACAAGTAGTAATCCTGCAACTTTTCTCATTGTTCAACTCCTTTTGTTTACTTAAGTAAAAAAATAAAACAACATTATCATTATACAGATATTTCTCTTGATCTTGGAATGAAATTTTATCAAATCATGCTCAAGATATGCTCACCAATTACTTGTATTCCGCTCCTGATTCCCTGCAAAAAGTATTTATGTCAAAAAACAAGACATTTATTCACACGCCGAATACAATAACCCCATGAAACCAAATCATTCACCCTCACAACCAATTGGTATTTTCGACAGTGGCATTGGCGGTCTTACTGTGGCTCACGCCCTTGTGAAATATCTGCCCAAAGAAAATATCATTTATTTTGGCGATACTGCGCATTTACCTTATGGCGATAAATCGACCGCCGCGATTCAGGCCTATGCCGTTAAAATCGCGCACATGCTGTTGCAGCAAGAATGCAAGCTGATCCTCATCGCCTGCAATTCCGCCTCTGCGGCAGCCTATGAACTCGTGAAAGAATATATTGGCAGCAAGGCCATCGTGATGAATGTGATTGATCCAACCATCCGGCTGCTAAAGGATAAATACACAGCAAAGCGGATAGGGCTGATAGGCACACGACAAACTGTCAATTCCCATATTTACAAGAAAAAAATTGACGACCTGAACCTGGATATCCAACTGTCATCCTATGCGACCAATCTTCTTGCCGCAGCCATTGAGGAATTCGGCAACCATCATGTCATCGACTCTCTGCTGGAAGTTTACCTCGCCCATCCTGATCTGCAAAATATTGATGCACTCTTGCTGGCATGCACACATTACCCAGTCATCAAGGAAAGAATTCTTGAGCATTATAAAAAACCGATCGAGATTATCGATTCATCGGAAATTGTTGCCCAAGCTGTAAAAAAGCAACTTGAAAAAAATAACCTGCTTAACGCGAATGGCACCAGCATCAAGCATTTTTATGTATCCGACTACACAGAATCATTCGCTGCAAATGCAAAATTGTTTTTTGGCGAGGATATCACCCTGGAACATTATCCTCTTTGGGATTAAGGCCTTGAACAATGAATTACCGCCACTCTTATCATGCGGGAAGCTTTACTGATGTCGTCAAACACGTCATCCTTACCGCCCTTATTACATCCATATCACGCAAGGACACGCCGTATTGTTACATCGATACACATGCCGGCACCGGTTATTATGATCTGTTTTCCGAATTTGCAAAAAAAACCAAAGAATACGAAGGTGGTATCGAAAAAGTCATTCGGCATGAAAATCCTCCGCCGTTGATCAGACGCTACCTTGATTGCGTGCATAAAATCAATAACGAATTGACCGGATCCAGATTTGCTTCCCTGCGTTATTATCCGGGATCGCCGATGATTGCCCGCTATCTTGCGCGCCCACATGACCGCATTATTGCCTGCGAATTGCAGCCGCAGGAATATCAGGCTCTCAAAAGCGCTTTCGCCGGCGACAAGCAAGTTGCCATTCATCACACCGATGGCTTTCTTGGGCTCAAGGCCTTTCTGCCACCCCGCGAACGACGCGGCCTGGTACTTATTGATCCGCCGTACGAGAATCCTGACGAGTTTTCGCGTATTGCTCACTCCCTTCCTGTAGCCTTAAAACGCTGGGAAACCGGCATTTACGCCATCTGGTATCCAATAAAGGAACAAGCGCAGGTCAAGCGCTTTTACAATACGCTGAAGGAAAACATTCACCATCCGGTATTCGCAATAGAATTAACCACTTATCCTGATTTACCCAATCATTTGAATGGTTGTGGCATCGTCGTTATCAACCCGCCCTGGCAATTTGACGAATCCGTCACGGAAATCCTGCCCTGGTTATGGAAAGCCTTAACAATCAATGATCAAGGCTCATATCACGCCTATATGTTGAAATAGTTGCTAGAATATATGTGTGACTACTAAATTAATGGATGAGGTGGTTATATGAAAAAACTTCTTATTTCATTTGCATCAGTCATACTTGCAACCAGCCTTCTTTGCGCATGCACCAACAAGCAAATGGGCACCGTTGGCGGCGCAGCAATTGGTGGCGTGGTTGGTAACGCAGTTACAGGCGGCAGCACTGCCGGTACGGTAGTAGGCGCTGTAGGCGGTGGTTTAATTGGTAATGCAGTAACTCACTAATTAACACACCATCTCCGCTAAATCGTCACGTCATACTCGGGGTTAAGGCGAATTTTTGGTTATCGCCTTATCCCCGAACATTATCATCTATATCATTTACATGCTCTATCCAGCCACACAGAGTCTGACATTCACAGTTGAGACAACACACGACTTCATGCATTCTTGCTAATGACGCTGACAAGGTTAGATGCTATCCTTTCCGCAATCCGAAAAAATAATTTACGAGGCATCTGTATGACGCTGAACATTGGCGATATGGCACCGGATTTCACCTTACCAACCGATGTAGAAAACAAAGAAGTCACATTAAGCAAATTACGCGGAAAGAAAGTTGTGCTCTATTTTTATCCGAAGGACAACACGCCCGGCTGCACCAAAGAAGCATGTGACTTTCGTGATAATTTCGCTGCACTGAAAAAACAGGGTGTGGAAGTTTTTGGCATTTCCAAAGACAGCGTCAAAAGCCATACAAAATTCAAGGAAAAATATTCCCTTCCTTTCACCCTGCTGGTAGACGCAAATGCCGACGTGTGCGAAGCCTATGGCGTCGTAAACAAAAAAAGCCTATTTGGCAAAACATTTTTGGGAATTGAACGCTCAACGTTTCTCATTGATGAAAAAGGCGCGATTATCGCCATCTGGCGAAAAGTCAAAGTACCAGGTCATGTGGAGCAAGTATTAAATGCAAGCAAATAAAACGAACAAGACAGCCATCAGCCCGACTCGCGAACAAAATTATCCTGAATGGTATCAGCAGGTAATCAAAGCCGCTGATCTCGCAGAAGTATCTCCTGTACGCGGTTGCATGATTATCAAGCCCTGGGGATGGGCAATCTGGGAAAATATGCAGCGCGTTCTGGATGAACAATTCAAGGCAACCGGCCATAAGAATCTGTATTTTCCACTCATGATACCCATGAGCTTCATGCAGAAAGAAGCCGAGCATATAGAGGGTTTCGCAAAAGAGTGCGCTGTTGTCACGCACCACAGACTCGCAAAAGGTGAAGACGGAAAGCTGGAGCCTGCCAGCCCGCTGGAAGAACCCTATATCCTCCGTCCAACATCAGAAACCATTATTGGCGATGCCTTTTCGCGCTGGGTCCAGTCTTACCGTGACCTGCCTCTGCTCGTCAATCAATGGGCCAATGTCGTTCGCTGGGAAATGCGAACCCGGATGTTCCTTCGCACAACAGAATTTCTCTGGCAGGAAGGCCACACCGCGCATGCAACAGCCGAAGAAGCAATGCAGGAATCTCTGCTGATGCTGGATGTCTATGCGCGTTTCGCTGAAGAATACATGGCGATGCCCGTCATTAAAGGTGAAAAAAGCGAAAGCGAGCGCTTCCCGGGAGCGGTAAACACCTACTGCATAGAAGCAATGATGCAAGACAGGAAAGCACTGCAGGCAGGCACATCGCACTTTTTAGGCCAGCATTTCTCGCGTGGATTCAATATCAAATACCTGAGCGCCGAAGGCCGTGAAGAATTTGCCTGGACAACCTCATGGGGCGTTTCGACGCGTCTTATCGGCGGGCTTATCATGGCACACAGCGATGATAACGGTCTCATGCTGCCGCCCAAACTCGCGCCGGCACACATTGTCATTTTGCCGATCATCCATAAAGAAGAAGATCGTGCAGCAATCCTTGCCTATTGCCAGCAGCTTGCAAACGAAATCCGCAAGATACATTACCATGACCGCCGGCTGATCGTTGAAATTGATAACCGCGAATTGCCAGGGGGAGAAAAAGGCTGGAGCTGGGTCAAGAAAGGCATACCGATTCGTCTTGAAATCGGCAACAAGGAATGCGCAAGCAACTCCGTCTTCATGGGCCGCCGTGACAGGGAATACAAAGATAGAAAAACCCTGTCACAGCAAGAGTTCCTGCACATCATCAAAGCCGAGCTGGATGATATTCAGGCGCATTTATTGCTGCGCGCCCAAGAGTTTCGCAGCCGCAATACAGCCACCATCAATTCGCAGAAGGATTTCCATGATTACTTTGAAAATGATGGCGGATTCGCACTTGCACACTGGAATGGCAGCGCGGAGGTCGAAGCAAAACTGAAGCAGGATTTAGGCGTGACCATTCGCTGCATTCCCTTTGATGACCAGTCTGGCTCCGGCAAATGCATCTTCACCGGCGAACCAAGTAAACAGAGAGTCATTTTTGCAAAGGCTTACTGACGAAAAAAGCTGATGTCCTCCCCTTCAGCGCCTTTTATGGAGGGGAGAACAGGACCAGGCAGGATGCTCGATCTCACTTCAAATTTATGCTAACCTCTAGCGCAATTCATGTTTGTTAATTGTCTTAGAGGATACCAAAAAATGTCTACTATCATTGAATTAGAATCAACTATCAGCAAACTCGCCGCTAGGGGAAAAGGCATTCTAGCCGCGGATGAAAGCACCCCAACTATCACCAAACGTTTTCAGGCTGTTGGCATTGAATCCTCTGAGGAAACCCGTCGCACCTATCGTGAAATCCTCATGACGACACCGGGATGCAGCCAGTATATTGCTGGCGTAATCCTGTACGAGGAAACCCTGAACCAGAAAACCAGCCAGGGCATCCCTTTTCCGGAAGCTTTAAAGAATACCGGCATCCTGCCAGGCATCAAAGTCGACAAGGGACTGGTACACCTTGCCAATTCGCTTGACGAACAGGTCACACAAGGCCTGGACGGATTGCCAGAAAGACTGACCGAATACAAATCGAAAGGCGCCTGTTTTGCAAAATGGCGTGCTGTTTATTCCATCTCAGACACCACCCCCAGCAAGCTTGCCATTAAAACCAACGCAGAAGTGCTTGCACGCTATGCCGCTATTTGCCAGGAGCACGGTATTGTTCCGATTGTTGAACCAGAAGTCCTGATTGACGGTGATCATACTCTTGCGCGTTGTGAAGCCGTGACCGAACCTGTTTTACACGCCGTATTCAATGCCTTATATCGCCACAAGGTGAAACTCGAATACATCGTATTGAAACCAAGCATGGTCATCAACGGCAAGACCTGTCCTCAAAAGGCCAGTATAAGGGAAGTGGCGGAAGCAACCATCCGCGTGCTAAAACGTACCGTTCCTGGCGCTGTTCCAACCATCAACTTCCTGTCTGGCGGACAAACTTCAGAACAGTCAACCGCACACTTAAATGCCATGAACCAGCTTGGCAATCTTCCCTGGAACCTGAGTTTCTCTTACGCTCGTGCATTGCAAGACTATTGCATGAAGACCTGGCTTGGACAGGCTAAAAACATTGCAGCCGCCCAGACTGCGTTTGCGAAACGCGCCAAGTTAAACAGCCTGGCAGCGCAGGGCAAATATACTGAAGCAATGGAAAAAGAAGAAGTATCTCACGCTTGATGATACTGTCATCAAGCTTCATTCCTGAGCACTGAGAAACTTCTTGATGAATATGGAAGGAGTTTCCACATTCCATTGAAATGTGGAAACTCCTGAACAGATAAGGACCATGCACATGACTACTTCGTATGTCAGCACACTAGACGCCAAGGAAGAGTTTTCAGAGTTAATTAATCGAGTTTCCCACAATAAAGAGCGTATTATTCTAACCCGTCGCGGCAAGGAAATTGCCGTGATCATTCCCATTGAAGATTTTCAGCACCTGCAAAAATCTCAGAGCAAAAATGACCTGGATGAAGCTGTTGAGGCACTGCAAGAAGCCAGAAATCTGGGCACTATGAGTCTTGAAGACCTGAAAGCCAAAGTAGGTTAGCCTATCGTGACAAACACACCATACCATGTCAGAATTGCCCCTGCCGCGCAGAGGCAAATCCTCGCACTATCTTCTAAAAACCAGAAGACAATTATCAAGCTGATTGAAGCGCTGGCCATTAATCCCAGACCTCCCGGCGTCAACAAAATCGATGGCATGACAGGGTTATACAGTGAAGATATCAATCATCAGCGCCTCATATATAAAGTTGAAGAACAGGAAGTACTACTACTACTAATTAAATGACATGCAAAACAAATCTAATCAGCCGCAATTAATACTGAGCTCTTCTTCACCAGCGCGTCGTGCTCTGTTGGCGCGCCTTCCAATCGCATTTCTTTCCACCTCGCCCAATGTGGATGAAACGCCTTTGCCAGGCGAGAATGTCAAAACAATGGTGCTGCGCCTTGCTGAATTAAAAGCGAGAATCTCCGCCAGGGAGCATGATCGCGCCCTCATTATCGGCTGCGACCAGGTTGGCACACTGGATGATACTATTCTGTGCAAACCCCTGACACATCAAAACGCTGTCAAACAATTACGCCTCGTCAGCGGAAAAACCGTCCGCTTTTTCACGGCCATCTGCTTGCTCGACACCAGGAACAACCAGATACAAACTGCCATTGAAACTTATGACGTACATTTTCGGGAGTTATCTGACGCCATGATAGAAAGCTATCTCCGCAAGGAACAACCCTATCAGTGCGCAGGCAGTTTTCAGGCTGAAGGATTGGGAGTCATGTTGATTGACAAATTTCATGGCGATGATTACACAGCGCTCATTGGATTGCCATTAATCAGGCTCGTACAGATGCTGGAGAAAGCGGGCGTGAATCTACTGGAATAGCAAACGGATGAATATGCCAAGCAACAGCACAACCTCTGATATGTCAGGATTTCACGGCACATGTATTATTACCTGGATATATTCACGCCATCATATTGACAACAATGCTCTTCCGGCACTTCAAGCACGCTGCCAGTCACCGGATTTGGCCTGAATACGGTACAGCCTTTTAATCCCAGCTTGTATGCTTCGGTATACACATCCGCCAATTCCTCAAAAGGAAAGTCACGGGGAATATTAATTGTTTTTGAAATGGCATTATCAATGTATGGCTGTACTGCTCCTTGAACTTGCAAATGTGCATGCGGCGGCAAGGCATCGGTATCGACCCATGCAGGCGGCATTGCCTTGCCCCCTTTTTCCTGCAGCCAGAGATGATAGGCAAAATCCCTGACGCGAAATGTCGTTGCCTCACCATTGATAGCTCGCACATGCCGGTCATATTCCGCCCGAAAAATCGGCTCAATTCCATTCGATACATTATTGGCAAGCAGACTGATGGTACCCGTGGGCGCAATGGTATTATGATGACTGTTTCTTACACCGTATTTTTCAAGATCACGGCGTAAATTCTCGTTCAGTGTCGTCACAAATTCACCAGACAAATAATCTTTCTTAAAATATTTGAAAACGCCCTTCTCACGCGCAAGCTCAATTGATGTTTCCCATGTTGCTTCCGAAACCCGCTTCATGACATCCCGCGCAAATTGCTGTGATTCCAGACTTCCATAGCGGATACCAAGCATGACGAGCGCATCCGCAAGGCCGGTAATCCCCAATCCTATCCTGCGTGTCCCATGCGCCTGTTCCCGTTGTGATTTCAGCGGATAACGGGAAACATCAATCACATTATCCAGAAATCGTGTCGCAATCCTTACGGTCTCTTCAATTCCGCTCCAGTTCATGCCGGCAGCGGCCGAGAATGGCGCCGAAACAAACTGGGTTAAATTAATCGCGCCAAGATCACAGGCTCCATAAGGCGGCAATGGAATTTCACCGCAAGGATTGGTAGCGTTGATCTGTTCGCAATACCACAAATTATTCATCCGGTTAATTGTGTCTGAAAAGAGGACACCAGGTTCGGCATATTCATAGGCTGAACGGATGATCTTATTCCAGAGTTCCCGCGCCCTGACATATCGATATATTCGGCAAGGCACAGGATTGAGCGAACCGCCCCAGGGTCGGTAGATGATTTCGCCAGTGGGAGATTCCTTGCCTAGCGGAAATACAAGCGGCCAATCGTTGTCATTTTTGACAGCCTCCATAAAAGCATCGGAAACCATCACTGAAACATTAAAATGCCGTAATTCATGCGGATCTGCCTTGGCAGCAATAAATTTCTCGATATCCGGGTGGTCACACCGCAACACACCCATCATGGCACCGCGCCGTGTTCCGGTTGACAACAGGACACTGCACATCGCATCCCATACACGCATAAAGGACACCGGACCTGATGCCTGAATCCCCGTCTTTTTAACGGTAGCCCCATAAGGCCGCAGCACTGAAAAATCATAACCCACCCCGCCCCCCTGCTGCAGGGTGAGGGCTCCTTCCTCAACCGCCTTAAAAATTCCTTTCAGGGAATCCGAGGCAATATTCATCACAAAACAGTTAAACAGGGTTACCTTATGTCTTGTACCAGCTCCAGCGAGTATTCTTCCCCCGGGCAAAAAATTGAAATCTTCCAGAATACGATAAAACTCTTTTTGCCGCGCGGCCCGCTCAGCGGTCTTTTCTGCTCCCGCTATCGCCCTCGTTACTCGCTGCCAGGTATCTTCCACTGACTGGTCAATAATCTTCCCTTCCCGCCTGTACCGGTATTTATTGTCCCATACAGTCAATGAGATAGGTTCATTTATAATATTCATTACAGCCCCGGTTGTTCCATTCTCTCATTTTAGCATGGAGCATGCTCCTGGAGGCGGCGCTCCTGGGGGCTCATGAAAAAAAAACAGAAAAAATCTTTCCCTCCCCCTTGAATCAGCAGCTATCGGCCATATATAGCCTTCTGAGCCGAAAATGGCCGATAAAAGTTTCAATTATTAAACATGGGAGATTAATCATGGCTACAACCCCAAAAATCATTCCTTTGCATGACCGTCTCGTTGTTAAACAACATGACCCGGAAACCAAAACTGCTGGCGGCATTGTCATCCCTGATACTGCTGACAAAGACAAGCCTATGCGCGGCAAAGTTGTTGCTGTTGGCCCAGGCAAATACATTGATGGCAAAGTGCAGCCATTGCAAGTCAAGGTTGGCGACGAAATATTATTCGGCAAATATGCCGGCACCAACATCAAGCTCGATGACAAGGAATACCTTGTTATGCGTGAAGAAGATGTCATGGGCGTTATTGCTTAACCCAATTTTTTTAACTAGTTAATATTGAGAGGAAAAAATCATGGCTGCTAAAGAATTACGATTCAGCGAAGACGCTCGCCAGCTTATGCTCGCCGGTGTCAGAGAATTAGCCGATGCGGTACAAATCACGATGGGCCCACGCGGTCGCAACGTGGTAATAGACAAATCCTTTGGCGCTCCACTCGTCACCAAAGACGGTGTAACCGTTGCCAAGGAAATCGAGTTCAAGGAAAAATTCAAGAACATGGGCGCCCAGATGGTTAAAGAAGTGGCCTCCCATACCTCCGATGAAGCTGGTGACGGCACCACCACCGCCACTGTATTAGCCCGCCAAATTTTTGTCGAAGGCTTGAAGGCTGTTGTAGCCGGATACAATCCGATGGACCTGAAGCGCGGCATTGACAAGGCAGTTCATATTTCCGTTGAACATCTGAAGAAATTGTCCGTACCTTGCAAAGATGATAAAGCCATCGCGCAGGTTGGAACAATTTCCGCCAATTCCGATGAAGAAATCGGACGCATCATTGCTGACGCCATGTCCAAAGTCGGCAAAGAAGGCGTTATTACCGTTGAAGAAGGTTCTGGTCTGAACAATGAACTGGATGTCGTTGAAGGTATGCAGTTCGATCGCGGTTACCAGTCTCCCTACTTCATCACCAATCAGCAAAACATGTCTGCTGAACTGGACAACCCGTTCATTTTATTGACCGACAAGAAAATTTCCTCGATCCGCGATTTGCTGCCTGTTCTCGAAGCAGTAGCAAAATCCGGCCGCCCATTACTGATCATTGCTGAAGATGTGGAAGGCGAAGCATTGGCAACTCTCGTTGTCAACCACATGCGCGGCATTGTAAAAGTATGCGCAGTCAAGGCTCCCGGCTTTGGTGATCGCCGCAAGGAAATGCTGCAAGACATTGCTATCCTGACCAAGGCACAAGTCATTGCAGAAGAAGTCGGCCGCACACTCGAATCCACCACACTGAAAGATTTGGGTTCCGCTAAGCGCATTCACGTCACCAAAGACAACACCACCATTATTGACGGTGCTGGCGACAAAAAAGACATCCAGGATCGCGTCACGCAGTTAAGAGCGCGCATGGATGAAACCACTTCTGACTACGACCGTGAAAAACTGCAGGAACGTGTTGCCAAGCTTGCAGGCGGTGTCGCTGTCATCAAGGTGGGTGCTGCTTCTGAAATCGAAATGAAAGAAAAGAAAGCACGCGTTGAAGACGCATTACACGCAACCCGTGCAGCTGTCGAAGAAGGCGTTGTGCCTGGCGGCGGCGTTGCACTCGTTCGCGTCATGCAGTCACTCAAAAATCAGAAGGGCGACAATGAAGCACAAACCGTTGGTATCCAGCTCATTTCCCGTGCTCTCGAAGCTCCTCTTCGCCAAATCGTTGCAAACGCCGGCTACGAATCCTCAGTTGTACTAAACAAGGTCGTGGAAGGTAAAGGCAACTATGGCTTTAACGCTGCAACTGGTGAATATGGCGACATGCTGGAAATGGGTATCCTGGATCCTACCAAGGTCACCCGTACCGCATTACAACAAGCAGCTTCCGTTGCCGGTATGATGATCACTACCGAATGCATGATCACCGAACTGCCAAAAGAAGAAGCCCCAATGGGCGGACACGGCGGCGGCATGGGTGGCATGGAAGGCATGATGTAATCTATCGTTGCAGACTGCTCAACGCAAAAAACCCCGCCACGGCGGGGTTTTTTTTGCTCAGAAAGCAGTCAAACGAAGTACGTAGGCACACCGCCTCTCACAGCGTAATCATGGTTTTTGCCTTATTCTTTACTTCATTCAATACTTAACTCTTTCTTTTAGTATCGCTCCAACATGATCAAGCAAGGCATGAGCTACCCGCTCGTCTGAATGTTTTTATAAAATCAACAAGCTAGACGTTTATACCAGGCAAAATGCGGCGTCTCGAATATAATAATAAATATATGCAGATATAAGGAAATCTTAATAAGAAAGTCATATCTTAAAATTAAAGAACAATATTTTTATTGATAAAAACCAAAATTGAGGGCTGGCCATAGTGGAACCAAGATTAAACCTGCAAAAAGTCCAGGAATCATTGAGCAAGGGAGAAAAGTTAAGTGACCTTGGCATTCAGGATATCAATCCAGAACATCTATTTTCAGACCTCAGCGAAGACAATGTCGAGCTTGCGGAAACCGTCATTCAAAGTTTGATACCAGAGAACCGGATTCGCTATTTAAGAATTATTCTGCGCAGCAAAGAAATAAGTAACCGAAATAAATTCCATCGATTCTTAAGACCAGCTCTTGAAGACAAACAATTGAATTTATCCATTCAGCAAAAAGCGGGATTGTTGTTTTACATTACTGAAGACATCGGCGAAACCGGTGAAAGCAGCATTTCCACATTTAATTCCGAATACAAACAAACTCGCGCTGACCGCCAGGAAAACATGGAACGCGACTATAACAATGCATTCGAATTCTGCAAAAAACATTTTGCCGAGTCTGAGATATCAAGTACGGTCAAATTGCCACAAAGTCCGAAGCAAGGAAAAACCGGAATTGCCAGCGAAACAGAAGAAGACCAGGAACAGGAAACCAAGGAAAGCGAAGATGAAGAGACCGCAGCGCTGGGGTTCCCGGGGTTCGAGCCGCTCGGTGCCAAACTGGGAGGTGCCAATGTGGGCGGCGCATTAACCGGC
>JAJPJI010000005.1 GCA_021324305.1 Gammaproteobacteria bacterium | reverse complement strand
TTGAACTACCAGACACCGAATGAGTTTAAATTATCTTTGATTAGTAACTTAACAACTGGGGCGAATTTCTCTAACTGATTTTGGTATTAAGAAACCGGGCAGGTCAATGCTCAAATTACAATTAATTTGCCGTTAGAGCATTTTAAAAATAGCGACTTTCTGGAGAGTACGCAGCAAAAAAGTTGTTGGAACTTACCAAAAAAATCTCACAACGATACTTATTTGCAAATAAGAGCTGAGACAGAGCAGCATTTTTGGAATTATTCACTCGAAGACGCAAAAAAAGTAATTTCAGATTATTCAGACAATAAGCAAGTTGGCCGAAATATACGACCAGTATATGCAAGTCTGAATATTTCAAAAAATCACGCTGGTGGCGCGCTTGGATATGGCTTGGCATATTTTACTTTAAATCCTCAAGTCAAATATCGTGCGACATTAATCCCTGACGATTCATACGATCTATATCAAGTACATAAGATTTATACCGACACTGGTGTTGTTGATGAAAAAACAGACCGAGTCGAGGCATGTCGATTTTTTGAAATTGGAAAACTTCTCTATTTCATGGATGAAGGAAAATTAAAACGTCTAATTGATGGTGAATCAACACCCAATGATTATATTGAGCTGCAAATACATGGCAAGGTTGATTTTGATGAAGATATCAAAGAGCTGACGATTTTGAGAACAGCACCAGAAGATACAAAATTATCAGGATTGGCTGGGTTTTCTAGTGGGGATCAAGAAGCCATAATTGATAATGCTACTGCATTTGCCAAGAAGAATAATATTAAAGCCAGAATCATTGAGCCAGATGGAAAAACAATAACGATTCTTAATGATCCGGTCGAAGCGAAATCACAAGTTATTTCTAATCAGGTAAAAAGTTCTATCCCGGATTATAAAGCATGGAAATATTTGAGTTATCGTTTTGCACGCTCACGGTCTGCTGAAACACTTCTTGTAGATAGGCTGGTTGAGCAATATACATTTTTGGCGTCAAATGCTAATTTGACGACAAGATTAATGGCAGTCATGACACTACAAAAGACGATAACCGAATGGCTTGAATTTAAGAAAAATAAAAGCTGTCGAGTTGATGCAATGAAAAAACTTTTGATTTCTGTCAACAAGGAACACGAAAATCTTGCGTGTGCGCTGGCTGATACTTTGAACAACACATCACGTCATTACAGAAAAAATCTTACACATACTTAACATTGTGGGTACAATCCGGGAAAATTCATTCCCGGATTGCCACATTAATTTATTTCCGCAAGATCGCCTATTTCAATGATGCCATATCGATAACAAAACGATATTTCACGTCATTTTTTAACATTCGTTCATAAGCTTCGTTGATTTTCTGGATCGGGATCATTTCCACATCTGGCAGCACGTTATGCTCCGCGCAAAAATCCAGCATTTCCTGTGTTTCCCTGATTCCGCCGATAACAGAGCCGGCAACACTTTTGCGTTTGAAGATCAACTGGCGGGTATCCAGGCCAGACTGCAGCATTTCAACTGCGCCCACAATCACCATGGTTGCATCGCGTTTTAATAATTCCAGATAGGGATTGATATCATGCGTTCTCGGAATGGTGTTAATAATTAAATCAAAGTGATTGGCAAATTTGTCCATCATGTCCTTATTGGTGGAGATCAATACATCCGATGCGCCTAAGCGTCTGGCGTCCTTTTCTTTATCGGGTGATGTTGTAATCATGGTGACGGTCGCGCCAAGCGCATGCGCAATTTTGACTGCCATGTGTCCCAATCCGCCTAGTCCAACCACGCCCACTTTGTCGCCTTTTTTAACTTTCCAATGCCTAAGCGGTGAATATGTTGTTATTCCTGCGCAGAGCAAAGGCGCAACGGCTTTGATATCCAGAGAACCGGGCACTTTCAGAACAAAGTCCTGGCTTACAACAATACTGTCTGAATAGCCGCCGTATGTCATGCCGCCGGTTTCTTTCTCGGGGCTATTATAGGTCAAGGTAAACCCAGTTTCGCAATATTGTTCCAGTCCATCCTGGCAGCCATGACAGTGGCGGCATGAGTCAACGAGGCAGCCAACGGCAACAATGTCACCTTCTTTGAATTTTTTAACCTGGTCGCCGACTTTCACCACTTTTCCGACAATTTCATGCCCCGGGACAACTGGATAAACTGTAACCTGCCATTCATTGCGTGCCATGTGCAGATCGGAATGACAAATGCCGCAGTACAGGATTTCAATTTGTACATCCTGTGATCCTGGCATGCGACGTTCAAATGCAAATGGTTCGAGTGGCGATGTTTCTGATTTTGCTGCATAGCCTTTAGCTTTGATCATAAATTCTCCGTGGGTAGCTTGCTTGGTTATTTTTAACATAAATACATTAAATACATTGTGTGATGGTCATGACATAAAAGGTTCACATGGACTGCGATTTGACTGGTTGTCATTCATCTTCTTCTGATGCTGGCGTTATTTTACAGGTTTCATTATTTAATTAAAACTGATTGAATTAAACATTCATTCTGAGCCTGATAAATTAACTTGCTCCATCAAATAGTCGTTGGCTACAATCTCGTACCGTCATTTGTCGTGTATCATGTTTGGAAGACTCTTATGCACACTAAAAAAATCCTTATTTCAGGCGCTGGAATCGCAGGTCTGGCTCTTGCGAGACAGTTCAGGAAGCTGAATATTCCTTTTGATATTATCGAAAAGCGGTCTCATTTAACATCAGATGGCGCTGGAATTGCGTTGCCGGCTAATGCGGTGAAAGCGCTGCGATATATCGGTTTTGGCAAGCATATTGAGCAAAATGCACACCAGGTTAACAAGATAATTTATGCTGATTCAGCAGGGATGGTGCTGAGCGAAGCATCGCTATTAGAGAGCCCGCTCAATGCAGACAGGTTCGTAGCGCTGCATCGTCATGAGTTTCATAAAATTTTGTGCTCAGGACTGGAAGCGGATATTCGGTTTAATACTTCCATCAATCAAATCATCCAGACCAGCAATGGTGTGCTGGTTACATTTAATGATCATGATCACAGCCAGGAAGAATTTGGAGCAGTCATTGGCGCTGATGGTGTGAATTCCCGTGTGCGGCAGCTGGCTTTTTCTGATAGTGAACTAACGGATCTTGGAGTCACAATCTGGCGCTGGACATGCCGCTATCCAACTGATGACTTGCAACCGACCTATATGTTGGAGGCCAAGAAGCTTTTTATGGCATACCCAATCGGAAAAAATGAAGTCTATTGTTATGCGCATACATTCGATCCAGAGAACTTATGTTCCAGATCAACCGATCATAAAGCCATGCTTGCCAGAGAGTTTGGTCAATATGGCGGAATCGCGAAAATAATGCTGGAAATATTACCAGAGAATGAATTTATCATTCCTGGCAGGCTGCGATCTGTTGCGCAGCCGCTATTTGTATCGGGCAGGGCGGCGCTTGTCGGTGACGCCGGGCATGCCTGTTCTCCAATGTTGCAGCAAGGTGCCGCTTGCGCGCTGGAAGATGTTATCACATTGTCTGAATTGCTAAAGCAATTTTCCATTGATGAAGCGTTATTACATTATGAAAAATTCAGAAGTGAACGTGTGAACTGGATTACCGCTTCTTCAGATGGTCCCATGAAAATGATTATCAATACTGACGCCAGTGTCTTATCTGTTATTCAGGAAAAAATGCGTGAAAATGGTCCGTTGAATGTGCAAGGGTGGAGAAAATTGCTGGCAACCGACCCGTTAGCGGAACTCTCTGCCTATATCGGGAAAAACAGGATTTAAAAGTAGAAACTGTAACACGCCCATTTGATAGCAAGGCTTGAATATCATGTTTTAATGCAATCAATACCGCCGAGTCCTGGTATCGACCCGGTGGCGTGTTCCATTGCGGCATAATCGCTTAGCGTGCTATATTGAAGATCAACTGTTTATAGGATGTAGACAGGAGATAGCATGGATGCTGCTTATGGCGTGGATTACCATCATTATTCTGGTTTATCAATTTTAAAAAGTGGTCAGACTCAATACGAGTGCCGTATTCAGCATGCTGCAGATGTTGCGAGCAAGATTATCAGGGTCGATATGGATTATGCTATTTTTGATAAAATCCACTCTTCGAACAGTTGTCAAAACAGGGTTGAAAATGGGCCGTGCGTCGCTACCATCAGCATTGATGGAAAGAATTATCTATATATTCATTTTTATTCTGGCAATTATCAACTAGACAGCACGTATACGATTCCTGGCGGTTATGCGGGAATGGTTGTTGAAGGAGTATCACCTGATGCAACAATACTGGATGCCCGCAACACCGGATTTCCCGGGGTGGGATTTAAGGTAGCTGCCGCCAATCAGGATACAGACGGTAAGTTTTTATATATGAAGAATGTGTCGATTATCGGCGGATACACGGGGTTTGATAACAAGCAGAATAAGACACCCAAACGAGATACAACCGGAGCCAGTGAAAAATGGCAAAAAGCCATCTGGGTCTTTGGCATAAATTCACATGCATTTATTGATAATGTGAAGATATCCGGATTTTATTACGGACTGACTGCTGAGGAAAACGGCGACAGCGTGGCTGAAAATCTGCAAATTTCTGACAGCGGTGATGGCGGCTTTTTTTCATATTTTGGCGGGAGATTATATGTCTGCTTTTCAGAATCATCATTCGCGGCTGATATCTCCAAATACGTGGGCTATGGCTTTGTGGCGGAATCGCTGCATTACATGCGCACAGATGACAAGGGGACAGCGCAATGCAAGGGCGGAAATCCGCATGCTCCCGATCCATGGAATGATTTGGGATTTATTCGTTGTGTTGTTGATGCTTCATTAAGGTTGCCGGAAATGTATCGTGCCTATATTTTTGCGCGAAATGTCTCGTCACATGACAACTTGTTTGGCGGGTTCATGGCGAATCTGGGAGCAAAAATGAATGTTGAGCACTCGGCCATCTTCAACCAGTATTCGAATCTGGCCTTGCAAATCGAGAAATTGAATATCTTTAATCTGCGGCGGCCGAATGTATATTCACCCGGTGAATTCGGAGCAGGGCATGGCATCCTGAGCAGGCTTGGCAGCATGATTATTGCCAGAAATAATAAAGTTTTTAACAATCTCATCGGCATCAATGCCTATTGGAATGGTATAATCGATGCATCAGGTTCCGATGTCTGGAACAATTCATATTTTGCGTTTCATAGCGTCCTGAAAAGTTTTATCGATGCCACATACAGTCGCTCGTTTGGATTTGGCGAATTATTCAGTTACGCTGTTGATGATTCATCCGGCATACAGGTTGATAATGGATTAGCGCTAGATGCTGATACGCTTGGCAGATATCATGGCGATACCAGATTTTGCGAGCAATTTGAAGAGCCCTGTCTGCACGAGAATTATTTCACTGCTGAACAATACCGCTCGACAAGAAGAATTATTAAAATTGACCCATCCTGGCCGAAATCCGGCGTGTTTTATTATACAAATTTCATTCATGCCAAATCACTGCACTGATTTAAACGAAATTCGTTGTGTTTATCAGTCATAGTCGACGTTGAATACCATTTCAAATATGTTCAGGGAGCGGATGTTTGGCTGTGTTTATGGGGTTTGTTAATTATAATACCGATGACGGTAGCTGATGCCGATTCTATGCAGCTTTAATGAATATATGTTTTCCCTGCATAGATAGTGCCTAACCACATAGGCAGAGATGACGGTAAGCATGATCGGGATAAACGGCTGAAATATTCGCGTCATTTCCATGGTCAGAAGAGTGGAGGTTAACAATGCGCCAGTGGTGCTTCCCAATATGGCAGCCATTCCAAGAAGCGTAAACAATACAGTATCTACGCCTGATGCTGGAAACAGGTAATGTATCGTCATGGCAAATGCACTCCCCAATACAGCTCCGATAAATAACGAAGGAGAGAATACTCCGCCAGATGCGCCTGAGCCAAGCGTCAGGCAGGTTGCGAGCAATTTGGCGACGACCAGAAGCAGTAACAGTCGCGGCTCCAGAATTTGACGATTCAGGCAATCCTGAATCGTGGCAAGGCCGATTCCTTCTATATAGTAATGACCGAACAAACGAAATATCAAATATATCATGCACCCGACAACCAGCATTCCGGACATATGCCGAAAATAAACATTTTTTATATGGCGATTAAAAAAGTCCTCTGTCCAATACGTGCAGCGGATGAAAAGAATTGAGGTGACACCGGCAATTGCGCCAAATAATATATATAAAAATAGATTATGTGTTGTTATATGCTGCGCAAGGATTTGTACGGTAAAGAGGGGTTTCAAGTCAATAAAGTAATATTCAACGCTAATCGAAAATACTGTGGCGATAATGGCAAGCACAATACCAAAAATTGAAATCGGGACGATCAATATCTCTGCGGCGAAAAGGATGCCGCTAAATGGTGCGTGAAAAATGGATGCGGTGCAGGCCGCTACTCCAGCTGCGATCAGCGCTTTGCGTTGTTGTATTGATAGCTTTGTGAAGTCACTGACAATAGAGCTTATTGTTGCTCCGATCTGGAATACTGGGCCTTCACGGCCTACTGAACCGCCGGTACCGATAGTGATGGCAGAGGCGATTGTTTTAGCCAATGCGGTAACAGGGTTGATTTTTCCATCTTTATAAAAAATTGCCAGCAGGATTGCGGGTACGCTGAGCCCTCTTTGATCAGCGGCAAACGTCTCGATAATCCAGATTGCCAAAATGCTGCCTAACACGGGAACAAGGATAATGCCGATTCCCCAGATGCTCGATGCATGAAGATTCTCATTGTAAGTAAAACTAATATTTCCCAGAAAAAACACGTTATGGATAAAAGCGATCAGTTTACGGAAGATTACTGTCGCAAATCCTCCTGACACGCCGATAAAAGCGGAGAATACTATCATTTTGATAGCAGTTGCGGATCCTGTGCGGTCAATTCCCTGTGATTCCATCAGACTAATATATCAAAAATCAAATCAATGTGATAATACATGGAGGTGATTATCCATGCCAATGGCGAACATGGATTTACCAAATCGACACTTAAAGGATGAATCATGATTGTGTAACACGATGTTCATCAAAAAATATTTCCCTGTTTCTGTATACAATACAGATGGCAAAGAACAGATAGACAATCGTTTGTATGCATTTTGTGACTGGTTCGACCATAAATAATTCCTGTGTGATATTTGCGATAAAATGAAAGCAGACTGCGACAAGAATACTATAATTATTTTTTTTCCATAACCAGTTAATGATGAATGCAAATGGGATGACGCCGACCATGAAATTCAATGCATAAAGCGGATTCAAATGCAAAATATTATAATGATAACTGTTTTCGACGAAAAATAACGGGAAATGCCATATTGACCATAAAATAGAAAAGATAAACGTGCCATAGAGGTAATTATAGTTGATCATCAGGCTTTCCATTCCATACCCTCTCCATCCCAGCTCCTCAAAACAGGCTGCGAACAATAACACCAGAAATGTGGGCATTGCTCCAATACTGAACGTGAATGAATTTGCAATGGTCAATTGATGGATTGAATAGCCAAATGGTAATGACAGCAAGACAGCGAGGATTATTGAGAGCGGTGGTATCAGAATGAGTGCCGGTATGCTGTCAGGCTGTATCAGGCGAGGATTAACAAGCTTGTTTAGAAACTGCTTTTTCATGATGCTGTCTTTAGATAAAAAAATTAATAACAAGGCAATTGAGCATGGTGAAATTAATCCGGATACAAACAGGATCTCCTTTACATTCTGGTTTTGAACAAAACTGATCGCGAACCAGCAGCACCATGTAAGTATGTAGGTGGGAATGAAAAACCTGAGTGCTTTATAGTTTGCTGCTGTTTGTGGCATTTTATCACTCCATGATGAACAATTTCTTCCTGTCAATTTTACGAGGAGCGCAGAATAATGTAATCTGAATTTTCAGGTATGAGAGAGTGATGGAGAAGCATATGTATTCAATACGTCCGTTATGGGCAGCAATTACGATGGTGATAATGATTATTCTGATAGCGGTTATACTGATTTATCTGCCGCTATCCGGGAATAAATATGTTTCCATGCAAACCAGGACACTTACCAAAATGAAATTACCCAGCCCTGTTTATAGTAGTAACGTCTCAATTGAGCAGGCTTTGAAGACCCGAAGGTCTATCAGGCACTATAAAAACGAACCCATGACACTGCAGCAAATATCGCAATTGCTTTGGGCTGCGCAAGGTATTACTTCATCTGAAGGGTTTAGAACAGCTCCTTCAGCAGGCGCGTTATATCCACTGGAAGTTTATCTGATCAGTGGTAATGTGCGAGATTTGTTGCCGGGTGTCTATCATTATCTGCCTCAAGAGCATGTACTTGAACTTGTCGCAGAGGGTGATAAGCGGGCAGACCTGGCGGCTGCGGCACTTGACCAGAATGATGTTAAAATGGGCGCGGCTGATATTGTCATTACAGCGGTTTATGCAAGAACAACAGCCAAATATGGCAGTCGTGGAGAGCGTTATGTCCATATGGAAGCAGGACATGCTGCGGAAAATGTCTGCCTGCAAGTTACTTCTCTGGGGCTCGGTATGGTCACTATCGGAGCTTTTGATGATGCGAAAGTGTCGGCATTATTTGGCCTTGCCGGCAGGGAGTATCCTCTTTATATCCTGCCGGTAGGAAAGGTATAAGTCGTTTAATAAAAACAATCATATTTTAATTTTATTGTCTTTTGGCGGTTCAGGTGGTGCTGTATCAGGCAGCTTTGGCCGTTTCATGATTTCTGGCGCCTTGTAATTTATCAGGTACTGGTCTATCCGTTGTGCGACTTCGGCTCCCTTGCTCACGGTGCCAACCAATCTGATTTCAGAAATAATCTCAACAAATTGCGGCGTGATGGTATTGCAGATACTTTCACGCTGACCGGCAGGTTTTGCCATGTCTTTCCGTAGCCAGTCAATGGCTTCATCTACGGCAATGATTTTATCAACAGCCGATTCAGACAGGGGCAAATGCTGTTTGTACAGAAGCAATTCATTTAATACCTGATACTTGGCCTTTAAATCGTCCAGCTGCTGGATAATGTTAGCAAGTGATTTTTTATCCGCATCATTATTATAGGCATATTCAAAATTAAACTTGGCTTGCAAATGAGTTAGTATGTTGATAACCGGCTCTGGCGGTTCCAGTTTTCCAAGATGGTCTTTTATGCTGCCGTAAGCTGACAATAGCTTGTGTAAGGATTGTGCATTGACTAATGTCTTTATGTTATTCTTGATAATATTGGTGTCTTTGATATTGCGGCTTTTAAGTATTATCTGGTTAAAGGAGTGCGCCAATGATACTTCAATGAAGACACTGGCTGACGCGCTTAACTTGGTAACACGGGTTTTCATCATTTGGCTCATTTGCTCGGCCAGCTCTTCGGGATTGTTTGTTGTCAGCTTGCTTTTTGCTCCTTTATTGATTGTAGCCAGTACACCTTCGATTGCTTCTTTCTGTTTGCTCTCCGGCAGGTTATTAAATTGCGCCGTAAATTCAGCCTTGTAATGTTCAGAAAGCTGGTCCCCTTGAATTTCATTTCGCGTCCACAAATGCATGACTCTTGCCTTGATATCGGGATGAGCCAAATAATATGAAATATAATCCTTGCCAAGCTGTCCTGAGCGTTCATAGGCGCGTGATGTTTCATGTGTGTAATCGTTCAGTTCCTGACGCAGCACTGCATAGCGTTCTCTTGCGCCAAAGTCAATGCGAGTGATATCTGTTATAATTCCATTGTCATTTGTTTTAACCATGAATTGGCCCACATGAAGACTTTCATCGCCAACCAGGCTGCTGATGAAAATCGCCATTGCCAGCTGGTTTTTTGCATGCTCTGTCATCTGGTCTATGCTGGCGAGAATACTGCTCATATTGGTGGCTTCAAAGCTGACCATTGTTTTCGGATTTCGTTTACTCCCGGCGATGACGACATCCCATGGTTTGTATCCAGTCAATTTGGGCTGAATGGAAACAGCAACTTCTTCATCATTGCTATCAATGTTGGCTTTGCCCGCATGAGCAAAATTGACGCTGGATTTAAGCGTATCTGGAATGACGGATTCTGCAAAACAGGCAAAACCTTCCATCAGGCATGTTGCGGAATCATCGACTTTAATCAGATATTCATTGTTGTCACTCGGATCTTCAGACACGTAAAATCCAGCAACACCAGCCTGACCGCGGCCGCCCAGCATCGTCCTGCGCTTGAAGAGCAGTGATTGTTTTGAGTCTTCATATGATTGAGTCTTGATCAACATGCCTGAGGTATTTTCTGTTTGTGATTGATGTGACTTTAATTCTTTCTGAATGGTAGAAGTGGTATCGTCTCGTGTGTTACTCACAATATTACCCTCCATTGGTCGGTTTGATTGGGAGCAAAGTGATGAGCTTGAGGCTTTCTAGAATCATTATATCCCAATGCACTTTGGAATGTGAATGCTAGTCTAATAACTGATCTAAATGTTCCAAATAGAGCCTGCTGCAAACATATCAGTATCCATTATACTCCCGGATTGTGAATTCCATATCAATTCAAGCGCTGGATTGGATAAGGATATTCATCCAATATAGGTAACATTAAATAATAAGCCATTCGTATAAATATCCTGTATTGATAGCCCATGGCCTGTTGTCTGGGTATCAGTTGTTCCGAGCTGACTTTTTCCCCAATCGGCAAACTCGTAGCCCGCACCAATTTGCCAGTGTGGAGTCAAGTTATGTTTAACACCAACACCTAATGCATAAGTAAATGCTGTTGTTGTGTTATTGGAAAAATCAGGCATTGCAGCCGCTCCCGTAACGGTTGGGTGGTTGACGAAATCACGTGACTGATTAAAGCCAACGCCTGCGCTGACGCTTACCCATGGGGTAAGGAAGTAGCCATTATCAAAAAGCAGTTTGCCTTTTAAAACAATATGAGAATGTCTTATCTTGTAGTTGTAGGTATAATTAGTCGCAGCTGGATTCCCATTCAGCCAAATGTTTCCTGTGATGTCAGCGCTCCCTGTGGTTGCAAACGCCAAACCTGTTTGTACAGGCAATGTTTCAGAAATAAAATTCTGGATCCCTAAAAAGATTTCAGCGTTTGCGAGTGTGTGAGTCGAATTATTTCCTGCATACGTATTCTCCTGGCCCGGATTGAGGGATACCGTTTGATGATTATTTCCGGCATTTTCCCAGATTGTACCTATGCTGAAAGTGGCCAGCCATCTGCTCACTGTGGGCTCAGGGAAGAGATAATTTATCTGATCATTGACATAAGTCAGGCCTGATGGAAAGGCATGTGAACTGATAGTCAGCAGGGCAGCAAATACAGTGCCGCGCTTCCGGTTTTTAAAACGCATTGTACCATCCTTATACGATTATTAATCAGTACTGTAACCGGAATACAGCGCAAATTTCAATCGTGAAGCAGATAAAATTCATGAATACATTACTCATCCAGCCATTGATTCATCAGCCTGATCACTTCATCGGCAGCCTCAATCGGACTCATATGGCCGCAATTGTCAATTTTGGCAATGCGGGATCCTGCAATCTGTGCATGCATCAGCATGCTATCACTAATATCGAAAACAGCATCCTGATTGGCGTGAATAATAAGCGTGGGGCATTGAATCCTGTTCAGGATTGGAACGCAATCCTCGCGTTGCAGCATCGCTTTTTCCTGGTTGATAAAATTTTTCATATTGCGTTTAAACATCGCCTTTACCGCGGGAGAAAACTGTTTCTGAAACAGAAATGCCTGTAATAGCAAATCAACGATGGCATCCTCATTGTTTTCATAAGCCATTTTCAGCATGTTGTTTCGAGAGGCGGCTTTTTGTGGTGAATCCAGAAGTGCAGTGGTGTTTGCGAGTAATAATTTGGTGACGCGATGCGCATGATAACGCATGATTTCCAGTGCGATCCATCCTCCCATTGAATGTCCCGCCAATGCAAAATGACCGGGTGCTTCTGACAAAACCGCGTCAATCATTTCATTGGGCGTGCTGGCGCCTGACAGGTTAGCGACCATGATATTGGCATGATGCTGCAAATAGTTAATCTGATGTTGCCAGACAAATTCATCGGATAATAATCCAGGGATGAGGACAAGAGACGGCATAATCAGTATCCATGCTTGATAGTGTGATTATACCATATATACGCCGCGCAAATGACTGCCGGGAAGACTTGTACTCAGGTCCGAAAAAATCCGGATTAGTATTTCACCAATCCGGACTGTTGGATGTTTCCTGGTTGATCGTAAAGGCGTTTAGACTTCGAATGCATTTTTATTTCTGGATTCATCCATTGAATGCGGATCAGTACTACTTGTAGTCAGGTCTTCAGGGTTGGTTCTTTTTGCACCCATGAGTCGTTTGAAATTATTGAATGTCACAGGTGGTTCCTGGAAAAGACCGCCATGTTTTTCAAGCTGCTTGAAAAAGGATTCTGTGTCTTCCTTGATTTCCTCATGCTTTGTGTCTGTAAGGGGAAGCGTATATTCTATTTGCTCTCTACGCGCTTCGCGGCTTTCTTCCTTGCTGTTGGTATGTGTCTGTGGTTCAACTTCCTCGGTATCTGAAACATGCTGCTGGTCTTCTAATAATGGTTTTCGTTCTTCAGTATCCGGAGATGGTTTATTGTTTGAGCCGTATCCACAGCAATAGCTGAACAGAGAGCTGATTGAATTCGTAAATTTATTTACAGCAAAGTAAGCAAGCGGATAAGCTGCGCCAGTATAAGTCATGAAGTCGTTTGCTGGAGCTCCGTAACTGAAGGCGGTGGCTGTGTAATCATAATACTCATTGTCAATATTGTACGTCTCTTTTAATGTGCCAAAGAAACTGCTGATAAGGCTATTGGTGGTATAGGCCGCAATCCCGCCGACAGTCGCAGCAATCAGGAAAGAGATGGATTCTTTGGCGGTTGGATAGCGTGTTGATATCGTCTTGTATAGAGCATCAATGTTCTTGATATTAAAACGGCCGTTTAAGGAAAAATCTGTTAATCCATTCAACATGCCGCCCATGCCTACCGGGAGCAGCCACCATGATGTAGAGGCGATTTTAAAAACACTTTGCATGCCAATGAAATTGGCCAATATATCCTGTCCTGAGCCAAATAAGCCGCCAAGACCACCAATGGCGCGGCTTACCCATTTGCTGATGCTGTTATGATATTCGATTCCCTTGTCGCCAAATAGTTCCTGGAGCCCGGCAACTGTTTCCAGGCCTTCGCCAAATGCAATGGAGACAGCCGTTGCTGATGCCAAAAAGATGGAAAATTTATCCCACATGGATGGATCAATTTGATCGGAAAAATTCAGGTCATCTGGCACTTCGTCAGCGAAAAATTTACTTAAAACGCCATCAGCAGACGCAACATAAATAGCGATAGCCAATCCGAGAAATATCAGAGCTTTTCTTTTCTTGGGAGACATGTTTTGATCAACCATGTCTTCAGGCAGTTCGCGATTCCTGATTGCCTTGACCGTATCTTCCATATTCTCGACAGTAACCTTTCCAGCCATTGCCAGGGAATTAAAAAACGCGAAGACAGATAGTGAAACAGCTTGTGGAAAGGGTTTTCCATTGGAGCGCAATCCAACCAGAGCCTGTGATGCAAGATTGGTGGCATTAATGACGGGCGCGATCCACATGGCAGAATAAAGCAAGGCGTGTTTATCTATGCGGCAACGTGTCGGGTTTACCTCAGGATTGCCATGGTTGTTGGTAGATTGAAAAGTCACTAATGATTCTGGATCAATTTGATCAGTTGTGATTGATTCAATCTCATCCTCGAGAGTATGAGCACCGGAATGCGGAATATGATTAAAATGCGCTTGCATGCAATAACCTCGTTGTATGTTTGTGTTATGTATTGTTATGAATGAATTGGCGTATTATGCCTTAATTAAGTTAAGGCTCTCTTAAAATAACTGACAAGCTGTTCAAACTTTAATCTATTGTGTGAGTTATTTATCGCTGGAGCATTGCCGTTTTTCCATTGCCTGGCATATTTGCATGGCATTCCAAATGCTGGCGATTTTGCGCATCAATGAATTTGTTTGTCGTATTTTTCCAAACGTAAAGATTTTAATTGGAATCGCGTTATGCAGGTTGATTAATGTGTTCCGATCAAATTTATTTATATCATATTAATCAAGTACATGGCTTGAAGCTGTGTTTTGTGTTGCGGCAGGCTGATTCCGGAATCAGGCAATGGTGCTAAAATTTAGATATATATAATGTGGTGCATTTACCGAATAGCTAATCCGGAGCAAGATACTAATGACAAGCAGTACATGGCAGCCCATGCAAGCCGATGTGCAGCGAGAATACGATGTGCTAATCAAGGCATATGTGCCTGATGGGTCTAATCAAGCGATACCTGATGGATACGAGTCGTATTTGAAAGATTGCGCCAGAATCGCTGTCTTTCTGCGTGATACGGAAGCAGTATTTTCCCAATTAAAGTACCTGAATACGCTATTACTGGAAGAGGCAAAAAAACAGGGCTTGAATGTTAATGCGCCTGTGCCGTTTGGTTTCTTGCAGCATAAAAAAGTATTAAGAAATGTTCTGGAGCGGGAATTGGCAATGCTTGGGTTTCAGCCTGATTTTGGCAAGGCCAAGGGGTTTCTTGCGCCTGCCACATTTCGGTCTGCGCTCGCAGAAGGCCTGATTGTGAAAGATCCTGGTGTCAGCATCGAGCATGGTGAATTTACGCACGCAATTCAATGGTTAGTGATAGGCTGGCAACAGAAGTCGGCTGCATTTCTGGACAAATCAGTGATTGAACTTTTCAAGCTGTTGGGCGATGAGCGCTCAGTTTTTGCTAAGGCTTCGGGAACTGAAAAAAACTTGTGGGATTTACTTGTCGATCAACAACCGGATGTCTGTCAGGATTGCAGGTCACCAGAATATTTGCACAACCTGATTATGAAAAGTGATGACCCGGAAATATCTTTATTACACGTATTATGCGATGAGAGGGCAAAAAAAAGAAGAATGGAAGTTGAAAAGCCTAATAACCTCTTTTCAGACAAGCCTTCAATACACAAGGATTATGAGCCTTCTGAAAAAGATAAGAAATTGCTGGTGCCCGGGCGTAAAAATAAACTCTGAAACGTACCTGGAAACCGGATGTATCGACTGAAGTATCAGTGTGAATTGTCCGTTTTGCTTGTGTTAAGACCCGTTCGTATGGAAATTATATTCATGATGTCTTTTAGGGTGATCACGCCATAAAGTCTGCCACGATCTGTTACAATAAGTCGCCCGATTCTATGGGTAGTCATGATCTGCAGGACTTTTGTCACTTCCGTGTCTGCCTCGATGACCATATCTGAAGGACATTTATGCATGATCTGGCTGACCTTGAGTGTTGACCATTGATCTTTTTCGATTTCTCTTATCTCGTTAAAAGAGATGTAACCAATGAGGTCACCGTTTTCGGTAACAGGGTAAAGTTTGTGATAATAGTGATAAAAATAATTCTCCACGAGTTCCTGAACCGTAATATGAGGGGGCACGGTAACAGGATTGGTTTTCACATATTTCCTGATACATTCGCCTTGGAAAACTTCCCGAATCAGTAAATCCTGATATGACATTCTAGCAATATTCTGGAGAAAAAATCCGAGCAAAAACATCCACAGGCCTGAAATGAATATTCCTTGTATGATAAGTAATATACCGAGGATAATCATCGCGAAACCAAGACCGGCTCCGCTTCTGCAGGCAATTGAGGTGGCCCATCTTAAATCCTTTTTCCACCACCATAACAGAGAGCGCAGAATCCGCCCGCCATCAAGAGGAAATCCGGGCAAGAGGTTAAATACGCCAACGACAAGATTTATCATGCAGAGATAATAGATTACACCCATTACAGGGGCGGGCCAAACGTAGTAAGTGCCAAGCTGAAATAGAAAAAATAATATGATGCTAAGTATGATGCTGAATAATGGCCCGATGAATGACATTAGAAATTCAACTTTGGGACTGGATGGAGAATCATTCATTTCTGCCACGCCGCCAAAAATGAAAAGTGTGATTCCTGCAATCGGGATGCCGTAATACCGGCCCACTAATGAATGGCTGAGTTCATGCAAAATGATCGACAGGAAAAGACCAGCTGCTCCAATTATTCCCATCATCCAGTATGTGTGGGTATCGAGATCAGGAAAATTCGCTGGGAAATATCCTGCAGCAAGTGACCAGGTAATGAGAATGGCTAGAAAAATCCAGGACCAGTCAAGTTTTACTTCAAATCCGGCTAATTTGAATAAGCGCATACTATTAATATACCATATATCCAATATTGCTGGCATCCCGGTAAATGTTCTTCCCGGATCATGCGGTTACATTTTTTAGCATTCGTCTTGCCAGTGCAGCCAGCACCGGATTTGTATTTTTATAATATGGCAGCATGATTAACGCGATTGATAATGCCCAGCCTCGGCCTCTTTTCCATGTATTATCATCTATGTCTTTCAGCGCTTCTCTGAACACAACTCTTGAGCGCATATTAAACAGGCTCCAGGCAATGATGAGATCACACGCTGGATCCCCGATGCCCACGTCAGAAAAATCGATTACGGCGCTTAGACGATTATCTTGAACCAGGATATTGCCTGGTAAAAAATCGCCATGTACCCAGACAGGATCGTTATTCCATGAGGGAGTATGTGATAATTCATCCCATAAAGATGTAATCGATTGAGTATCAATCTCGCCTTCCAGAGCGGCTATGGATTTTCTTGTTTCAGCATCTACCTTTTTTAAAGAAATGCCGCGCCGTGAAGCAGGCCCATTAGCCAGCTTGATGCCATGCAGATCATTTAAAAATTGAGCCAAGTCCATGGCCAACAGTGTATATTCGTTTTCATTTTCAAAACCTGGGTTATGGCCGGGATTCCATTTGTGTATGGTCCAGCACCAGGGATAGGATCTGTCAGGAGTGCCCTTGAACAAAGGCGTGGAGACTGGGGTTTTCAAACATCGCGCAATCCTGGGAGCCCATTCGTATTCTCTATTGATGCTTTCAGCTGCCCAATCAATCCGAGGAAGCCGAATAACATACTCCTCACCCAAATGAAATAATGCATTGTCTGTGCCGCTGGACTTGATGACTTTTAGTGGCATTTCAGACCAATGCGGGCATTGATTCTTGAGAAGCCTGTAGACCAGGCTCTCATTTATCTCCAATTCATTTTCATGCATATCTATCATGCTGTTCACCCGGTCATTACGACATTAATTATATGATATTTTTTATGTATTTCAGATTCGAGACCTTGATATGAATCTGTTGGTGCAATATTGTTTATAGCGATGCTAATATTTGTACATTAGTAAATATAAACCACAGGAATTTAACAGTGAATATGCGTCCCAGAGTTGCTGTGACTTTTAATCCGGCCAGCGGCGGTGCAGCGCTTTCTTTGCGATACGCAGTATCCGAGCTGGATGTTCATCCTGTCGATGCCGATTACAGGAAAATAGTCCCGCCCATGGGGAATATTGAAACCATCTTTCAGGATGAAAGGCAATTGCAGCAGGTATTTCAGGCAGCTAAGGTACGTGCATCAAGTTTTCTTGATGATATTGATGGTCTGATTCTGTCTGGCAATCCGGCTATGGTTGATCCACGTTTGTACGGTAAATCTGTCAATGGCGAGAAGACTGATCTGGAAAGATCAATTGCAGAAATGGCTTTAACACATGTCGCCTTGCAGAGAGGAATCCCCATCATGGCAATATGCGGCGGACACCAGGTGCTAAACGTATATTTGGGGGGTGTGCTGACAGACTTGAGTGAGGATGATCTACGCAAACAGGGAATTCTTGATTATGAACGAATTGCAGTCGATGCACATTCTGAACTGGAAAAAATCATTAATCCCCAGATCAGGCCAAAAGAAAATGAGAAAATTATTTTGGAGACTTTCTTTGGAGTGCATTATCAGGTCGTGGAAGAAATTGGCGGCAAGAAAATGATTTCGGCTACCAACGGCGACTATTTGAAAGTGGTGGCTCGTTCTCAGGATTCAAAGGCCAATATTGAAGCTGTTGAATCGCAGTTTGGGGTGCCTGTTTATGGATTGCAATTTCATCCCGAGGTTGCATTAAAGGGATTGGTACATCTGCGCTTGTCGAATGAATATAATAGTGATCTGTTTATGTCTCGCACCGAATCAGATATCAAAAAAAACAAAAACCTGTTTGCTGCCTTGGTCAAGGCCGCAAAAGCGCATAGATGCAAAAAGTCCTTAAATTCAGAAATCACTCACATGAAAATCGATACGGCTAGCAGGGATGATAGAATGTCAATTGATACTTCGGTTTTCAAAGTGACGCCAGACCATCTTTTTGCAAGCAGAAAACAAGCCTTGCAGCGCGAAATTGAAAGCATGGTAAAGACAAGGGTTGAGTTTTTACAAAGTAAATCCAAACGGAGCAGCGATAGTGACGCTATGCAACGGTGTCTGAATTTGCATGGCTTATTCAGAGATTTGCCAGGGGATGGGAACTTTGCAATGCATGTTGAGTGCACTGCAGGAGCAGAAAATAAGCTGAAATAATTTCAGTCTGGATTGCCGCGCAAACTGCAGAGTTTACCCAGCGTGTTTTAAGCCGGGGCTCAAGATTCATGCTAATACAACGTTAATAAATCTTCCATTTGCCGTTTGTTTTGCAAAATTTGTAAGAGCCTTCTCCGCTAATGCGATTTGCATTGTTAAAAAAAGTAAGTTTGCGGCAGATCATTCCATTTTCGCGCATGATATTTGAGGGTATCATGTAACCATAGCTGCCAGATTGCGGATTCTTCCACTGGGTTTTTACGCCGGCTTTGCCATGATCAAGAACAGATTGCTGAGTCTTGTTGAAAATTTGCCAGTCTTCCTTCGTGAAATAACTCATTGCGCTATTGCTGAGAAACCCATAATTTTCACAATATGCTGAAAAAGAAATAACGGCGAGCGAAAGTGTGGCACAAACCAGTGTAAATAATCGTATCATGGCTGCAATCCTTGCAAATTTTATACGGTGTTAGTTAGTTTATCATAATGTTAATCACATTATCATTCAAAAAGCATTTAAGATTAAATTAATATTATCACGCGGAAAGTTAATATAATTAACAGATATCTGTGATTTTGATTGGATTAAAATGACATGGAGGTGTTATGAAAACAATTAAAATCAATCCTGCAAATCTTAATAAAGCCGATTCAGTTTTGCTAAAAAAAATATTGCTTCGCAATAAACATTGCAATGTATTCGAGCGAAATAAAAAATATCTCACGCAGTATTATGATGAAACAATGAATCAGTTCAGGCTTTGCAATGTAGTCCTGACCCACGATATCATCCGCAGGCCTCGTAACCGTAATCCCGATGAAGAACGATTTGAGGTCGTCAACCATGAAAATATAATCGGAGAGGGGGGATTTAGCGAAGTTTTTGAAGTTTTATGTACGCTTGCAGTTTGTGAAAATGCTCTTCAGGCCAAAAAAAACAAGAACCGTGTTGTCAAGGTGCAGATATTTAGCGAAGAAGATCTGTCAGAATTATACAAGGAAAGCAAATTATCGAGGATGGCGGGTAACTTGCATATCAAGGCACCGGTTATACTTCATTTGGACAGGGATCATGTCAGGAGTTATTCTGTCATGCGTAAATTAAATGGCAGTAATCTGTATTCTGTTATTTCAAGATTGTATCGTGATGAGTTACATTTGACAGCATATCAGCGGCTTAAAATTACCGTCAATTTATTAAGAAAGCTGCATGAATTGCACTGCCGCGGCATCATTCATAGGGACATCAAGCCTGAAAATGTCATGCTTGACCTTGATTCTGGTGAAATTGAAATATTTGATTTTGGTTTAAGCAAGTCTGCAGACGAAAATGATACTGATGACTTGCAAGGGACGCCGGGATATATTCCATTGGAAGTTTTTCTGCATAATCGCACAGATGCAAAATCAGATATTTTCTCAATGTCGATTGTCATAGGAATGGTATTTGGCGCTGATGAGCCAGGAACAGATTTATATGATTCACTTGAATATACATTCACTAATATTTTTTCAGATGTCAGCCTGGATTTGCGGCTTGAAGAAAAAAACAGGATTCTGGATACACTGAAATGTATAAATTCCAATCTGCGCGATGAGCGTTATTCGGTCGAGGAAGCATTGCGGCAATTTGAGAAAATCATGGATGATTATGTCAACGTCAGGGTTGATGAAATGATAGAAAAGAATAATAATGTATATCTGCATAAGCATGGATTACTGGCTGATCGTTGTCGTGAATACGGTTGTCATTTGGATGAATCGCACAGCATGCGTTCTTTGTCATTAAAATGATGACTGATATTTTCTATATGGGATAATGTGCATGAAAATCTTCTGGTTGTTTCTTGGTGCTCTTTTTTTAATTATTGGATTGATATGGATTGGACAGGGCCTCGATTATATCCAATGGCCGGCGCGCAGCTTTATGATTAATGAAATCCGATGGACTTATTATGGCGTTGGCCTGGTTATTCTCGGCTGTCTTGTAATCTGGGCTGCTCGGCGGCGCTAGCCAGGCATTACTCCAATGATGCCTGATGCGCTCGTATTGCTCTCCAGCGCTGCCATTCCAAATTAATTTGTGTTGACCCTGGTTAAAGCATTCACCGAATTTTTGCTGAATTTTGGCGTGTAATTTTCCCACGATCGTGAATCATAATTAAAGCATTGAATCATTATTTCATCATTATTAGTGCCTTTGAACAGGAACTTGCTCCCTGCTTTATGATGAATCAATGAGGCTGATTTTTGTCCGCTATTCGAGTCAACGCGCACAACACCTGATCGCGCAATTACTGTTGCGTTGATCTTGTTTTTTATCAGGGACTGACAAAGTTCAAAAGCAAAGCTATTTTCAGGAAGAATGTTTAACGGTTCAGAGCCTGCGCCATGGCAGATAATCAGGTTGATGGTGATTTCGCCGCTTCCGACTTTAGATTGACTAAGTAACTTGGCAAGCACCAGGGCGAATTCTTCCGCTGATTTTGAGACTATTTTTTTTCCAAGGATGACATCGATAGTTTTGCCATCACAATGAGCGTCAATCGTAATCTTGTCGTTCTGTTTGATATTCGAGAAAATGAGTGCGAGTTCGCTTTCGTGCGTTTTTCTGGCATCGAATAACCCTGGAAAATAATTACCGTTACGCTTCTTGAACTGCAAGTTAGTGTCATCGAATGTTGTATAATTGAAGATAAAATCTTTTCTGAAATAGATACTGTTTTTTTCTATAAAGGTCAGATAACGGCTGAGTAGTTTGCTTTTGGATAGATCTAATGTCAGGCAGGTGACTAAATAATTAAATAAATGGGTCGTGTGTCGGAACGTCTTTTTTTCCAGGCCTAATTCATTTAATTTGTTTATTTCACCTTCGAGGCTCGCATCCAGCATGGCATAGGTATTTATATTTCCAATCAATTTTCTGAACAGCGATACTATCAGACTGGCTTCTTCACTTGCGGATGCCGCCTGGCGCCAGTAATGAGTAATTCGGGAAAATATGAAATCACATATTTCCTCGGAAAATTTTGGGTAATCCTGGAGTTTTTTGATTTCATGAAAGTCCTTTACCTGACTCGCGGTATTTGCTGGCATAAAGGTAACGGTATGCTGTAACAGCATTTGATTGATCTGGTTTGCTGCTGTCCGCGGCGCATAGGTTGATGCTTCGCATAAACAACACCAGGCAAACATGCCTAAATACCGATAGGTTTGCGGGTTGCTTTTATATGCGAATAAACAGGTTTGCGCGAGAGCGAGGTAACATTTATAACGGGTATAATCTGTTTCCAGATCGTCTTTCAAAACCATTTCAAACTGGTCAAATATCCCATAAAGCTCTTGCACGGTCTTGCTTTCTATTGGAGAGAGTTGTCTCTTGAATTTGTGTGCAAGACAATTTGCATGGATTTCTTCAGCTTCATCACTTTTTGCATTGACTGCCAG